>DASXFX010000025.1:0-48596 GCA_036489375.1 Binataceae bacterium (SeqCode) | reverse complement strand
GCCGACCGGAAATGCCGCCGTGGTCAGGGTAAATTTGCGCGAAACCGGGTTGAATAATTCGGCAGTCGCAAGCACTTGCCCATGATCGTCAACGCCACCTGTAATCAGCACGTTGCCGTTCGGGAGCAACGTTGCGCGATGTTCCTGACGGGCGAAATTCATCGGTCCGGCCGGAATGAATTTGCCGCTAGCCGAGTCGTACACTTCAGCCGCAGCTTGCGCGGTTCCGCTCGCGTCGCCACCGCCCGCGATCAATACATTCCCGTCCGGCAGCAGCGTCGCCGTGTGCTTGCCATGGACCGCCAGCATTTTGCCTTTGTAATAGAATTTGTCGGTGCTGGGATCATAGAAACGGGTCACATTGCCGCCGCCGGTGAAGCTCCCGGTCGCGGGATCGTACAGCTCGGCAGTGGCAGTGTTTGTCGTCGTCAAGGCGGTGGTATCGCCGCCCGTCATCAATACCTTGCCGTTCGGCAAGAGCGTGGCAGCCAGGTTATACCGTGCCTGCAGCATCGTTCCGGTGGTGCTGAACTTTCCGTTGGAGGGATCGTAGATCTCGGCCGAGCCGACCGGCTGCCCATCGACGCCGATGCCGCCCGCAATCAATACGCGGCCGTCCTTGAGCAGGGTCGCGGTGTGGTAGGCGCGTCCGCTCGCAAGACTGCCCGTACGCGTGAAGGCCCCGGTGTTTGGGTCGTACAGTTCTGCCGACGCGGTGTAGGAATTTTCGCTCGCCACGCCCCCAGCGATCAGAACCTGCCCATTTGGAAGGACTGTCGCGGTCGCGGCAAAGCGCGAGTCAACCAGATCGCCGGTAGGTTGCCGCGGCGCGGCTGGCGCGAACTGATAGGTCTTCTGCGCGTGGGCGCAACTGGCGGCGATCAGAACTACGATTAAGCAGGCTGAAACGATCGCACATAATCGCGCATGCAGATTCAAGTCTTGCGCTCGTCGCGGACTCCGGCCAGGTTCCACGCTCGCACCACCCGCTCAACGGTCGCTGGTAGTGGAAATGCCGCGGCCAAAGGCCGTCACCTCCGTCTGCCACTCGGGGCCAAACGCCAGAATGAGCACCTGCTGATTGATTTGCTGGTCCTTGGTGAGACTGCGCCACGCCCCGCCGCCGTCGGTAGCCATGGTCTGGTAAGCATGCTGCGTCTGCAAGTAGAACGAGGGCAATTCGTGCGCGTTGGGTGGCAGTGAGCCGCCATGCTCACGCGCCCATTCCTCGACGAACTCCTGATGCTCCTCGACCGTCACGTCCACCGTATTGAAAGAGCCATTTTGCTCATGGAACTGACGAATTTCCTGCAGAACCGGATCGACATCCTCGTCGAACGGCGGGGTGTCGCCGACCAGGATGATCACTTTATGCGCGGCCGGCCGCCAACTCATCTTGTCCACCGCCGTGCGCACCGCGCCGAGCGTATCCTCCTGCCATTCGCCGCCGTCTTGCGCGACGATAGTGCCGAGAAACGCGATCAGGGTCTGTGGCGAGATGGTCAAGGGTACGGTCTCGATGCGTTCGCCGCGGCCGCCAAAGACGACAATCCCGATACGCGCGCCCGGCACCATCCGATGGAGCGCGAGTACCAGCTGCTTCATCTTGTCTTTGACCTGATCGATGATCAGTTTCATCGATCCGGTGCCGTCGATCACCAGCACGACGTCGAGGCCGCTCTTGCGGAGCCCGCCGATAAACCCGCCGAAACCCGACCCGACTCCTTGTCCATAACCCGAACCCATTCCGCCGCCACGTCCGATTCCGATTCCTTCGCCGCCGCTGACCTCGCGCAGGTAATGACTCGCGACGGTCACCGCCTCGGTCCCATGGGTCGCCACCACGGGCCGCTCGATCGGCATCGGCGCCGCCATCTCGGGCATCGGCAGTTCCGGCAGGTTGAGCTGCTTCATCTCGTCACCGGCGCTCTTGTTGCCGCCGCCGCCACCCGATTGGAAATTGACCGCGATCAGGTTGCGCGCTGTCTCCAGATGAACTCCCCAGAGCAGAAAGAGCAGCAGCAAGGCATGCAACGCGATCGAGATCGGCAGCGGCCCCTCCATGAAGCGCAGGGCGTTCTTTATCGCGCGCCAGCGTTCTGCCGGTTGGCCGGTCGCATCGGCAATCGCATCGCGATTACGGGCGGTGAGGAAGTAGATTACCGCCGCAACCGCGAAGACCGAGATGCCGCTCGCTACGAGTATGGTGGTTTCGCTTATCACGCCAAGTTGCCTTGAAATCGAGTAATCCTACTTGAAGGAGACTGGAAACCCGCTTAGAAAATTCAACTTTTCGAAGTTCACGGGATGCCCCCCTCGGCCGGCGCGACGGTCTCCGGCGCAGGTTCTTCGGGTGCCCCCTGCGGTTCCTCCGATGACGCCGAACCACCGCCGCCCGAGCTCCCTACCGCTAACGCCACCTGCTGCGCTCCCGCACCCTTTGCGATGTCGAGAATCCGCACCATGTCACCCAGGATCACTCGCGGATCGCCGTCAAAGACCACCGATTTGTCCGATTGATGCGCGAGTGCGTCCCTCAGCGCGGGACCGAGTTCCGCCTCGCTGACCTGCTTTGAATTGAGGAAAACCTGATGCGTCGCAGTGTAGGTAACCGTGATGCCCTTCGGCGGCTGGTTGGTCGTTGGCGCCTGCAGCTTGGGCAGCTCGATGTGCGCAGCCGATTCGATCGTGACCGCCGTCGCCACCATGAAGATGATGAGGAGAACAAGGAAGATATCCGTCAGCGGCGTAATGTTGATTGCCGCGAAGATACTTCCCGTCTCATTTCCGCCCGACATCGCCATCTTGAAACTTGCTCCGTTCCGCCCTTCCAGTCTGCTTAGCTCGGTGCGCCTCGCTCGTCGCCGCTAGTTCGATCGCGCTTCTTTGACGCCCATCAGCTTCCTGCCGCCGGCGCGACGGTCGGCGCTTCGGCCACGCGTCTCGCCGCGATCGCGATCTGGTCCGCGCCCGCCGCCTTCGCGATGTCCAGGATTTTGACCATGTCGCCCAGCAACACCGTGCGGTCGCCCTGGAAGATCACAATTTTCGCATCAACCCGCTGCAGCGCTTCGCTCAAGGCCGGCTCGAGTTCGCGCTCCGGAACGTCCTTGGAGTTGACGAAGAGCTCGTGATTCGCCGTATAGGTTACGATGACGCCCTTGTTCTCCGGTGACGTATTTTGCGCTTGCGGCAATTCGACGTGCGTTGCCGATTCGACCATCACCGAAGCCGTCACCATGAAAATAATCAGCAGAACCAGGAAAATATCCGTCAGCGGGGTGATGTTGATCTCCCAAAACATCCCGCCGCCCCCCGATGGGGCGTTAATGGCCATTGGTTTGCTGTCCCTGGATAGCCGCGTCGATCAGGCGTGCCGCACAGATATGGATCGTGGCGTTGATCCGCTCGACCTTCTGCGAGAAATAATTGTAGAAAATGACGGCGATAATCGCGACCGCAAGGCCCAGCGCAGTCGAGATGAGCGCCTCCGAGATACCTGCCGCGACGACCGAAAATCCGCCGGTCCCCATGACCGCCATCGATTGAAACGCCGCGAGAATACCGACCACGGTCCCGAACAGCCCGATAAACGGCGCCGATGCCCCCGACGTCGCCAGTACCCAGATTAGTCCGCGAAGTTGCAGCAGCTCGGCGAAGCGTCGTTCCTCATCGACATCCTGCAGCCGGTCGCGTTGCGACGAAGATGCCTCCACGATCAGGTCGCGAAACACGCGCTCACCGGGATTGCGCGGGCTTTCGACTTGCTTCAACGCTTCGTTGAAGTTGCCCTGGCGCAACGGCACGATCAGCGCCTCGGCCTTGCTCGTCGCCCGCCCGCTGACACCCCATAGCGACCAGATCCGCTCAATAATAATGGTCACGCATACGACCGAGATCAGCAGCAACGGGTAGGTCGCATACCAACCCTGCATGATCATCGTGATGATGCTGAAGTTACTCTGCATTCCAAAAGTCCCCGCGATCGATGAGATTTTGCCGGAAGTCTTGGCGACGTCCGCCCCAAGCTAGCCCAAGTGCTCTAAAAAGCGGCCTCCTGTCAAGGCCATTTCAGATGACGGCCCGGCAGGGGAGATTATTCACGCTCCGCCGGATGATTGTGCCAGAGTCGCGGTCTTAGGGCACGACACTTTGTTGACGCATAGTGCACTCTATTCGACCGGACGATCTGTCCAGGCACAGGAGCGGGGGACTTCAGTCGTGCAGCAGTAACTAGAGATCGCGCCGGCCACTGAGAGCGCTGCTGAGTGTCGCCGAATCGCTGTACTCGAGGTCGCCGCCGGCCGGCAATCCACGAGCGAGGCGGCTGGCCCTGACTCCGAGCGGCTTCAAGAT
The DNA here is from genome assembly GCA_036489375.1 of Binataceae bacterium (SeqCode). Classification (GTDB taxonomy): domain Bacteria; phylum Desulfobacterota; class Binatia; order Binatales; family Binataceae; genus JADMIL01. The sequence continues at coordinate 44,240 of DASXFX010000025.1, read as the reverse complement.
TTTCGCCAGGTAAAGTGCTGTCGCTTCGCCCTCAACGGTGGCGTTAGTCGCGATGATCACTTCGCGCACAGGGCCCGAATCGCGCAGACGCGCCAGTAATTCGCCGATTTTGATGTCGTCCGGGCCGATGCCGTCGAGCGGTGCGATCGCGCCGTGCAGGACATGATAGAGACCGCCAAATGTTCGCGCGCGCTCGATCGCCATCAGATCGGCGGGGCCCTCGACCACGCAGATCAGTTCGTGGTCGCGATCGGAGTCATCACAGATACGGCAACGCACCGCATCCGAAAGGCCAAAACATTCGGCGCACAAACCCACCCGCTCCTTCATCTCGAGCAGCGATTCGGCCAACGCGATAACTTCGTCGCGCGGACGATTGAGCAGGTTGAACGCGAGGCGCGACGCCGTCTTCTCACCGATGCCGGGCAGGCGCGAGAGCTCCTTGACCAGCCGCGTCATCGCCGGCGGCAGGCCGTCATTGCGCTTGAGATTCTCCGCCATCGCCGATGATTGATTCGATTGAGGCCTTGCGTGCGGCTTATTGATTGCCGCCGAAGATGTTGGAAAGATCGATGCCGCCCATCGGCGAGAGCTTGCGCATCTCCTCGGCGACCATCTCCTGTACTCGACGAAGGCCGTCGTTAACAGCGACGACGATCAAATCTTCGATCATCGCCTTGTCATTCGCGGCCAGCAGCGATTGATCGATTTCGATGCGACGCACGCGGCCTGAGCCGTCAACCACGGCGCGCACCATCCCGCCACCCGAATTGGCCTCTACGGTTTTCTCCGCCGCCTGCTCCTGCACCTGTTTCAAACGATCTTGCAGGGCCTGCGCCTGCTGCATCATCTTGCCGATATCGAATTCTGGCACAGAATTAAGCTCCTTAACGCAATGATAGCACCATCGGAGGCTCTAGGGCTTACGCGAGCCAGAATCGACGGTGGGAGGTGCGACCGCCTGCACGCGAACCTCGACCAGGCGAGCCTCGAACTCATCGAAAATGCGCCGCACGACCGGATCGGCGTAAACCGTCTGGCGAAGGTCGGCTTGCGACATCGCGGGCACGTCGGCTGCCGCCACGGATGGCGCCGCGTCGGCGCCATCCGTGGCAGCGGCGGCCTGTGGTTCCTCGGCGGAGGCAGCGGGGCCGCCGGTATCGGCGGCACCGCTGCCTCCGTCGTGCGATGCGGCTGACGGCGTTACCGCCGCAGTCGCAGTGCCGCCAGCAGGAGCCACCTCCGATGCGGAGGTGGCTCCTGCTGGCGGCAGCGGGGTTCCGATCGGCGCGAGCTCGACACGGATGCGGCGGCCGTAGAGCTCGCTGGCGAGGTCGCCAATGACGCCGCGGTTGTCGCTCAGATATCGAATATAAATGTCGTTGCGCGGAATGATGGTGAGGACGTCGCCGTTGAGGGCGAGCGCGGCCCCTTGCTCCATGAAGCCAAAGAGTGCGGCGCGACGTCCGCGGATGAATTCGCGAAGATCGGGCAAGCCACCTGACGTTCCGGCAGATGCGCCTGACGACGAGACCACGCTCGCAGCCTTAGGCTGCACGGCGACGGCTCGCGGAGGAGCCTCAGCCTTGACCTCGCCTTCGACGCGTATGCGTCGCGCGGGCGTTGGGGCGAGAACGGCGTCCACGGATGCCACCGACGGCGCGGCCTTGGTCGCGTCGCCGGTGGCATCCGTGGACCCGGCAGTCGGCGAATGCGGCGACTGACCGGAAGAATTACCTGAGGCACTGCCACCGCCAGCCGAGCGCCCTACCGGAACACTCGCTCCGATCGCCTGCAACAGTTCGTCGGCATCGATCACCGGCGCCAACGTGGCCATGCGAATCACCACCATCTCCAGCAGTAGATCGGGATAGGGCGAGCGAATTAGCTGCTCTTGCGCATCGGCCATCAATCGAAACAAACGCATCAGATCGCGATTACTGGCGACGGCGGACAATCGCGTCAACTCAGCCGCTTCCTGATCGGGAAGGTCCGCCAAGGGGCTCTGTGGGCTATTCGCAGCGGGCAATTTTGCGACGGCCAGGTTGCGCAGGAGTTCGAGGATATCGCGGCCAAGCGACTCGAGGTTGGCGCCGCTGCGATGAAGCTCGCGGACCGTCCCCAACGCCACCGCCGCATCCTTATTGAGAATCGCTTCGACGATGGCGAAGACCCGGCTACGGCCGGCGACGCCGAGGATTGAGGCAACCTCCCGCTCGGTGACCTGACCTTCAAGCGACGCGATCGCGGTCTCGAGCATGCGTTCGGCGTCGCGCATGCTACCCCCCGCTTCGCGCGCGAGCATCCGTAGCGCACCCTCATCGGCGCCAGCACCCTCGCGCGCGGCCAACTCTTTCAAGCGATCGAAGATTACGGCGAATGGGATGCGGCGGAAATCGTAGCGCTGGAGCCGCGACAGGATTGTCTCGGGCATCTTTTGCGGCTCGGTCGTTGCGAGGATGAACTTGACGTGCGCGGGCGGCTCCTCGAGCGTTTTAAGCAACGCGTTGAAGGCCTGATCGGTGAGCTGATGCGCTTCATCGATGATGTAGATCTTGAAACGGTCGCGCGCTGGACGATAGCTGAGATTCTCGATAATGGCGCGCGCATCGTCGATCTTTCGATAGGTCGCGCCGTCGATTTCGACTACATCCAGTGCCGATCCAGTGCGAATCTCTACGCACGCGGCACAAGTCCCGCACGGATCGGGCGTCGGCCCCTGTTCGCAATTGAGGCATCGCGCCATGATGCGCGCGGCAGTCGTCTTGCCGACTCCGCGGATGCCTGTGAAAAGGAAAGCGTGCGCGATACGGCCGCTCTTGAGCGCCTGCGCCAGGGTGCGCGTAACGTGCTCCTGCCCGACCAGTTCGCTGAACCGTTCGGGGCGCCATTTACGCGCAAGCACGAGGTGGGATGATGGTGAGGCTGCCATGTGTATGTGTCAGAAATTCTGCCCGTCGAATGATAGCCAGGCACCCCTGCGGCACAGGGTTAGAGCCGGTACCGTTGCTTCCTTCCGGACCTGGCGGGGTTCGCGGCCTTCCCTTGCGCAGGACCCGGCTATCAGCGGCGGGCAGTTTTTCACCGTCTGCAAATCGTCGCAGGCTTCTCGATCGCGAGGGCCGGCGGCAGGGGCATTCTCTACCACCAGTCCATGCGCCTGAACTTCGGAACCTCACATTAAATTATCACAGTGACCGGGTTGCAACCGCATTGAGCGGAAACTTTATCCCGACGGTACGCCGAGGCCGATTGACGGTGCGCAGCGGCTGTGGAATGTTTCGCCTCGCGCTAAGGCGGTAAACTGCTGGCATCGCGACCCTGAAGAGACTGGATCCTCGCTGCGCAATTTTTGAAGCGGAGAATGATTATGGAATTTGGCATCTGTTTCGACACGCACATCGACAAATGGGACCTCATACGGTACGTCGAGGAACTCGGTTACGACCGCGCGTGGGTGCCGGATTCGCAGATGATCTGGTCGGACTGTTATGCCGTGATGGCATTAGCGGCGCAGGCCACGAAGCGGATAAAGATTGGCACCGGAGTCGCGATTCCCGGTACGCGATTGGCCCCCGTAACCGCCCATTCGATCGCGACTATCAACGAAATCGCGCCCGGCCGCACTTTCCTCGGCATCGGAACCGGGCACACCGCGATGCGCGTGATGGGACAGCATCCGATGCGTATCAAGGAATTCCGCGAGTATCTGCGGGTGGTGCGCACGCTGCTGAAAGGCGAGGCCGTCGAGTACACTTATGCCGGGCGCACGCGCGAGATCCAGTTCCTCCATCAGGATTTGCACTACCTCGACCTAGAACATCCCATACCGATTTACGTCGCGGCGAACGGACCCAAGGCCTGCGAGATAGCGGGCGAATTTGGCGATGGGTGGGTCACCGCGGTCGGCAGCCCGGCGGAGGTCAAGGCGCAGCGTGCGATGATCGATCAGGGTGCGCGCAAGGCCGGACGCGAATTGCCCAATCCGTTCGATACTACGGCGTTGATCGGAGGATGCGTCCTCAGGCCGGGCGAGAAGCTGACCGACGATCGCGTAATCGATGAGACCGGTTCGTTCGTATCGGCCATACTGCATTTCGCCTACGAAATCTGGAAGGACATGGGCAAAAAGGACGAGTTGATACCGGCCTACTTCGCCAACGTATGGGATCAGTATCTCGCGCGGGTCGAGGACATGAGCCTTCCGGAGCAGGCGCGCTTTCGGCAAATTCACGACGGCCACTGCACCTATCTACAACCGGGCGAACGTAAATTTATGACGCCCGAGGCGATCAAGGGCTCTTGCCTGGTCGGCACGCCCGAAGAGATCGTGCAGCAACTGAACGAGTTGGAAAAACTCGGCATTCACGGCATCAGTCTGCTGCCGCCGGCAGAGTTCCAGCGCAAGGTTTTTCGCGATTTCTCCGAATTGGTCATGCCGTTGGTGCGTTAGGAGCGTTGCGCGGCCGCGATTTAATCGTGCCGTAACGCGGGCACAGTCGAAATCCGCAAGCGCGCGAGAGGGTGCGGTAGCGTGAACGGCGCGCGGCTGCTATCACGATCACGATGGAAGCGGGAAACCTTCGTATCGGGCTCATCCAGATGAGTTGCGAGGCCGATCCGGCGCCGAATCTCGACAAGGCCGCGCGCCTTATCGAGGAGGCCGCGGGGCGCGGCGCGACCGTGGTTTGCCTGCAGGAGCTTTTTCGTTCGCAATACTTCTGTCAATCGGAACGCAACGAGATGTTCGATCTCGCCGAACCGGTTCCAGGGCCGACGACGAAACTCCTCGGACAAGTGGCGGCAGCGCACAAGGTTGTCGTAATCGCCCCCATCTTCGAGCGCCGCGCGGAGGGCGTTTATCACAATTCAGCGGTGGTGCTCGATGAGACCGGAAGTGTCGCCGGGCTGTACCGCAAGATGCACATTCCCGACGATCCCGGCTATTACGAGAAATTCTACTTCACGCCGGGCGACCTCGATTTCATCGCGCACCGCACCAAGCGCGGATCGCTCGGCGTGCTGATTTGCTGGGACCAGTGGTTTCCAGAGGCGGCGCGGCTGACGGCGCTTTCGGGCGCGCAGATTTTGTTTTATCCGACGGCGATCGGATGGAGCCCGGAGATGTCGCCGAGCGTTCGCACCCGGATTCAGAACGCTTGGGAAACCGTGCAACGCGGCCACGCGATCGCCAACGGCGTGTTCGTCGCGGCGGTGAATCGCACCGGCGTCGAAGGCGACATTCAGTTCTGGGGCAACTCGTTTGTCGCGGATCCCTTTGGCGAAGTGATCGCTCGCGCCGACGCTTCAAAAGAAGAGATCCTCGTGGTCGATTGCGACTTGAGTCTGATCGAGGAGACCCGCCGCAACTGGCCCTTTTTGCGCGATCGACGCATTGACGCCTATCACGATTTGACCCGTCGTTTCCGCAACTGAAGTGAACGTGCCCTCGCCGGAACATCAGCGGCTGCTGTCGTCGTATCGGATGCCGGCGGAGTGGGAGCCGCACCTCGCGACCTACCTCGTGTGGCCGCACAACCTCGACACGTGGCCGGGGAAGTTCGAGCCGATACCGCCGCTGTTCGCGCGAATGGCCGCGTCGGTCGGTCATTTCGAGCCGCTGCGCGTTTTGGTCAACGACGCGAGCGCGATCGACAGCGTGCGTGCGATGATCGCGGACGCTCCGACTCCGGACGAGTCGCCGGTGCGTATCGATCGCATAGACCTCGTCACAATTCCGACTAACGATTCGTGGGTGCGCGATCATGGTCCGATCTTCGTCAATCGTCGCGGGACCACGCACGGCGATTCACCTGCTCAGATCGCACTCGACTGGCGCTTCAACTCGTGGGGCGAAAAGTACGGGCGCTACGATTTGGACGACGTCGTCCCGCGGCGTCTTGGCGAGCATTATGGCTTCGACGTGATCGAGCCGGGGATCGTGCTCGAAGGCGGATCGATCGAGGTTAACGGGGCGGGCTCGGTAATGACTACCGAAGCTTGCCTGCTGAACCGGAACCGTAACCCCAAGCTCACGCGCGCCGAAATCGAAGAGTACCTAAAGGTCTATCTCGGCGTAACGAACATCTTGTGGCTGGGCGACGGTATCGCGGGCGATGACACCGACGGTCATATCGACGACCTCGCGCGCTTCGTCAACGCACGCACGATCTTAACGGTTATCGAGAACGACCCCGCCGATGCGAATTATCAGGTACTCGCGGACAACCTGAAGCGGCTGCAAAAGTTGCGCGACGAGAATAATCGCGCATTCACAATCGTTACGCTGCCGATGCCGCCCGCACTCTGTTACGACGGCACACGTCTGCCTGCCTCCTATGCGAATTTCTATCTTGTGAACGGTGGTGTGATCGTACCAACCTTCGACTGCGCCGCAGATGCTATCGCGATCGAGACGCTTGAACGCTTATTTACAGGTCGTCGCGTCGTCGCGCTGCCCGCGACCGATCTCGTGTGGGGACTCGGCGCGGTGCATTGCCTGACGCAGCAGCACCCGGCGCCCTGACACTGAAATTCTCACTGCGCGGTCCTAGCCCGGATGGGTTTCCTTGACGACGCCCTCGCGCAGCAACGTATCGATTTTGCTTTGCGAGTAGCCACAAACGGTGCGCAGCATCTCACTCGTATGCTGACCTAATGCGGCTGCCGGGACCGGATCAGTGGGTGGCGTTTTCGAAAACTTGTGCGGCGACTTGAGCAATAGCATTTCGCTGCCGTCAGCCATCGGCACTTTCGCGACCATCCGCCGGCTGAGCACTGGGTCCCGTGCGAACTGTCCTACTGACAGAACGCGAGCGGCAGGCAGGCGCAATTCGTCGGCGAGAATACGCACCGCCTCGTTGTCGTTGGGCAGCGTCGCGAACCATTCCTCGATAATCAACTTGAGGGCGGCCTGGTTCTCGAAACGCCCACCATGAGTCTTGAATTCCGCTACCTCAAGCAGATCCTCGCGTCCCATGCGCCGTACCAACGCTTCCCACTGCGGCTCGGTGAAGATACCGATACCGATGTAGCCATCCTTCGATTTGAAAACTCCATAAGGAAATGCGCCGGTCCGCTGAGTACCGCCGCGCTGCGGATCGAGTTCTCCGCCGGACGTGCTGAACGCGGCGAGTTGCCAGTCGTGCGAATTGTAAGTGCAGTCAACCAATGCGAGATCGATGTGCTGGCCTTCACCAGTGCGAGCGCGATGGAACAGCGCAGCCGAGATCGCGCCGAAGGCGTTAACCGCCGTCATGTGATCGGCGATCGCGGACGCTGGATATACCGGATGGCCATCCGGCTCGCCCACCATGTGCAGAAAACCGCCCGCCGCGAGCGCGACCAGGTCGTTGCCAATCCGCTGCGCGTGAGGACTGTCTTGACCATAGGTCGAGACCGAGCACATGACGATGTTCGGATTCACCGCGGCAACGTGCGCGTAACTGAGACCATAACGGGCGAGTACCCCGGGCGTGTAGTTTTCGATGAGAACGTCGGCACTTTTCGCGAGGTCCTTGACGATGGCCGCGCCCGCGGGTCTTTTGAAATCAACACAAACACATTTCTTGCCGCGATTGTGCATCGCGAAGTAGGTCGGCGCCGCGCCCTTGGGGCCGTCGCCGGCGCTGAAGCGCAGCCGTCGCGAACCCTCGCCGCCGGGCGGCAATTCAACCTTGATCACCTCTGCTCCGAGATCGACAAAGAGTCGGGTTGCGACGGGCCCGGCCAAGTATTGCGTCACGTCAATAATGCGAACGCCCTCAAAGATGCGTTTGTGCGAAGCCATCGTCAGAAATCCTTTAGTGCCGGCGTTATTGCGGTGCCAGCAACTTGTCGGGCGCAGTCGTTACGACTACTGATGACGCGCACCATCATCGAATCGATTCTGAGTAAAATTCCTCATCGACGCGCGTCGCTGCGCCCACGGTTAACACAAAATCCGATTGCTCAGTTAGCGCGCCGTCCGTATTTCCTTTCTCAATGCGACCGCGATGATGCTAAGTAGTAACGCTAACAATTGCACCACAGGAGGCCGCATCGTGCGCCGCGTTAAACCTATCCGTTCAGCACTATTCGTCCCCGGTAACCGCGAAGACCGGATCCAAAAAGCGCCGCGGTTCGGCGCCGACGCGTTGATACTCGACCTCGAAGACGCCGTCGCGTTACCCGACAAGGAGCGCGCGCGGGGCACCGTCCGCAGGATGGTGGAGGAACTGGGCGGCGCCGGTCATACGATTTTCGTGCGCGTCAATGATTTCGAGACCGGCCTCACCTGGGCGGATCTCGACGCGATCATATGCAAGGAACTCTACTGCGTGATGCTGCCGAAGGTTACCGGCCCGGAGGACGTCAAGCGCTGCGACACGATTATCGAATTCCTTGAGCGCAGACACAGTATCGAACCGGGAACGGTGCTGATCGATCCGGTGCTAGAAACCGCGCAAGGCATGCGACAGGCTTATGAAGTCGCGATTGCTTCGCCGCGCGTCGCCCATCTGGGCGGCATCACCGGCAAGGACGGCGACATCGCGCGTGCGATTGGCTTCCAATGGACGCCGGAGGGACACGAAGCCTTCTACTACATCTCGAAGGTTCTCCTCGACGCGCGTGCTGCGAATATCGCGTACCCGATTGGTGGGCGTGGTTGGTGGGACATTCAGGATCTCGACGGGCTGCGGGCCGAGGCGATCCGTACGCGACAATTCGGCTACAGCGGAATGCTGCTGATTCATCCGTCGCACGTTGCCATTGTCAATGAAGTCTTTACGCCGACGAACGACCAAATCGCGGGTTGGAAGGAACTAATTGCGGCCGTCGAGAAATGTGAGAGCGAAGGCAGCTCGGTGGTCATTCACAACGGCATGATGGTCGATACGGCGCACCTCAAGGTGGCGCGCGACATGCTGAAATGGGCGTCCGAATTGGGGGTCGCATAGCGCACCAATTCGGACGAATCGGAACGGGGCGCGGCGAGGGAATTCCGCGCGGGGATTCCGCGCGAATTCCGTCGCCGCGCCCGAGCGCTCACGCCGGCTTGCGGCGCATCATCGCGATCCGCCGCGACTTCACTACGATCTCGCCACGCTGATTTACCCCGCGATGCTCGAACTGCACGATGCCCCACTGCGGGCGCGACTTCGACTCGCGCACCTCGATTACCTCGGTCTCCGCCGTGATCGTGTCGCCGATAAAGACCGGCTTGGGAAACTCGGTTTTTTCAAAGCCGAGATTCCCCACCGTAGTGCCGAGCGTCAGCTCGCCGACCGACAGGCCGACGACCAGCCCGAGTGTGAAGATGGAGTTCACCAACCGTTGGCCGAACTCCGTGTTCTTCGAAAATTCCGCGTCCAGGTGCAAGGGCTGCACGTTCATCGTGAGCGTCGTGAAGAGCAAGTTGTCGGTCTCGGTAACGGTGCGGCTCGGCTGATGCTTGAAGACCTCACCCACACGAAATTCTTCGAAATATTTTCCAGCCATATTCGCCTCGCGCTTGCTTGAGTGTTGTAACTGATTACCAAAATGAACCGGCGATGCGCGAGGCTTATGCTCTCTTCGTCGCCGCGGGACGTGTCGCAGCGTCGAAGCTCAAATCTCGCGTGTCGCCCTTCCGGCAGACTCCGGCGATAGTTCCTCCAGCGTTTTGCCCCGGGTCTCCGGAACGAGGGTTAACAGCAGGACGATCCCGATCAACGGTCCGACCGCAAAGAGCGACGCGGCCTGGCCCAACCCGCCAAGCTTGAGCGAAAGCTCGCCCACTGCGAGCGGCGCCAGCATCCAGCCTAATTGTCCAAAGACCTGCACGGTCAGGCAGTAGCCGGTTGCGCGCGCACCGGTCGGAAACAGTTCGGATGACAACGCAGAAGTAGCAGTTCGCGCGCCCTGGTACGCGAACATCGTTGCCATCATCGCGACCAGTATCGCGTGGTGGTTGTTGGCGCGGAAGAGCGTAAACATGGCGCAAGCCGAGCCCAGAAAAAACAAAGCGGCAGTTAACCGGCGGCCGATCACGTCGAGCAGGTATCCGCACAATAGCGTCCCAATCGATCCGGTCAAATAGGCGAGCACGATCGCGATGCCGATCTGGCTCGACGTCCAATGATGATCCCGCTTGGCGTAGAGGCTGAAGAACGAAATGGTCGGACCACCGACCAGGCCCAGGCAATTGCATAGCGACGCGATCAGCAACAGCCGCCCGCGATACGATTCCTCGCCCGACTGAAAGCATCGGCGCATCGGGCCGAAGATGCCTTCATCGGCGTCAGCATTATCACGCCGGTTCTGCGCGGCGGCGCCGAAACGAACGGTCTCGCGCATGCCACGCCGCAGCCACGCGACCACCAGCAACGGCGCGATTCCCAGGAAATACATGCCGCGCCAGCCCCAGCTCGATTCGGCCACGTAGCCATACAGGACCCCCGCCGCGGCCACCCCGACAAAAGCGACCATATGCATGATCGAGATCGCGCGGCCGCGCAACTCGTCGGGAAACTCCTCGCAGATAATTGTTATGGCGATCCCGAACTCGGCGGCGAGAAAAACTTGCGACGCGCTCTGGAACAACGTGAACGTAACCATCCCGGACGACAGGGCTGTCATCAGGGTAAAAAACGCATAACACAATACGGTATTCGCGATGATCGTCTTGCGGCCGTAGCGATCGGCGAGCGTCACCACGAAAATCGACAGAATGCCGCCGAAGCGGACTGCCGTCGCAATCGCGCCGATGGCGCGATCGTTGAGATGGAAGGTGCGCGCGATATCTGGGGTGCACAGGTGAAAGATGGTGATGTCGTAGCCTTCGAAGATCGTCGCCGACATCAGCATCGCGAGCAACGACCACAGGTAACGGCGCTCGGGCACCATCGGAATGGTCACTTTCGGATCCGGTGGCGACAAACTTACCGTTGCTGTGTCCATCTTGTCGGCTGCTACGGGTTTCAAATCGCCAGCTAACCTTTCAGATCAGCTGCGCACGGGCAAGTCATTTTCTGTGCCGCCGTTTGCCGGCTCGTAGACTTGCTGTTGCCAGATCTTTGAGCGCCATCACGAGCCCCCGACCCTACGAATCGACGCGCGACCGGCCTCGCTAAAGACGCCGCCATGAGAGCTCGATTTGAGCGCATCGAAGGTTGCCTGGTAATTGTTATCGCCGATCGCGAAATCCAGCGGCTGCGTCCGCGTCGAGACGTGCAGGGGCTGACCTTGATAGTAATTCGTGATTGTCGCCGCCAGCGCCTTGCTCGAACCATACAGCGCCACACTCTGCCCCTGGCATTGCAGCCGCGTCATCAGGTCGTCCTGATTGCAGTTCGCGCCCGGCGCGTCCAGTGTGACCTGATTCACCGCCAGATCCTGACCCCGGCAGAGCACCGACGCATCGTAGCCGATAGCTTGATACTCCAATTTGCCGGCCACCGTCATCACGTTATCGCCGCCATTAACGGTCACATTTTTTGCGGTCATCTTTTCGGTCGCGCCTTCGATCGGAATCGGAATTTCAAAGGTCGAGCCGTACAGCCGCAGCACTTCGTTGATGAAAGTATATTGCGCATCAGCAATCACGTTGCTCGCTGCCGGTGCATTCGCGATTTCGGTTTGGATGGCGGGATCGCTCAGGTACGAACCGGGATTACCCACCCGACCGCTCGGAAAGGCGATCATCGTGATCGCCGATCCCGCAAAACCTACCGCGACATCAAAGGCGGCGTTGCTTCCAGGTCCGGTCAGGATATGGAGGCCGGCCGTGTTGAAGCTTTCGACTTGGCCAAGGTGATTGAGAGGTGGGGCGTTGAATCCGGGTCTCGCCGCACCCGCCGCGCTGACGATCGAAAGGGTCAGGCGCCAGGGCGTCCAGCTAACGCGCAACTTGATTGCTTCCAACCAATCGAAATTTCCGCCCGTATTCATCAGGCGCGCGGCCGTTTCACCGAGAGCCGCAGTGCAATCGCTCTTTGAAACCCCGGGCTCCGGCAGGGCTCGCGCCTGACCCGGCACTGCGACCCCAACGGCATTGGCGCCACCGTCGGCATTGGCTCCGCAATAGACCATGGTGACGACTGTTATCTTCTGCGGCTCGATCGCTGAAGTGTCGGGCGAATCGAACGTAATCGGCAGCATCTGCGCAATCGCCTGTGGAATCAGCGACGGCAAGAGAATCACGCGGAGCGGTGGTGCATTCTGCGCGAAGGCGCATCGTGGTGCGAGCACTAGAAACAATACGATGCGTGCCATCGAAGCCAACCAGCACCGCCCCGCGCGGAGACCAATCCTGGACATTGCGAATGCTCACCGATCGAACAACAAATTTCCCCCAACGCGGTCCCGCTGCCCTCCACCGGCTCACATCGCGACTTAATCAGTGTGACACGGGCATCGGGCAAAAAGAACCGGGCTCCACCCGCCGGAGCGCACTACCTGGCGCAATCGCGTTACGATGCGCCCGAATTGATCGAGCACACCGCGGTTGTCAGAGGAGCGCGCGGCGAAGGTCATTGATCACCGAGCAGAAATGCGTGATGAAGCGTGCGGCGGCGGCGCCGTCGATCACGCGATGGTCGTACGAGAGCGAGAGCGGCAGTATCAGCCGCGGCACAAAACCCCCATCGCGATAGACCGGCTTATGTGTCAGCTTCGAAACACCCAGGATGGCGACTTCTGGCGCATTGATGATCGGTGTGAAGGCAGTGCCACCGATACCGCCCAGGCTTGAGACAGTAAAGCATCCGCCTTGGATGTCGGTGGGCTTGAGCTTCCCTTCGCGCGCCGCCGCGGCCAGCTCGCTCGTCTCCCGCGCGATCTGAAGCACGCCCTTTTGATCGACGTTCTTTAGCACCGGAACGATCAATCCGTTGGGCGTGTCGGCAGCGAATCCCAGATTGAAGTACTTCTTCAGGATCAGATTGTCGCCGTCCAGCGAGGAATTAAACTCCGGGTACTCGGTCAACGACGCCACCAGCGCTTTCAGGATGAAAGCGAGCATCGTCACCTTGGTTCCCGATTTGGCCTGAGCCTCGTTGACGTGATTGCGAAACGCCTCGAGCTCGGTCACGTCGGCCTCGTCAAACTGCGTAACGTGAGGGATCATTACCCAGTTCCGCGCGAGGTTCGCCTTCGCGAGTTTTCTAATGCGCGAGAGGGCCCGGGTCTCGACCGCGCCGAATTTGGTGAAATCCACCTTGGGCCATGGGATCAGATCGAGCCCCGCGCCCGACCCTTTGGGTTTCGTCAATTCGGCGCTGACGAACTTCTGCACATCGATTCTGAAGATCCGCCCGCTGCGGCCGCTGCCCTTTATGAGGTTAAGGTTGACGCCCAGCTCGCGCGCGAACTTGCGCACCGACGGACTCGCATGCGGCTTGAACGGATGCTCGACGGCACCGTCATCGCGCGATTCCGGCACGACTGCTCGAGGACTCGAGTCAGCGGAGCGCGAGCTTGCCGCCGCCGCTGAATCGTCGCCCGCCGCCGCCCCGTCCACCGCGGTGACGAGTCGCAATGCGGGCGCTTGTTGCGTCCCCTTTGTGTCTGATTTGACAGCCGTATTAACGTTGGGTCTGTCGGCCGAAGTCGTTTCCGTCCGCGACGCACCGTTCGCGTCTCCCTTCGGAATCGCGTTCGTTTGCGAGGCGGACGCGGGTGCCGCGGCGTCTGCTTCGAGGACCAGGATCAGCGAACCTTCCGAAACCTTGTCGCCCAGCTTTACCTTGATTTCCTTGACTACGCCGGCCGACGGCGCCGGCACTTCCATCGTGGCTTTTTCCGACTCGATCGCGATCAACGGATCGTCAACGCCGACGGTATCGCCCGGCTTGACCATCACCTCGATCACGTCAACGTCGGTAAACTCGCCGATATCTGGGACCTTGACCTCGACACTATCCATCTTGATGAAATCTCGACTTAGACCGTTACCGGGCTGGGCTTTTCGGGATCGACGCCGTACTTCTTGATCGCCGCCGCGACCGTCGAAGCGGGAATCGATTCTTCATCGGCGAGCGACTTCAGTGCTGCAATCGCGACGTAATAGCGATCGACCTCGAAGAAATTGCGCAAGCGAACGCGATAATCGCTCCGGCCGAATCCGTCGGTGCCGAGTACGCGATAGCGTTTCGGCATGCACGGCCGAATCTGATCCGCAAACGCCTTGATATAGTCGCTCGCCGCGATCGCCGGGCCGGGCCGATCGCCGAGACAGGTCTCCACGTAGCTGCGCCGTTGCGCGCTCGTCGGATGCAGCATGTTCCAGCGTTCCACTTCCAGCCCCTCGCGCCGCAACTCGGTGAAGCTCGGCACGCTCCACACGTCTGAAATCACGCCGTAGTCGTTCAGCAATAAGTCGGCCGCCGCAACCACTTCGCGCAGGATGGTGCCGGAGCCGAGCAACTGCACGCGCGCGCCTTTCGCATTGCCGCCATCGCGCAGCAGGTACATGCCTTTGAGAATACCCTCCTCCGCGCCCTCCGGCATCGCCGGATGCTGGTAGTTCTCGTTCATCAACGTGATGTAATAAAAGACGTCCTCCTGATTCTTGAGCATGCGGCGCAGGCCGTCATGAATGATCACCGCCAGCTCGTATGAGTAGGTCGGATCGTAGGAGACGCAGTTGGGAATGGTCGAAGAGAGGATATGGCTCTGGCCGTCGGCGTGCTGCAACCCCTCGCCGTTGAGCGTCGTCCGCCCGGAGGTTCCGCCGAGCAGGAAGCCGCGGCAGCGCGAATCCCCCGCCGCCCACGCCAGGTCGCCGACCCGCTGAAAGCCGAACATCGAGTAGAAAATGTAGAACGGGATCATGGGCAGGTTGTGCGTGCTGTACGAGGTGGCCGCGGCGATCCATGAGGACATCGCGCCGGCCTCGTTGATTCCCTCCTGCAGAATCTGTCCCTTCTGATATTCCCGATAGAACATTAACTGGCCGGAGTCTTCGGGCTTATAGAGTTGGCCGACCTGCGAGAAAATGCCGAGCTGCCGAAACATGCCTTCCATGCCGAAAGTCCGCGACTCGTCCGGCACTATTGGCACGACGCGGCTGCCGATGTTTTTGTCGCGCACCAGCGCCGAAAGAATCCGCACGAACGCCATCGTCGTAGAGATCTCGCGGTCGTCGGTGCTCTTGAGCTGCGCGTCGAACGCGGAGAGCGGCGGCACCTCGAGCTCCGCCGATTTACGGCGCCGTTGCGGCAGGCTGCCGCCTAGCGCCGCGCGTTGCTGCTTCAGATATTGCACCTCGACGCTGTCGTCGGGCGGCCGATAGAACGGCACCTCTTCGATCTTGTCGTCCGGCACCGGGATATTGAAGCGGTCGCGAAACTTCTTGAGCGACGTGACATCCATCTTCTTCTGCTGATGGGTGATGTTCATGCCCTCGCCCGCCGCACCCATCCCGTACCCTTTGACAGTCTTGGCCAGGATCACGGTCGGCTGTCCGCGATGAGCGATCGCCGCCGCGTACGCGGCGTAAATCTTGACCACGTCATGGCCGCCGCGTCGCAACTCCCAGACCTCGTCATCCGTCATCGCGGAGACCATGTTCAGAAGTTCCGGATATTTGCCGAAAAATTCGGCGCGCACGTAAGCACCGTCCCGCGCCTTGAAGGCCTGGTACTCGCCGTCGACGCATTCTTCCATGCGCTTGCGCAACAGACCGCCTTTGTCGCGGGCGAGCAGCGCATCCCAGTTGCTGCCCCAGATAACCTTGATCACGTTCCAGCCCGTGCCCCGGAAATCCGCCTCCAGCTCCTGGATAATTTTGCCGTTGCCGCGAACCGGACCGTCGAGACGCTGCAGATTGCAGTTTACGACGAAGATGAGGTTGTCCAGATGTTCCCGCGTGGCTAGTGCAATCGCGCCCAAGGATTCAGGCTCGTCCATTTCGCCGTCACCCATGAAAGCCCAGACTTTGCTGTCTCCCATGTCGGCGAGCCCGCGCCCCTGCAGGTATTTCATGAAGCGCGCCTGGTAGATCGCCATCAGCGGCCCAAGGCCCATTGAGACCGTCGGAAACTGCCAGAAGTCAGGCATCAGCCACGGATGCGGATAAGACGACAGGCCCTTGCCGTCCACCTCGCGCCGGAAGTTCACGAGCTGTTCTTCGGTCAGGCGGCCTTCGAGAAACGCGCGCGAGTAAATCCCCGGCGACGAATGCCCCTGGATATAAATGATGTCGCCGTGTTGATTTTCCGACGGCGCGCGCCAGAAATGACCAAAACCGACGTCGTAGAGCGTCGCCGCGGATTGGAAGCTCGCGATATGTCCGCCCAGCTCCGAGGACTTCTTGTTGGCGCGCAGGATCATCGCGACCGCATTCCAGCGGATGATCGATCGGATCTTGCGCTCAATCGCGCGATCGCCGGTGGAACGTATCTCCTGGTCCACCGGAATCGTGTTGAGGTACGGCGTGTTGGCGTTGTAAGGCAAAAAGGCGCCGCCTTCGCGCGCCTTGACGATTAGATTCTCCAGGAGGAAATGCGCTCGATCGACGCCTTCGGCCTCGATTACCGCCTCCATTGCGTCAAGCCATTCGTCGGTTTCAACGGGATCAATATCTTGGGGGATTTCCATAGCGCTCGAACGTCGTCTCCTCGTCGAAATTCCTGCCGTCTGCGCGCGCTACGCAGGAGTCCCGATCGGCTCCCGGACCTCGCACACGTCGCGCGTTTCCAACCTCACCGTATAGCGCTCCGCGGACGGACAACAGCACCATCTAAAGTATGGACCAGATTCTTTTTGTGTTCGAGGGTGTCCGGCGTGCAGTAGCCAAACAATCCACATAGTGAAGGGCAGTTACGGACAGGCCGGATGGCGGTCGAGAACGCGGCGCGATCATCATCGCGGCCCGCCGCGCGATCCCCTGATAGCTAAGCCCGAGGTGACGTGTTATCTGGGGCCTGATGCGTGCATCCGCTAATTCACGAATTCAGGAGTGCTCGAAATGACCGTTGAAGAACAACGAAATCTCGACCTCGCCCAGCGCTACGAGAACCTCTACAACACCGATATCATCAAGTTCATTCATGAATGCTATACAGCCGACTGTGTCGTCAATGACGGCCTGATTCGCGGCTACGAACAATTCATCAAGGTCGAGGAAAGCGTGCTGCGCGCCGCGCCCAAGCGCAAAATGCGCGTGGACCACAAATATGCCGATGGTAACGTGGTCGTCGTCCAGGCGGTCTTGCTCGATCCGGATCGAGGACCCGCTTGGCAGTTGCCCTTCTGTGCCGTGCTGTCCTGCCGCGACGGCAAGATTGCGAACGATTACACTTATGCCGAATTCAAGAAATGGCCAGGCAGCGAGTCTTGGTAAATCACCTGGTCGCCGAGGTTGCGCGGAGCGCGCGTTGCGCCAAGCGTGAACCCGCATCAGGTGAAATAACCGGGGATCAAACCAGTGAGCCGCCGCAGCGGCACTTCCTCGGCTTCATTGGGCGGCAACGGCCCTAGCTCGAACGGACCATAACCGGTTCGAATCAAGCGCGTTACGCGCAGGCCAAGGTGTTCCAGCAGTATCTTGATTTCGCGATTCTTGCCCTCGGTCAAAGTCATCGTCAGCCAGCAGTTGCTGGTATCGCGGCGGTCAATAACGGTTCGCACCGGCCGATAGCTGATGCCCTCGATCGTGACGCCATTAGCCAGTTTGCCGATGGCAGCTTCATTCACGTTGCCGAACGCGCGAATCCGATAGGTGCGGGATACCGCCTGCGCCGGATGTTCCAGGTGACGCGCGAGTCCCCCGTCGTTGGTCAGCAGCAACAGCCCTTCCGTATTGATATCGAGGCGTCCGACCGACAGCACCCGCGGCAGGAACTTCGGCAGTGACGCAAACACCGTCGGGCGCCCCTCTGGATCGCGCGCGGTGGTCACTAGCCCGGCCGGCTTGTGATAACGCCAAAGCCGCGTCGGTTCGCGCGCGGCGATCACCTTGCCATCGACCGCGAGCACGTCGCGCGCGTCCACTAATGTTGCGGGAGTGGTTAGGACGGCGCCGTTGAGCATCACGCGGCCGGCCTCGATTAGCCGCTCGCATTCACGGCGCGAGGCTACACCGGCGCGGGCCAGAAACTTGGCGATCCGCTCTTTGGCCGTGACAGGTGCGGCCGCGTGCTTGCGTAACTGGATCAAAATAGCCAGTGCGTCAGCCGCCGCTCATTTTCAGAACGCCGCACGCGGGCGCGCCTAGCGTTTTTCAAACTGCTTGTTGCCGTAGAGGACTGAGCGCTCTTCCTCGGTCAACGGCTGCACGGGCGTATCGGCCATCACGGCCATCCCCCGCTTCACCGCTGGACGATCGCCAATCGCGTCGATCCAACGCTTAAGGTTCGGACGGCTCGCCAATTGTTCGGGTTCGCGCTTCAACGCCGCCACCACCCATGGGTAAGTAGCGATGTCGGCGATCGAGTACTCGCCGCCCAGATAGGGCGCCTCGCCGAGTCGCTTATTCATCACGTCGCAAAGGCGATGAGTTTCATTGGTATAGCGGTCGATCGCGTACGCGATCTTTTCGGGCGCGGCGTTGCGAAAATGTCCCGCCTGGCCGAACATCGGGCCGACGCCGGCCTTCTGGAACATCAGCCATTCGATCACTTTGTAACGCGCGCGCGGCTCGGCGGGCAGCAGCTTTCCAGTCTTCTCGGCGAGGTAGAGCAGGATCGCGCCTGATTCAAAAATCGAAATGGGCTTGCCGTCCGGCCCCTCGCTATCGACGATCGCGGGCATCCGGTTGTTGGGACTGATCTTCAGAAAATCCGGCGCGAACTGCTCGCCCTTGCGGATATTCACCGGCACCACCCGATAGGGCGTCGCGGTCTCTTCGAGAAAGATTGAAATCTTGTGTCCGTTCGGCGTTGGCCAATAATAAAGATCGATCATCGGAACCCTCGCTTCGGTTTCTTTCACCTTCGCCGAGCCGGATTGCGCCGTCAAGCCGCGACCGCCGTCAAGTTCGCCGACAGCCATCATGGCGCGATAAGCCAAATGAAATCGTACCAACCCGTGCGGCGCAGCGCGGTCGAGCCGATGGCGGATCGTCCGACAGAACGCCGGCGAAGTCGAGACTACGCCTCGTATACCCCTCGCGCTTGACGACAACCCGCTACTGATTCATCAAGGGAGGATGCAGTTGAGGAGAAGTCGATGAAGCGAAGTACCGAACGGATTCTGACCACGCATACCGGAAGCCTGCCGCGCCCGAGCGACCTGCTGCCGCTGATCACCGCCGCGGAAGCCGGCCACGGCAGCGACGTGGATCGTTTGCAGACGCGAGTGCGCGCGGCAGTTGCCGAACTCGTGCGCAAGCAGATCGACGCCGGCGTCGATATCGTCAACGATGGCGAAGCGAGCAAGCCCTCGTATTCCACCTATGTCAAAGATCGGCTCACCGGATTTAACGGCGAAGCGGATGTGATGGCGATCGCGGACCTCGCCGACTACCCCGAATTCGGTGAGCGCTTCGCGCGCCAAGGCGTCCTCGAAACGTTGAAGCGGCCGGCCTGCACCGCGCCGATTACCTACAAGGATCTGGACGCGGTAAACCGCGATATCGCGGACCTCAAAGCCGCCATCGCGGACGCGAATCCGGCCGAGGCGTTTCTAACCGCGGCCTCGCCCGGCGTCATTTCAATCTTCCTCGGCAATCACTACTACAAGACTCACGAGGCTTACCTGGCTGCGCTCGCCGACGCGATGAAGGCGGAATACAACGCCATCCATCAGGCCGGTCTGCTGCTCCAGGTCGATTGTCCCGACTTCGCGATGGGCCGTCATATCCAGTTCCCGGACGCGACCGTGCCGGAGTTCCGCAAATACCTCGCGATGCACGTCGAAGCGCTCAATCATGCGCTTGCCGGAATACCCGAAGACCGCGTGCGCATTCACCTGTGCTGGGGAAACTACGAAGGCCCGCATCATCGCGACGTACCGATCCGCGATATCATCGATATAGTTTTCAAAGTGCGCGCGAGCGGCATCTCTTACGAGGGCGCCAACCCGCGTCACGAGCACGAATGGGCCGTCTTCAAGGACGTCAAGCTGCCCGCCGGCAAGGTCCTGCTGCCCGGCGTGATCGATTCGACTAATAACTATATCGAGCACCCGGAGCTGATCGCCCAGCGCATCACCAATATCGCCGGCGTGGTCGGACGTGAAAACGTCATCGCCGGCAGCGACTGCGGTTTCGCAACCGTCGCCGGCTATACGCCGGTCGATCCGAAAATCACCTGGGCCAAGTTAGCCGCGATGTCTGAGGGCGCCAGGATCGCGTCCGCGCGTTTGTGGTAGTCGCCGCTCAGATGATTCACGTCTTCGCAGATTAGCTACCGGCTTTTGCCGCTCGAGTAGGAGAAATACCATGGCAATACGAACCGGCAACGACGTCCACACCTACGAAGTAGTCGAAGGCTGGGGCATGTCGGACGCCAGCGGCATCGATGGGAGCTTCGACGTCGCCGGCGTCGGTGTGGATTCGAGGGGACAGGTTTACCTGTTCAATCGCGGTGAACGTCCGGTAATCGTACTGAATGAAAAGGGCGAGTTTATCCGCGCCTGGGGCGACAAGAAGATGTTTCCCAATGCGCACGCGGTGACGATTGGCCCAGATGACAGCGTCTGGTTGACTGACACCTTCGATCACACCGTCAGAAAATGCACTGGCGAAGGCAAGGTACTGCTGACCCTTGGCGCCAGCGGCAAGCCGGCGCCAAGCATGAGCGGACTGCCGTTCTGCCGATGTACTCACGTCGCGATTCATCCTGCGACTGGCGATCTGTTCGTCTCGGATGGGTATGGCAACGCGAGCGTGCACAAGTATTCTCCGGACGGCCGTCTGCTGTATTCGTGGGGTGAGCCGGGGAATCGGCCGGGTCAGTTCAACCTGCCTCACAATATAGCTACTGACCGCGATGGTTATGTGTACGTCGCCGATCGCGAGAACTCGCGCGTGCAGGTCTTCACCGCCAATGGCAAGCTCGAAGATATATGGACCGGAATGGCGCGCCCCTGCGGTATGTATATCGACACCCGCGGTTCGCAGATGTGCTACATCGGCGAGCTGTCATCGGCGTGGTGGTGTCAGAATGCAAAGGACCTTTGGGAAATTTGCAATCAGCCCGGCTGCGGTCCGCGGATCAGCCTCTACTCGCTCGACGGTGAACTACAAGCGACGCTCCTCGACAACGCGCAAGGCGAAGCGCCGGATCAAATGATCGCCCCGCATGGAATCGCGGTGGATGCTGCGGGCGCTATCTACGTCGGCGAAGTATCGATCACGGCGGGACTATGGTTCCCGCGTAAAGATAAGTCGAAGCAGCTGCGAATCGTGACCAAACTAGCCAAGGTCAAGCGACCCGAGGCTGTGAACTAGCGCACTGGACGACCTCCGCCGTATCTCGCGATCATACGGTAATGTCGGGCGCTGCCGGATTGCGCGCGAGTAGGTAGAGTGCGAGGGCGATCGCGAGTATTGCGCCGGCATTCGCCGACAGGTCGATCATGAATTCGCGGAATTTATCCGGCGACAGCGTCCCGGCCGCCACATTCATCTGCGCGCCAATCGCGAGAATGCGCCGGGTAGCGGAAATAGCGGCGACGAACAGGAACGGCTGCAAGGAGGTGCCGTGCTCTTGCAGATAAGAGATGACGGTACGCAGCACCTCCATGATGATCATGACCAGCAGCAGGTCGTTAACCAGAGTGACTACCGCCAGGGCGAATCCGACGCTGTGCAAATTGGCCGGAAAGGAGACCAGGCTAAAGCCCAGCATCCCCAGCGCCGCGACCAGGAACACGACGCCAACGGCGGCGTAAACTACCGCATCAACCGATTCCAGAATAGGTACGATCGTCTCATGTACCTGGTGTGCACCGGGGCTTAGTTCCGTTCTCTGTTCGGATTCCATTCCCTCGTTATCGCTTATCATCGTGCGAGCTTAGTTTGGCCTGGCGCGACCTCGCGAACCGGCGGCCCTCGCGCAAAAGGTAGTACCGCGATGCTTATTGCGCACTAATCACTTTCCGACGAAGCGGCCGGGCCGGCGCTCGGACACTGCCTTGATCCCCTCGCGATGATCCTCGGTCCGCATTAGCCAGTCTTGCTCGACGAACTCGAGGTCAGTCTGCGCTTGTACCGCCTCCGCCAACCCGCGCCGGACGGTTGCGCGAGTTGAATTCACCGCCAGCGGAGCGTTCTCTGCGATCTCCGCGGCGAGTTCCGCCGCCGTCGCGCGCAAGCGATCAGATTCGACCAGCAGGTCGGCGAGTCCCCATGCAAACGCTTCCTCGCCGGTTATGCGGCGACCCGTCAGGAACATCAGGTTGGCCTTTTGCACGCCGACCAGGCGCGGCAACGTATGGGTGAGTCCGAAGCCCGGATGAAATCCGATTTTGACAAAGTTCGCAGCGAAGCGGGCTTCCGGAGAAACCACCCGAAAGTCCGGAACCAGCGCCAGTCCCAGCCCACCGCCAATTGCCGCTCCCTGGATCACGCCTATCATCGGCTTTTTGCAACTGAAGAGCCGCACCGCCTCCGAGTAGAGCGGATTGCGCTTCTCCGCACCGGGCTCGACGCCCGTCGCATTGCGATTGGCAAAATTGGCCCCGGCGCAAAACGATTTGCCCTCCGCGCACAGAATCGACACGCGGCACGCGGGATCTTCATCGAGCGTATTGAAGGCGTTGGCCAGATCGCGAATTAGCTGAACGTCGAAAAAATTATGCGGCGGCCGATGGATCTCGACGCTCGCTATGTAGTCCTTCACCTCAACCGACACGTCGCCATATCTTGGTGCTGTCATCTTTGGTCTCCATCCCTGAAATCGTATCGCAGACCAATCTTGTATCTAATGCAAGGCGCTACGTCACGTCCGACGCAATCCTTTATGGTACCCGGCTCGCGAGTACGCAAGCGGCTCGATCGCGCACTGATCAAGGTCCCTACAGCGTGGCTCGATAACTTCGTCGGCCCGGCCGGTCGGTGCGTTTGCAGTCGGTAACGCGACGGCGGTAAGTTGCGCATTGGCCATCGGGGGTTCTTTTCGATCAAGCAGTAACTCCGCAGGCCGCCTCTCGAGACGACCGCATAACTGGATAGAGGTTAGGATGATGCAATTCGAAACGTTGGCAACCGGATATGGGCTGCTCGAAGGGCCGCGGACCGACGAGCAAAACCGTCTGTACTATAGCGACATACGCGGCGGCGGCGTCTTCCGGCGCAGTCCCGACGGCAAGATCGAAACCTTGATCCCCGAGCGCAAATCGGTCGGCGGAATCGCGCTTAACCGCGGTGGCGGCCTGATCGTCACCGGCGCAACCCTGGCTTACTGGGACGAGAAAACCGGCAGCCTGCGCGACCTCTTTGCGCAATGGGAAGGGAAGCCGCTCTTCGGACTCAACGATCTCACGATCGACGATCAGGGAAGTATCTGGAGCGGAACTTTCGGCTGCGACATAAGCAAGTTCGATTTCAAGAGCACGCCGCCACCCGGTTCTTTGTTTCGCATCGATCCGCCGGGCACCATCACGAAATTGTGGGAAGGAATCGAGGTAACCAACGGCCTCGGCTTCAGTAAGGATCGCAAGCTGCTTTACCATAGCGATTCAACCACTCGCGCCGTGTGGGCCTACGACGTTCGCGCCGATCGGACGGTCGGCGACCGGCGGCTTTTCGCGCGGCTGCCGGAGGGAATGCCCGATGGGCTGACGGTCGATGTCGAAGGCGGTGTCTGGGTTGCGGTCGTTGCCGGGCCGGGCGAAGTGGTGCGCTTCAAGAGCGACGGCACCGTTGACCAGCGGATTAAGGTACCGGCGAAGACCGTTACCAGCGTAGCGTTTGGCGGACCGGATATGCGCGACCTCTATGTCGTGACCTCCAACAACAGTGATAATCGCGATCTCAAAGGGACGGTATTCCGTACGCGATCGGAGATTGCAGGCTTGCCGGTGCCGCAGGCTCGCTTCTAGGGCGATTTAACGCAGCGAGGACTAACTCTCGGCGGGAAGTGGTCGCGAAGCGCGCCGCCATCCGCCACAAGGAGGCTCTTATGCACGTCGGCTATGGACTGGTATTTCAGAATCCCAATAATCAACTCTCGGATCGCGAGGTCTGGCGCAATGAGATTCGCCTGGCGGAGATGGTGGAGCCGATGGGCTTCGATTCCATCTGGTCGATCGAGCATCATTTCGACGACTACACGATGTGTCCCGACCCCGTGCAATTCCTGACCTACATGGCCGGTCGGACCAAGCACGTGAAACTCGGCTCGATGGTGGTCGTGCTGCCGTGGCACGATCCGATTCGGGTCGCAGAACAGGCCTCGATGCTCGACCATGTTTCGGACGGCCGCTTCATCTTCGGCATAGGACGCGGACTCGCGCCAATCGAGTATGACGGCTTCCGCATCGATCAGAACGAAGGCCGTAACCTCTTCGTCGAGCACGCCGAGTTGATCATGAACGCGCTCGAAAAGGGCTACATGGAAGGTGGATTGCACACTCGGCAGCCTCGCCGTGAGATTCGTCCGTTCCCCTTCAAGTCATTCAAAGGGCGCACGTACGCGGCCGCGGTGTCGCCGGAATCGATGCCCATAATGGCGCGGCTTGGTGTGGGTCTGCTGGTCATTCCGCAGAAGCCCTGGGAAGCGGTGAAAGCGGATTTCGAGGTTTATCACAAGGTCTGGCGCGAGGTTAATGGCGCCGTGCCGCCACCGAAACCATTGAGCGGCGGGTTCGTCTTCGTTGACGAGAACGCGGATCGGGCCGAAGCACAGGCGATGAAGTGGCTATCCGGGAATTACAAAACCGTAATCAAACATTACGAGATGACCTCGGCCAAATTCGGCACCCAGAAAGGTTACGAATTCTATAGTCAGGTCAACAAGTTTATCGCCAAGCACGGTATCGATGGCGCGGCTGCCGATTTCGCGCAACTGATGCCGTGGGGAACTCCGGATCAGGTGATCGAGAAGCTCGCGAAAATCCGCGACACAATCGATGCTAACGGGTTCATGCTCAATTTCAGCTACGCCGGCATGCCTTACGACGAGGCTGAGCGCAACTTGAAGTGTTTCGCGAAACACGTGCTGCCCGAGGTCAAAAAGTGGCAGACCGAACCTTTGCACGAGCCTGCCGCGCTGACCATGCCCGCGCATGCGAGCGCGTAGTCAGATTGCTCCGGCCCGCTAACCCACGGTAGTACGACTCTCTCCCAATCCGGCCTCCGCTGTGACACAGCAGTGGAGGCCGGTTGTTTTTAGTCTCGGATCAGGCGCAACGATCGAGGTAATCTGAGGTCCTACTCGTGCCGCTAATTGTGCGATTCTCTTAAAGACTCATTGCGTCGCAGGTTACATCGAATAGTCAGTCACAGTTCAAAGATTTTCGCTCATCATCTCAATCTTTAAGAACTGATGATCGGCGGGAAGCCGTAGAATCGCGCGCGCATCTTCGAGAGCCGTTTCGCGGCTTATATCCATCGTCCTATAGCCGCACCATAGCCACACGTGATCGTCTTGTGCGTCGTATATGCATATTGGCCACGTATGCACATCTGTGGTCCATCCATGCATGAAGGCTGCCGCTTTCTCATACTCTCCGAAGGGTTCGAGATGGGCCACGTGATGCGATTCGTACGCAGCGACGTAACTCTGCTTGGCGTTGCTCATGACCTAGCTCTAATGCGGCTATTCGCAGATGTCGAGACCTTGGCATAGTCTATGTGCAAGGGAATTGGTCGCCTGAATCCCACTCGCCCGATGGACGTTGTCGCACCGTTTACGATATGTTCGGACGCACCAGTCATTTCGGTTCGCGCATTTAACTTTATCGGAGGCAGCGATGCTCCCAGTCGGATATTTGCCTTGTACGCAGGACCCACCTGCCGGCAAGAACATGGCCCGCGTCATCGATGAGATGGTCGCCGAGGCTCAAGCCGCGGAGGCCAGCGGCTGGGACGGATGCTACATCACCGAACATCATCAGCAGGAGGATGGCTATCTCCCAAACCCACTGCTGATGGCGGGTCTCATCGGAATGAAAACCCAACGTATCAAGGTGGGCACCTGCGTGTTGTTGCTACCGCTGTACCATCCGGTGCGCGTGGCCGAGGACTGTGCCGTCGTCGATCAGGCAACGAAAGGCCGCCTCGTACTGAGTATCGGGGTGGGCTATCAGCAGCACGACTTCGATGCTTTCGAGGTTCCGATCGAATCGCGCACGCGTCGCACTGAAGAAGCGCTGGAAATTTTACGTCGAAGCTGGAAATGCGAACGATTCTCCTACGACGGTGATCATTTCAAGCTTAAAGACACGCTGGTTACGCCACCGCCTTTTCAGTCGTCGGGGCCGCCGGTCTGGATGGCGTCGTGGACACCGCCCGGACTTCGCCGCGCCGCTCGCATCGCGGACGGATGGATCGCCGATCCAGTGCAGTCGCTGCCTGTCATCAAGGGCTTTGCCGATCGCTATCGCAATGAATGCGCGAAGCACGGCCGCAAACCTTACATCTGCTTGATGCGCGACGCGGTCATCGGCGACAGCATGGCTGCGGCGGAAGCGGAGAGTGGGCCGACCATGGTTACTCATCGCTTTTACTATAAGTACGGCGCTTACGTTCTCGACGATTATCTGAAGGATATAAAGAGACCTGAGGAATTTACCTTCAAGATCGCCGCCAAGGATCGATTGATCGTCGGGTCCACCAAGGATTGCCTCGATCAACTTCAGATGTGGAAGGAAGCGATTCGCCCCGACTATCTGATACTCAGAATTCGCCAGCCGGGCGGTCCCTCTCACGCCAAGGCGCTACAGGCTATTCGCGCGTTTGGCGAGTCTGTAATCCCGCGTCTTTGAGTAACTATCCGGTATTTATCGCGCACCAAAGCCGTTACGAATGGAGATGCGATCGTGATTAAATCCGTGGAACTGCGTGCTGCGATTGACCATGAATCGTTCGTCCGCACCGGCGCTTGTCGCGATCGCGATTACTACGCATTGGCCCGGACCGCGCACGCCTTTACGGTCACGGTTGCCGTCGTGCTTGCCTTCTTCGTATCGGGATGCGTTAACGCGGAGATTTCCGCCGGTCGCGCCGATCTTGCCAAGGGAGACTATGCGGCGGCTCACGAAAAATTCGCTGCTGCGGCCAAAGTCGGTAAGCTTTCTTCCTCTGAGCGGCGCGAACTGGCAGATGGCCTCTGCCTGACGGAATTCAAACTCGGACCGCCTCAATATCCGCGCGCCGAGCAACGTGAGACCTGCGTCGGGGCCTCCGCCCATCCAGGCAGCTCCAGCCCGCCGATAGTCGCGAGCATTGATGCGGCCGAACGAGACGATACTGAGGCTGCGGTTCACCGCGCTCTCGCAGCCGACGATCTCGCGGAGGCGGAGGATGCGGTGATTCGCTACCAAACGTTTCCCGGTGCGGATCAAGGCGCCATCGGTGGATGGTCAAAGCAGATCTGGGCAAAACTGGACGGAGACGAAAAACACGGCAAGAACCACGACCGTCACTTGCAGCCGGCAATTTCCGCCATCAGCCAGCGCTATCCAAAAATTCGGGCGATGAACGAGGCCGAATTCAAGCACTGGATTATGACTAATGCGACGGTCTCGGATACGCCGCTTGTCGATCGCGTTGACCTGCGAGGACATACGCTCGACCTCCACGTCGCCAGCCGCAATCTGCCGGATATCGCCTTCAATCTTGACCACTTCATTCGCATCAACGATGCGATGGTGGCTCGATGCCGTTGTGCCGGCAGGACCAATATCGCGGAGGAAGGATCGGGGCTGCCGGTTTACCTGGTGCGCATAGATACTGACACGCGCAACTCAGCCGCCCTGGTAATGCCGCAACCGCACTGACTGACTAATCGAACAATACCCATTGCCGATTCTATTTGCTCCTGGGCGCGCCTTTGCCAAATACTCGATTGATATCGGTCGGGTTAATCATATCCGGCACGCGCCAGCCATCAATGTCATATTCGCTCATGAATTGATCGACAAACTGTTTGAGCGCGTTCGCTTCACCGTTCGCGAGCGCCATCAGCAGATTTTCCAGCCTGATCATCTCATAGTTGCCAGCGTAGTTCCGTTCATATAGTTCATGCCGGCCGCCGAACTCGGTCCCCACCGCATCCCATAGAATTTTCAAAAGTTTCACCCGCTCCTGGGCGTTATAGCCATTGGAGCCGCGCAGATACTTGTCCAGATACGGACGTAATTCTGGAGTCTTGAAGTCAATTGAGTGAGAATTGAGGTAGATAAGGCCGCTCGAGATAGTCTGCTCCGCGATTTCCTTGATTCGCGGATATGCGATCGGCGCCAGAAAACGATAAGCCATGCCAAAGGCGGCGTTCGGCTGAACCGTCCCGTTTACCCACGGTTCGGGGCTTTTGACCATTGCATCGCAGAGCGCCCAAAAGATATTGCGCCAGGCCAGAACTTCACCGACTTGAATTTGCGTTGCACGTGTATCGTTCGATCCGATTGCCTCAGTCGCTTTGATAATCAGGCCGCTCAGAAAATCCAGTTTAACCGCAAAGCGAGTGCATCCGTGAAGCGTAAAGCGTGGAATGAATCCCGAGGTTGGGAAAAAACTGTTAGCTTTTTCCAGATCGCGATAAACGAATAAATTCTCCCACGGTATGAGTACTTTATCGAATACCAGAATTGCGTCGTTCTCATCGAAGCGAGACGAAAGTGGATAGTCAAACGGACTACCCATTGTTGCTGCCGTAAGCTCATAAGAGGGGCGGCAAATGAGTTTAACTCCCGGGCTGTCCATCGGAACGATCGCGAACAGCGCCATCTCCGGTTTACCGAGAGGCGTGGGGCCGTAGAAGCCGATGAAATTGCAATGAGTCAACGCCGAACCGGTCGCGACCACCTTCGCACCACTGACGATCACACCCGCATCGGTTTCTTTCTCGGCGTGCACGAACACGTCCGTTACTTCATCGGGCGATTTG
Organism: Binataceae bacterium (SeqCode); assembly: GCA_036489375.1. GTDB lineage: Bacteria > Desulfobacterota > Binatia > Binatales > Binataceae > JADMIL01. The sequence continues at coordinate 15,282 of DASXFX010000025.1, read as the reverse complement.
CTCTTATCGGTCGGCGGATTGATGATCGCATGATTCAGAAATAGACACTTCTCCTGAACTTTACGATACCATTTGACCGCATTCTCCTGGTACGGCGCGTAAAAATCCGCGTTGGCTCCGAGCGTTCCCGTCAGGCTCGCCTTGTAGTCAGGCGATCGGCCCATCCACCCGTAGGAAATTTTCGCCCATTCGGCAATCGCGTCACGTCCGCCGATGAGTTCCTCCATATTGCGCGGAACTTTGAAGAACTTGTGCGTGAATCCGCCATTGCCGGTGTCGGTGCCGGTAGTAATTGTTGGACTCTTTGCGGGATCGCGCAGCGCATCATACATACGCGCGAGACTCCTCGCGGAATTCCGAAAAGCGGGATGCTCGGTTACATCCTTCACGCGCTCGCCGTAAATCCATACCTCGCGCGAATCGCGCAGGCTTGCGAGAAACTCCGCACCGCTCAACGGACGATCTCCATTCGCGGGCTGTCCCTGAGAAACGTTTGCGGACGTTGGTTTCTCCTGACTCATCGTGGCCCTCCGTCATGAACCTTGACGTTCCGGCAGCGCTCGAAGTCTGTACATCCGTTCCTTACGGGCGTCAATCATGGCTTATCGGCAAATAGTCAATATGCGGTCGCTTGACATCCGCTCGGAGGATCGCGAAGTAAGACTGTGCTCGCGAGTTCACCTGGTGGAGGCAACACATGGATCTCGGCTTAAAAGGCAAAACGGCGCTCGTCCTTGGTGGCAGCAAGGGACTTGGACGAGGTGTCGCCGAAGCGCTGGCGGGCGAAGGTGTTGCGGTCGCGATATTGGCGCGCGGCAAGGAGGCCATCGATCAGACCGTAGCCGCGATTACCGCTCGCGGTGAACGCGCGATTGGTTTTTCCGCCGATCTCGCCGACTGGTCAACGGTCGAAAGTGCCGCCAACCGCGCGCGCGAGGAGTTGGGCCCCATCGACATCCTCCTTAATAATTCCGGCGGCCCGCCGCCTTCGCGAGTGATCGGCGTTGCGCCCGAACTCTGGGAATCCCAGTTCCGCGCAATGGTGTTGGTATTCTTTCGCCTGACCGAACTGATGCTGCCGGATATGCGCAAGCGCGGCTGGGGTCGTATCCTGAACGTCGCCTCCGAGTCAGTGATTCAACCGATACCGCAAATTGCGATCTCGAATACATTGCGCGCGGCCGTCGTGGGATGGGCAAAAACGCTCGCTGGAGAGGTTGCTCGCGACGGCATTACCGTCAACACGCTGCTGCCCGGCGCGTTCGAAACCGACCGCGTGATGCAGGTTCAGCGAGCTTCGTCGGCAGCGCAAGGGCTCTCGATGGAGGACGTGCTGCAGCGCGTTGCGCGCGGTATTCCGGTCGGCCGCATGGGCCAGCCGGCGGAGTTCGGAGCGACCGCCGCCTTTCTCGCGAGCCCCTTGGCCGGCTACATCACCGGCTCAACAATTCGTCTCGACGGCGGTTCGATCCGCTCGATTTGATCAATCCATACTGCCGGATCCGCCCTTTCTTTTTGGGCGGCTCAGGCGTTTAGCGGCCCGGCCTCACGCGCAGCACAATTTCCATCGACGGAGTTGCCTTGCTTCCCTCGGCCGCGGGCGATTTGGTCAAATGCGGATCAGTGTCGGGAACACAGCGAATGAATGCACTCGCCGATGTGATGCCAAATTTGTCCCAGCCCCCGCGCGTGGTTGGACTATGCTTGCGCCACGCGCTGACGAGATTCTTGCGCGCCGGCTCGCATTCTTCGCGCGATGAAAACTCGCCTTGCGAGGTTAACTGGAGCGGGCCCAAACGCGAGCCTTGATAGAGTCTGCTGGCGACGCTCGGATTACTCACAATTTTGAGATCCGCCGCCATCAAATACCAGGTGCCGGCGTGCGCACTGGTACCAAGCAGGATAACCACTCCAATAGCTACAAAGACTCGAATCGCATTCGCTGCAATATAAGGTTGAATTCTCATGGCGGCACCGTAACGCCCGGTCGTTTTACCTGGTCGATACTTGTTGCGCGCGTTCGACCACGCCTTCGAATCGTTTGATCAACTCCAACGCCGCTCCATCGGCCATCGCGATCGCCATCTTCTGTGAAAAGATAACTACCCGGCTTGCACCGGCCTCCGCGTATTGCCGCAGATCATCCAGCGACGGACCGCTTTCGTGAGGCTCTACCAGTGCCGTGATGTGGATCGTGTCGGGATTGCGGCCTTGTTCGGTCGCAAGTTCCCGCAGTGCCGCAACATCCCGCTTCAACGATTGAGGATTCGGCACCAACGGCATCCAGCCATCATAGGTGCGCGCCACTCGTTCGAGCACCTTGGGCCCGTGACCTCCCAGCAGAATCGGCGGATACGGCTTCTGCAGCGGCTTCGGTTCGCATCTGAGGGGCGGGAAATGCACCAACTCTCCCGCGTAGGACGGCTCCGGTTCGGTCCACGCGACGCGCATCGCCTCGACCGTCTCACGCAGGCGTTTCCAGCGGGATCCAAAGTTCGCGCCCATCGCCTCGGTCTCTTCCCGCAGCCATCCCGCGCCAACGCCCAATACCACGCGACCGCCGGAATAAAGATCGAGACTGGCGACCGCCTTCGCCGTGATCAACGGTTCACGCTCGGGCAGCAGACAGATGCCGGTTGCGAGCTTGATGCGCTTGGTAACGGCGGCTGCGATCGATAGCGCGACGAAAGGATCGACCCAGCGCCCATAATGTTCGGGCAGCGTCATGCCACCGGGGACCGGCGTCTTAAATCCAATCGGAATAACCGGATGTTCGGGAATCCAAAGCGACTCGTAGCCGCCGCTCTCGACTGCCCGCGCGATTGCATCGATAGCACCAGTCCGCGCCGTTGCCGCCACCAGAATTCCAATGTCCATCGAAGCTCCCCAGGCGCACAATGTCGCCGCGATCAATCTTTCGTTCCGTTTATATTGGTACGCTATGTCGATGACAAGTTCGCGTCATGCTTCTCCGATCAAGCGGCGCCTCTCTGTCTAGCGTCCGCGAAATCGCGGAGCACGCTTTTCGCGGAACGCCTCGACGCCTTCGGTGAAATCTTCGGTTCGCTGGGATTGAGTTACCGCCTGACCCTGATATCGATAGGCGGTTTCCGGCGGCATCTGCCACCCTTGAACGACTGCCGACTTGGTCAAGCCCAGCACCAGCGTCGGCCCGTCGGCCAACTCCCGCGCGAGCTTGGATGTCTCCACCTCGAGCTCTGACAACGGCACCACCCTGCTCACCAGTCCCCAACGCTCGGCCTCAGCCGCCCCTAGCACCGGCCCCAGCAACGCCCATTCCATCGCCTTTCCGATTCCGACGAATTGCTGAAGCAAGTTGGTGCCCGTTGCGATGCCCCGTCTGGAAAACGGTATCGACATCGTCGCCGAGTTTGCCATCACCCGCAAATCGCAGCCCAGCGCAAGGTTGAACCCGGCGCCATGAGCATGCCCGTTAATCATCGCGATAATCGGCTTCGACAATGATCGCATGCGCGCGACGATCAGCGGCCACCGTCCTTCCCCCTGCACGTATTGCTTAATCGGATCCAGGTATCTGCGGTCCGCCTCGCCCGGCTCGTTCATCCCGCGAAGATCGTCGCCCGCGCAAAACGCTCGCCCTGCTCCGGTCAGCACCACCACGCGGATTTCGCGATCGCGATCGCAATCTTCCAGCGCCTCGAGCAGTTCCACACCAATCCGCACATTCAGTGCATTCAAACGGTCCGGCCGATTGAGCGTCAGGCGCCTGATATGCCCGTCCGTTTGCACTAGCAGATGTCGAAAGTCTTGTTTTTGCATCGATCGGTCTCGTCAGCCGAATAATCCGTTTTAGCGATAGTCACTCTTGCGGATCCTTAAATCTCCACTCTCGGTGCAGACGCGCTCCTTAATTCCCGCGAATTGACTATCTTCGATCCAACCCATATCTGCATCCGGATTAGTCATTCCCCGATAAGCCATTACTTCGGCCGGCTCGCGATGCCTTCCAGTATATTCAGCGTCCCTGCGAAATCTTCCAAATCCACTTCGAGTGTTTCCAGTATGCTCGCGGTCTGCCGCCAATGACCGATTATTATCAGCAGTTCAATTATCTCTGCCGCGCTCAGGTGCCGCTTCAACGCCTCGACTGTCTCACGCTGCCCCTTCACATCCGCGTTAACTTCATCCGTTAATTGCAGCACCGCGCGTTCGATCTCGTTGAAGCACTTCGCTTCGGGCCATTTCTCGATCGCTGCTATCTGTTCGTCGGTCACGCCGACATGCTTTGCCGCCGGAACGTGCTGCGTCCATTCATAAGTTGAATGACAATCTTTCGCGGTACGCAATATCGCGATCTCTCGCAGCTTCGGATCCAGCTTGATCTGAGTAAACAGCGCATTACTCAGTTTGCTGCGAATCGGGAAAACTCCCTGCGCATTGGCGGTCATCCGTTGCACGTTCAATACTAGCGGACGCGCCTTCAGGATTTTCAATACCTCGGGCGAGGCGTCTTCGTCTTTGAGATAGGGTAACAGCGCCATTTTCGTTTCCTCCCTTTAACCCGCGGGCAACTAACTGCATCGGTGAAACTCATTGGTTATGCAGGTAACCAACCGAGTCGATCGTCCGTATGCGTTCGAGGCAATCCTGATACGCTAACCCGATGAAGATTTCCAAGCGCTCTGCTTCGTTCACCGCCATCGCCGCCCTCGTTCTATGGGCCGGCACCATGTCCATTGGATGCAAAGAAACCACCACCGAGACGCCCGCCGTGGTCGCCGGACCTCCCGGACCTGCTGGTGCCACCGGAGCCACTGGCGCCACCGGTGATACCGCGCCACCGCCGGACGTCGCGCAAAAGTCCACCGACTCGTCCAGCACGACCACCACCAACTCTGCCGCACCGGATACTGGCACTACCACGACCACTGAGAAAAGCACCACCGAAAAGAGCAATAACTAACCATCCTACCTTCGGGAGCGGTCCCTAAGCGGATCGCTTCCGGCGTAAATCCTTTCTCAATTTTGATTTTGCTGGCGTCCGCGATCGCACTTGGCGATGGCGGTCGTTCCCCGGCCATCCGCTTGTCAAGAGAGTGCGCGCGAGACTATGACTACCTTTCGCGAATCCCTCGGCTTGAGGTGCGCATCGATGGCCTTGACTTACACCACCAGTCAAATTGCCGACCTGCTCGAGAGCGTCAGCAACTGGGGACGCTGGGGCAAAGACGATCAACGCGGGGCGCTCAACTACATCACCAATGAAAAGCGAGCCACCGCCGCGCGCCTCGTCCAAACCGGCGAAGCGATCTCATTGTCATTGCCGCTCGCTACGCGACCCGCGAGCGATAATCCCACGCCGGTCACGCACCTGATGATTCGCTCGGGAAATGTCGGCCACCCGCTCGGGTCCTGGGGTTGCGCCGATTATTTCGCCATCGAGCCGCATGGTCTGGCCACTACTCATCTCGACGCGCTTTGCCATCATTTTTATCGCGGCAAAATGTACAACGATTTTGACTACACCGAAGTTGACTTTCAGGGTGCGCATAAGTGCGCAATCGATGTTGCCCGCACGGGTGTGATCAGCCGCGGCGTTCTCCTCGACATCCCCAAAATCCGCCACACCGAATGGGTCGAACCGGGCGATGCGATTTATCCTGAGGACCTCGAAGCCGCCGAACGCGACCATCATGTGCAAGTCGCCGAAGGTGACGTGCTGCTCGTGCGCACCGGACGTTTCAAGCTGCGCCGCGCCAAGGGCGTCCGCGCGATTCTCAGCTCGATGCCCGGACTGCACGCCTCCTGTCTCAAGTGGCTATTCGATCGCAAGGTCGCCGTCCTCGGTTCCGATGCGGTTAGCGACGTGCTCCCGACTACCTACGATCCCCCACTCAAGATGCCTATTCACACCGGCACCCTTGTGATGATGGGCGTCCACTTGCTCGATAACGCCGATCTTGAAGCGCTCGCCGAAAAGTGTGCGCGCGATAGTCGCTACGCTTTTATGTTCAACCTGTTGCCGCTCGTGCTCGAACGCGGTACCGGCTCCCCCGCGAATCCGATTGCATTATTCTGACGGCCACGCTCGATGCTATAGCTCCTCCCATGAGCGAACCCACGGCCGGCGCTGACATAGTCATGCTCGATGCGATCGCGTTGTCGCACGCGATCAAGTCGCGGCAGATCTCATGCGTCGAAGTGATGAATGCGTATCTCGATCACATCGACCGGCTCAATCCTCACGTCAATGCGATCGTCTCGTTGCAGCCGCGCGTGGATTTGTTGACCCAGGCGCGCCGTCGCGATCAACAGCTCGCGCGCGGCGATTACCTTGGCTGGATGCACGGGTTTCCGCAGGCCATCAAGGACCTCGAGCCCGTCGCAGGCATCCGCACCACGATGGGTTCTCCCCTGCTGAAGGATTTCGTGCCGGCCGCCGATTCGATTCTGGTCGAGCGGATGAAGGCGGCTGGCAGCATCATTATCGGCAAGACCAACGTCCCCGAATTCGGCCTGGGTTCGCAGACCTACAACTCCGTCTTTGGCACTACCCTTAACGCCTACGACCAATCGAAGACTTCCGGCGGTAGCAGCGGCGGCGCCGCCGTCGCCCTCGCCCTGCGCATGCTACCCGTCGCTGACGGCAGCGATCATGGCGGCTCACTGCGCAACCCCGCCGCCTTCAACAACGTCTTTGGCTTCCGCACCTCCTTCGGCCGCGTCCCCGCCTCTTACAATGATGTCTTCATGCCGTCGCTTTCAGTGCACGGCCCGATGGCGCGGACCGTAACCGACCTCGCGATGTTGCTCTCAGTCATCGCCGGATACGACGCGCGCGTGCCCCTTTCGCTCCGGCAGGATGCCGCCGAATTTGCCCGTCCGCTCGCGCGTGATTTCAAAGGAACCCGAATTGGTTGGCTCGGTGACTTCGGCGGCTACCTGCCTTTCGAACCTGGCGTACTCGACCTTTGCCGCAACACGCTCAAAGTCTTCGAGTCGCTCGGATGCGTCGTCGAAGCAGCTGTGCCGGACTACTCTCTCGACCGCGTTTGGAGTAACTGGCTCAAGCTCAGGGCGTGGCAGGTCGGCGCGTTGCTCAAGGATCTCTACCGCGATCCCGCCAAACGCGAATTGATGAAGCCCGAATTGCGCTGGGAGATCGAATCCGGCCTCAAGGTCACTGCGTTCGACGTCGCCGATGCCTCCGCCGTGCGTACGGCCTGGTATCAAGCGGTCCGCACGCTCTTCGAGCATTACGATTTCTTTATCGCGCCCGCCGGCCAGGTCTTCCCCTTCGACGCAACAATCCATTGGCCGAAAAGCATCGCCGGCAAATCGATGGATACCTACCATCGATGGATGGAAGTGATGATTCCGATCTCTATGTCGGGATGTCCTGCGCTCAGCATGCCCGCCGGCTTCAATGCTCATGGTTTGCCGATGGGCGTTCAGATTGTCGGCCCAAACCACTCCGAGTTTAGCTGCCTCCAACTCGCTCATGCATACGATCAAGCCACCGGCTGGGTCACGTCCCGGATGCCACCTCTCCTAAGTCGTGATCGTTCGGGCGACCCGCCCAGGTAGTATTTCAAACGCGAGGCAACCCGATTCTTATAGCTACTCTCGACAATCTGTTAACGATATCCACAACTAACGACACGCATTAAGTGATGGCAGCGCGAAACTCGTTCACATTCGCAATTCACGCCCTTTTTCGGAGGAATCATGGCATTTACTAACATCACGCTCGACAAACAGGACCGGATTGGCACGCTCACCTTGAACCGTCCCGAAAAACTCAACGCGATGACCCCGGCGCTTATCGCCGAGTTTGGCGAGGCTATCACCGAGGTCGAAAAGGATTCCGATATCAAGGTCTTGATCATTCGCGGCGCCGGGCGCGCCTTCTCTACCGGCTATGATCTTACCGGCGGCTGGGGTGAGTCCGGCTCCAAGCCATTTACCATCGACGACGATCAAAGATTCCTGCAGCGCTACATCGAACACTGGCTGCGCCTGCGCGATTTGCCCAAGCCGGTCATCTCTATGGTCCACGGCTACTGCCTGGCGGGTGCGACGCAACTCTGCATCAGCACCGATATGATTTTCGTGGCCGAGAACGCTCGTATCGGCTTCCCTTCAATTCCTGCTGGCGCTGGTTACGTCAGTGCCTTCTGGAACTGGATGGTCGGGCCTCATCGGACCAAATACCTGGCCTTCCTGCCAGGCAGCAAGATTAGCGGCAAGGAAGCCGAAAGTATGGGATTTGCGACTCGCGCTTTCCCCGAAGACACTCTCGAAAAAGAGACTTACGACTACGCCCGCAGGGTGGCCAAGGTTCCCGCGCAAAAGCTTCGTTTGGAAAAACTGGGGATTAACCGCGCGATGGATCTTCGCGGCTTTCGCGTTTCGGTTCAGGCCGGCGCCGAGTTCGATGCGATCTTTCACTTCGGCCCCGGCAACGAGGAAATTCGCAATGTCCAGAAGGAACGCGGACTGCGCGGCGCAATCCAGTGGTACGAAGAGAAGTAGCTAGTTCGTATTTCGACGCTTATCGCTCGCGCGCATGATCGTTATCGCCTCCGCCAAATGAAATGGGCCCGCCACTACTGGCGGGCCCATTCCTCACTCCGATTGTAGCTGCTTCCGTTACTTGCTCGCTCCGCTATGCGCCTGGCCGAGTCCCGCGTGCGGGTACTGGAAGGCCGGATCGTTCTTCAGCACCGGTAACACTTTCTCCGCGAACAGCTTGTAGCTGCGCTCCAGCTTCGGATAAGGCAAGCCGCCGAAAGCGAACGTCCCGATAACGTGCTCGAGCGCGACCGTCTGATGGATGTAGCGCAATTTCTCGAGCACCTGCTCCGGCGTTCCTGCCGCATGCAGGCTGCGGAAGAATTCGATCGCCTTGACCTTCGCCTCGGCGTCAGCCTGCAACTTACTGTAGGTCTTCTCCAGCTTCGCGTAGAACTCGTAACCCTTCACCCCGCGCAGATGACCGTCGGAAAAGTGGTAGTGCTCGTCGATCGAGTCCCACATCCGCTCCAGGTACAGGCTGCCCAGCTCCGCCGCCTCCCGCGCATCCTCCGATACCAATATGTTGAGCAACCCGATCGGCGGTCGTGGCGTGATGTTGTTGGCCACCGCCGTCTCGCGATACCGCGCGTAATCCGCCGCCGTATCTTCCCAGCTCCGCTGCGCGATAATCAGCACGCCCAGTCCCAGCTTCGCCATGATCTCGGCTGACTCGGGACTCACGCTCGATGCATAAAAGCGATCCTCTGGATGGGAGATCGGCCGCGGCCGAATCTGGATTTCCGGAATCTTGTAGTACTTCCCGTCGAACGAGAAGCTCTTCTGCGTCAGTCCTTTACGAATGATGATCGCGCTCTCCACGAAGCGGTCGCGCGCCTCTTCCATGTTCACCCGAAAGCCGTTGTACTCGACCGTCGCCGCGCCCCGCCCGAAGCCGAAGATCGTCCGCCCGCCCGATACCACGTCCAACAATGCGATCTTTTCCGCAATCTCCACCGGGTCATGCCATGGCAGCACGATCACCGCCGTGCCCAGTTGTACCCGCTTCGTGCGCCCCGCCACGTATGACAACAGTTGCACCGGATCGGGTGACATCACGTAGCCCGTAAAATGATGGTCGAGCGCCCACACCGAATCGAAGCCTAGCGCCTCCGACATTTCCATCAGGGACAATTCGTCCTGGTAGGTCTCGAGATCCGGTTTGTCGCCGAAACTGGTCAATTGGAGCGTCATTCCAACTTTCATCTGAGTCTCCTTTGTCGGCCGCGCTGATTTTTCCCCACTCTAGATTCGAGATGATTCAAAATGCAAAGCGTTCTCTTCTCGTCAAACCGCCTTTTCTTGTGTAAGACGATGATCGCAATTCAAAAGTTCGTCCCTGCGCAAGATCCTCGATCGGGATTTCCGCGGGCTGGAGATGCGACTGTGAATGTGAATCGCGCGATCAATATCGACGACCTCCGCAAAATGGCCAAGCGGCGTCTGCCCCGTATCATCTATGATTTCATCGAGGGCGGCGTTGAAGATGAACTCGGTATCGCTCGCAACGAAGCCGCCTTCGATCGCGAACGCCTCGTCCCCCACTACCTCGTCGATGTCTCCACGCGCGATCAGACCGTTGATCTCTTCGACCGCAAGTACGCGAGTCCCTTCGGTGTCTCTGCCACCGGACTCGCCGCGCTCTTTCGTCCCGGCGCCGATCTGATGCTCGCCGATGCCGCCGCCAAGGCCAATATCCCTTTCATGATGTCGGGGCTTAGCACCGCTTCCATCGAGGCCGCCGCGAAGATCGCGCCGAGCCATTCCTGGTATCAGCTATACGTCGCCCGCGATCGCGAGATCACGCTCGACCTCATCCGCCGAGTGCGCGAGGCCGGCTTCAGTACCCTCGTCCTTACCGTCGATGTCCCCGTTTCCTCCAAGCGCGAGCGCAATCTTCGCAATGGCTTTGCGCTGCCGCCCAAGCTTTCCGCTGCCACCATCCTCGACGCCCTCCGTCATCCCGGATGGATCGCCGGCTACTACCGCAATGGGATGCCGCGCTTCGATAACTGGGCGCCCTATGCGCGCGCGAATTCCACCACCGAGCAGATCAACGCCTTCGCCGCCAAACAAGCCCCCGCTAACTCCGTCACCTGGACCGATCTCGAAGAGTTCCGCCGCATCTGGCCGCGCCACCTCGTCGTCAAAGGAATCATGTATCGCGAGGATGCGATCCGCGCGGCCGCGATCGGCGTTGACGGTATCATCGTCTCCAATCATGGCGGCCGCCAACTCGATCAAGCGCCTTCGCCACTCGAAGTCCTTCCCGCTATTAATGAGGCCGTCGGCAACAAGGTCACACTTATAGTCGATGGTGGCGTACGTCGCGGCGCCGATATCATCATGGCGCTCTGCCATGGCGCTCGCTTCGTGATGGTCGGGCGCGCAACCCTCTATGGTACGGTCGCCGGTGGCGTCGCCGGTGCTCAACGCGCCATCGATATCCTCCGCGAGGAAATCGATCTAGTCATGGGCCAGATCGGATGCCCCTCCGTCGCGGCCCTCGATGAAACCTTCCTACTGCCAGCGCGACACCATGACTAGCCGCGCAATCCTCCTCGAGCCCTTATCCGTGCGCGCGATCCTTCACCTGCATCGGTGCAGGGATCTCGACTATCGACGCGAAACAACTCTGCATGCTTTTCGCATCCATCGTTGACCAATCGGGAATTTCCTTCACCAGCGCCCGCCCCAACTGATTGCCATAGGTGACCAGCTTGTTGTTGGTCTCGGTGCGCGAGGCGTCCCAATGCCTGAGCGCTTCTTCTAGCGAGTCCCCCGCTTTGATCGATTCTCCAAGCGCGATCGCATCATTGATACTCTTGAGCGCCCCCGCCGCCGTATGCGGTCGCGCGAAGGCTCCCGCGTCTCCAGCCAGGCAGATTCGTCCGCGCCGATAAGCCGGCACGTGGCAGTCGTAAATCGCGTATGCGAACGTATTCTTGCTCCGCTCCACGATCTCTTCGTAGTAGTCCGGCAAGCGCTCCTTCGCCTTCCGCTTGAGTTCCTGTTCTGTCGCTTGCGGCATCGCTCCAGGTGCTAGCGATCCTTCATGCGCGACGCCGTCCTTGTCCATGAAGAACTTACCTAGCGAGCCTTCCGCTACCCCCACGTACATGCCCCAATTGACTACTCGAGTTCCTGCCGCTACCGACCCATCCGCTCCCGGCACGAAGTAGAAGATGCCATGCCCGCCCGGATAGCCCGGCGAATGTACTCCACTCTGCAATGGCTCGCTCTCCGGCAAATCCTTCTCGTTCAATAGTCCGCGCCACAGCACGTATCCCGCATACTCAATCGAAGTCTCTGGAAATAGCTTCCGCCGCCCGATCGAGGTGTACCCATCCGCACACACCACCAGGTCGAACGTACGTATGCTTCCATCCGCTAACTCCACACCCACTCTGCTTTCCGCCTCGGTCCTGAGGTTAACTACTCGATGCTGTGCGGAGTAAACCGAATCCGGCACTCGCTTACGCAGGTTTCGATATAGCCCGCCCCAGTTGAGCAAGGCCAGATCGGCTGGTTGATCCCACGCCAGGTAGCCGTACCGATGTTCTCGCGGCGTGCGCCATAGCCGCGTGAATCCCCGCCCGGCGAAATAAGCGGTGTCGGCGTCCACCAGGTCTCGCGCAATCAAGGTCTCCAGGATCGCCGCCGGAATCCCGATTCCCGCGCCGCGATCCTTTAACTCATCGCCGGTCCGCTCGAACAATGTTACCTCGCACCCAGCTCGCAATAACTCGATCGCGACCGTGCACCCTGCTATCGAACCGCCTACGATTCCTACCTTCAGTCCTTGCCCGCTCATCTGCTATCTCCGTTCCTCGATCACGCAGCCCAGCCGCCATCCACGATCAATTCCGCTCCCGTCACGTACTTCGCCTCGTCCGAGCACAAGTAGAGCGACGCATAAGCAATGTCTATCGGTTCGCCTACCTTTCCCATCGGTATCATCGCTTTGAACGCCTTGTCCTGCTCCGGCGTGATATCGCCCAGGATGGGAGTCTGAATCTGCCCGGGGAAAATCGCATTCACCCGAATCCCGCGCTTCGCGTACTCCAGCGCCGCCGCTTTGCTCATCACCCGCACCGCACCCTTACTCGCGTGATAGCTGATCGCGTTCGCGCTCCCGATAATGCCGAAGAGCGACGAAATGTTTACGATGGCCGCGTTTCCGCTTTCCAGTAAGGTCGCCGCCGCCGTCTTCATCCCGAGAAAAACTCCGGTCTGATTCACCGCGATCATCTTGTTCCAGCCTTCGATCGACTCGCCTTCGATCCCGCCCGGATGAAAGATGCCTGCGTTGTTCACCAGCGTCGTCAGACCTCCGAAAGTGTCCTTCGCCACTTTGATCGCGGCCTTCCAGCTCGACTCATCCGTCACGTCCAGGCGCGTGAAAATCGCCTGCCCGCCTGCATTTTTGATTTGCGTAGCGACCGTATTTCCAAGCTCCGCCTGCACATCGCCAAGGACGACTTTCGCGCCCTCGCTCGCGAACAATTTTGCCTGCGCTGCGCCCAGTCCGCTCGCCGCACCCGATATAAGCGCGATTTTCCCCGACAGCCGATTTGCCATACGTCTCCTTTTACAACCTTCTGCGATCTCGAGCGTGGTTCCTATCCTAATCCTTTCCGCTGGCTTTTGCGCTCCACGCACCGCCTTTCTCGCCGCGCTCTTCTCCCTCTCCTCCGCCTCCACCTCACTCCAGCTAGCACCCTCGATACGCTCGCGGCTCTACTCGCGACACCTTAGGTCAGCGTCGTGCTCAACTATCCGACGCTAGGAGCTCTCACCTCCGCGTCAAGCCTTAAGCTCGATTGATCGAGTTCGATTTTGTTCAACGAAACCAATGAATATTCAGGATCGTCGTAGGTAGCGTCTAGCTTCATAAGCTGAAATAACACCTGAGAATGAGTCCGGACACATTGCAAATCGTTCATTACACCTATCGCTATATGTCATCCGTTTGTATATTTATATTTATTATAAGCGGGCCTGCTACTTGATCTCATGGACGTAGATTGGCAGCCTCGTTAAAGATTTGAACCGAAGGAGTACGCCTTGAACGCAGAAAGAATTCTCTCAGAACTAAAGATGGAAAGAGATCGACTCGGTCGAGCTATCGAAGCTTTGGAAGGCAGCACTGGTGCGCGCCGTTCCGCCGCTCCCAAAGCCGCTGCCGCTGCGTCCGCTGCCGGCCCTGGCCGTAAGCGCGGACGTCTCACTGCCGCCGGTAGGAAGCGTCTGTCCGAAGCGATGAAGAAGCGCTGGGCTGAGCGCCGCAAGAAGGCTTAGTACGTCTCATCCTCATCCATCGCCGCTGCGCCTGTCGCGGCGGCAATGGACTCCTCCTCCAGGGCCGGCCCTCGGCTGTTCAGAACTGAACCTCCAGCGCTTTTGCCAGGAACTTCATTAGCGGCGTCGCCGCGGCGCACGCGTCGGTGAAGTCGTCGATAAACTTCGCACCTAGCGCTTCCGCCTCGCCACATTCCGCAATCGCGATGTAGTCCTTGCGCTTCAAGTCCTCGATCATTGGATGGTTAGCGTCATAGCCCTTGGGCGGTCGCGAGAGCTTGTCGCCTCTGAGTTCCCATAGCTTGGCGAACGCCGGCGCCTCGATACTCTTCTTCCATTGCCGCGGATGCGCCACGATCGCGTCGCGGATGCGCCCCAGTGCCGCCGGCTCCGGATGCCAGATGCCGGCGCCGAAAAACACTCGCCCCGGTTCCAGATGAACGTAGTAGCCCGGCGCATGTACGTCCTGTGCCATCACGTGCGAAAAGCGCGCCGCCGCGTGCGTCTTATACGGCCGCTTGTCCGGCGAGAAGCGCACGTCGCGATAAATCCGAAACATCGATCGCCCCTGTGGCCGCGGATCGGCCACGAACTTCGTACTGATTTTTTTCAAGCGCGGGCCAAAGTCCCCGATAAATGCGAGCAGCGGTTCACGCACCTCGCGCTCATAGCGCGCCCGATTCTCCTCGAACCACTCGCGCCGATTGTTCTGCCGCAGCTCCTCCATAAAGCCGAATAGCTCGCGGCTGAAATGCGCCTGCTGCTTCATCCCGATTTCCTCCGCACTCCCTTCTTATTCCGTGCTCGGAGATGGATTTTGCCGCATCCTCGTTCGCATGCCTTCACCTCTGCCACCTCTCTCTTACCACTCGCCCCTTCGATGCGATCGCTTTCATTGCGCAACCCGCCCACTGAGGCGTATTGAAATGCAATCCGCTTGGTACGTCCCTGCAGGAGGATATCTTGATTCACATTCATTACTTCATCACGCGCAAGCCCGGCCTCGACGAAGCCGAATTCCATCGCTACTGGCGTGAAGTCCACGGCCCTATCGCCGCCCGCATTCCGCAGTTGCGCCGCTATGTGCAAAGCCATCGAATTCCCGCGCCCGGCAGCAACTCGCCCTACGACGGCTGCGCCGAAGTCTTTCTCGACGGCTTCGATACTCTCAATGCCCTCCGCGAGGCCCCCGAGTATCTCCAAGGCGCCCTCGCCGACGAGCGCAACTTCATCGATCTGTCGCGCGTCGAATGGATGGTCACGCACGACCATATAATCAACGACGTCCCCGTCGCCGGTACCGTCAAAGGCCTCTTTCAACTCCCCGCCAAGCCCGGCTTGACCCATCTCGATTTCCGCAAGCACTGGATCACCACGCATGCGCAGGCCGCGCTCAAGATGCCTGGCATCCGCCGCTACGTCCAG
>DASXFX010000172.1:0-9222 GCA_036489375.1 Binataceae bacterium (SeqCode) | reverse complement strand
GACGGCGTCGTCAAGATCAAACAGTTGGCCAAAGCGGCGGGGCGCGACCCGGCCGCCTTCGATTTCACGGTATTCGCGCTCGAACAGCAATTTCGCACCAAGGCGGAGATCCAGGCGTTGCAAAAGGCGGGCGCAAATCGCGTCATTCTGTGGATACTGCAGCCGGAGTTGAAGAGCATTATGAAGGAGTTGGACGACCTGGCGAGGACGGTCCTCGGTTAACGAATGCGGCCCGCATGGCTGGATGTTTGCGTATGCATTCCAAGGGTGCGAATAGGTACTTCGCTCACGTTGCGTCCAGAACGATTGGAACAGCAGACGCGCGCGGATCCATGCGCGCCTGAATCGACCCGGACTGCGGCAAACCAAAACAGGGAGAACAGATCATGGCCGGACTACTACAAGGAAAGGTAACGCTGGTGACCGGCGGCGGCTCGGGCATCGGGCGGGCGACTTCGCTGCGGCTGGCGAAGGAAGGCGCGAAAATAATGATCGCCGACTACGTGCCGGAGGGCGCGGAAAAGACGGTCAAGATGATCAAGGAGGCGGGCGGCGAGGCGAGTTGCGTCGCGGCCGACGTCCAGTTCGCAGAGCAGGTCGAGATGATCGTTGCGCAGACCGTCAAGACCTACGGACGGCTCGATTGTGCGTTCAACAACGCGGGCATCGAGGGCAAGTTTTCCGATACGATTCTGTGCACCGAGGAGAATTTCGATCGCACTATCGCGATCGATCTGAAGAGCGTGTGGCTGTGCTTGAAGTACGAAATTCCCGAGATGCTCAAGCACGGCGGCGGCAGTATCGTTAATACCGCGTCGATCGCGGGGCTGGTGGGCTTCAACGGGATTCCCGCCTACGTCGCGGCGAAGCATGGCGTGGTCGGACTGACGCGGACGGCGGCGCTGGAGTTCGCGCAAAAGAACATCCGGGTAAATTGTGTGTGTCCGGGAGTGATTCGCACGCCGATGGTGGAGCGGGCGATCGACGGCGGCGGATTTACCGAAGCGGAAGTGACGGCGGCCGAGCCGATCGGGCGCCTGGGCAAACCCGAAGAAATCGCCGAGGGCGTGCTATGGCTGCTGTCCGACGCGTCATCGTTCGTCACGGGCCATCCATTGACGATCGACGGCGGCTGGGTAGCGCATTAGACTTTAGCTTTGCGCAACGAGGCGAACGCGCCGGTGGCGCGCTCGGCCTCGCGGCGCAATAGAATCAAGTCAGTCCCGTACAGCAGGAATTGCGCGCCGCCTTCGACGGCCGATTGGACATTTTCCGGGCGATCGACGCCCGCGGCGATCGCGATGCCGCGTTCCTTGCACAATCGTTGAACCTGTTCATTGGCTGCGCGCACCCGCGGATGACGGTACTCGCCCGGGACGCCGAGGCTCTGCGCGAGATCCTGATGGCCGACGAGGACCAGGTCGATTCCCGGCAACAGCATCTCATCGAGATTTTCGACCGCTTCGCGAGTTTCGATTAACAGTGCCAGCAGTAGATGGGCGTTGGCGTGAGCCATCGCCTGAACCGGCGGAACGTCTTCGTAGTTGGTGCTCGCGCCGAGATAGATCGCCATGCCGCGACGGCCGTCGGGATGATAGCGGGCAAGGTCGATAAACTTGCGCACTTCGTCGGCGGAGCGCGCGTGCGGCAGGATCAGGCTCTGACAGCCATTATCGAGCAACCGCGTGACCCATTCGTACCGGAGATCGGGGATACGCACGATCGGCGAAATTCCGGCGGCATGGGCGTGCGCGACCATCTCGGTCACGGTTTGCAGGCTGTAGTCGGAATGCTCCATGCAGATCATCACGAAATCCATCCCGGCCTGCGCCAGGGTATAGATGACGCCGCGTCCGTGCGTGCCCCACAAGAGGGTACCCAAGGCGGCTTCGCCCGCCTTCAGAGTCGATCGCAATTGATTGGTTCGCATGGAGCCTCCGGCGCAGTCGCTAGATCGCCTGAAACGGCGACAACGCGATCAGGATGATGGACGGCGCAGCCCGACGGACTGCGCCACCCCGGTCGAAAAAATAGAAGACTTGCGCCTAGGAGATCTGTTTGGTGAAGGTGCCGAGATCGAAGTAGTCGCGCCACGCGACGATCTTGCCGGCGTCATTGAGCTCAAAAACTCCGACGACGGGAACGACCGCAGTCTTGCCGCTCTTCATCGCGAGCGTATCGACACGCTCATTCATAAGGGTGTTGCCGACGTGCACGGTCTTTAAGATCTTGGCCTCGAAGCGAGTGGTATCCTTGAGAAATCCGTGGGTCATCTCACGGATAGCGGCCTTGCCTTTGGCGGGTGCATTCATCGGCACGTTGTCCCATACGCCGTCGTCGGTGAAGTGGCTCATGATTCCGTCCAGGTCCAAGCGGGTCCACGCCGCGAAGAGGTCGCTGACGACTTTTTCACAATTTACCGCCATGATGAATTCTCCTTGAGGACAGCATTCGATCGAGAGATTGCTGTCTGGCTTTTAGTACAGTTGGCGCCGGAATTACCACCGCTCCGAAATGGCCGGCGCGGGCCGGCAGTTACTCGCCGATCACTTTGATGAGGACGCGCTTGGGTCGGCGGCCATCGAATTCGCCATAGAAGATCTGCTCCCAGGGTCCGAAATCGAGCTTGCCCGCGGTGATCGCAACGACTACCTCACGGCCCATCACCTGGCGCTTGTGATGAGCGTCGCCGTTATCCTCACCGGTGCGATTATGATGATAGCGCTCGGGACTCGGATCGTACGGCGCGAGCCATTCGAGCCATCGCTTGTAGTCCTCATGCAGTCCCGGCTCGTCGTCGTTGATAAAGACCGAGGCGGTAATGTGCATAGCATTCACCAGGCACAGGCCCTCGCGCACGCCGCTCTCGCTCACCGCTTTTTCGACATCGCCGGTGATATTGATGAAGTCCATCCGCTCGGGGACCTTAACCGTGAGATAACTGGTATGCGATCGCATCGAAGGCTCGCGCTCCTTTCGATCAGACGCGCTCCAGTGCAATTACGGGAATCTGGCGCGTGGTCTTTTTGCGGTAGTCATTGAACACCGGCATGATCGCGGCCTGCGCATTGAAGAGGCGCTCGCGTTCCTCGCCGCTGGTGACGGTAGCTTTCGCCTGGAAGCGCTCGGTGCCAATTTCGAGGGTGACGGCGGGGTTGGCCTTGATGTTGTGGTACCAATCGGGATTGTTGGGCGCGCCCGCCATCGAGGCGATGATGACGAAGCGGTCGCCGTCCTTGCTATAGACCAACGGCGTCGTGTAGGTCTTCCCGCTTTTGGCGCCGGTTACTGTCACCAATACCATCGGCATGCCCTCGAAGGGTTTGCCGACCTTACCGCCGTTGGCGCGGAACTCGTCGATCACTTTCAAGTTGAATTGTTGTCTTTCCGTCATGGTTTCGTCTCCCTGAATCAAATTGCTTGTATCCGGGTTTTACTGCGTTTCAGGCGGCCGCGCCAAGCCCGCAACCCACTTGCGCAAATCAAGCGGTCGCCTGATGATCGAACGCGATGACCGAATTCATCTTTAACGGGCCAAAAAAGACCGCCGGGCTTACGCTCGTGATCGCGCACGGGGCGGGCGGTCCGATGGACTCGCCGTTCATAGAGACGATCGCGGAGGGGGTCGCGAAGGCGGGCATCCGCGTCGCGCGATTTGAGTTTCCCTACATGCGGCGACGCCGGGAAACGGGCAAGGGCGGGGGTCCCGACGGGGGGCCGGTGCTGATGCAATCGTGGCGCGAAGCGATCGAGGAACTCGGCGGCGGCGAGCGTTTGGTAGTTGGGGGCAAGTCGATGGGCGGCCGCATCGCAAGCATGATCGCCGACGAAGCGGGGGCGCGCGGCCTCGTGTGCCTGGGATACCCGTTTCATCCGCCGGGCAAGCCGGAGCAGACCCGCACGCGGCATCTGGAAGTGCTGCGCACGCCCGCACTAATCCTGCAGGGAAGTCGAGACCCGTTTGGCAAGCCCGAGGAGGTCGCGCAGTACAAACTGTCGCGATCGATTCGGCTCAAATGGCTCGAGGATGGCGATCATTCGTTCAAGCCGCGGGTGCGCTCGGGGCGTACCGAAGCGGATAATCTCGACGCCGCCATCACTTATATCGTGGAATTTATCCAAGCTCTGTAAATCCGGTCGCAAGCGCACCCAATCACGAATCGGGCCTCGCCTTTTCGGACTATTTCTCGCGGGTGCGTCGGATGATACATCTGCGGGGCGGCAACGATCCGCGTCATCGGTCTGGCGGCGGAGAGCAGCGCTGAAAGCATCAGACCTGCTTGTGCGAAGCGGCACGAGATCGTAGTGGGAGGGGAGAGTAGTCATATGTTTGCATCGGTTCAGGAGCGTCTCGTTGGGAGCGTGCTGCCGCGAATTTACTGGGTGCTGGCAATCGGTCTCGCCGGTTGCGCAGGTGCTTCGGTTAATTCGCAAGCAACTAACGCACCGGTTAATAGCAATCGGCCGACCACAGCTTATGTGTACAGGTTTGCGGTTACAGCCGGAGACGTAACCCTGAATCAAGGGCTGGTGCAGAAGACCTATCGGAACTTAACTGACGATAACCCGGAGCAGACGCAACTTCAGACTGCGGAGACTACCGCCGAGGCGCTTCAAAACGTCATGGTGCAGGAACTCCAGTCGATCGGCTTTACCGCGACGGCGGTGCCTCGCGGGATGCAGGTGTCGGGTCAGAACGTCCTTATCATCGATGGGCAGTTCACTGACATCAACGAGGGTAACCGGTTGCGGCGGATGGTGATCGGTCTTGGGGTCGGACAATCGACGGTCAATACCAGCGTTCAAGTTTACCAAATGGCAAACGGCACGACCCAGCAGATAATGGATTTTACCACTCACGCCGATAGTGGCGAGATGCCTGGAGCAGCCTTTACTGCACCGGGTGGTGCGGTCGCGGGCGGTGCAGTGGCAGCGGCGTCATTGGGCGCGAATCTCGCGGCTGGAGCCGGGAAAGCCTACACGTCCGGGATGGGATTCCTCGCGAAAAAAAGTGCCGACAAGGCCGTCGCTCACATGTCGCAGTACTTCGCGGAGCAAGGGTGGATTCCCCAGAGTATGGTTACGAGTGGCGGCATGATGCCGTAGTCGCGGCGGCGCTCGCACGTCCGCAATCGAGTGCCGTCCGAGGCGCTCGAGACGGCGGGGCGAGTCCCAGTTACGATCTAGTCATCGCTTCGTCCGCGCACACTTTATCCTGCTGAAAGAGTAGCGGTCTCGGCCGCGAGTTCGGAAGGTTCATCCGATCGTTCGGATGAAGCTTACGCTGTGCTGCGCCAAATTCGTCGGAGCCAAGCAACACCTCGTCGAGCGCAGGTCGCACTCGGATGCTGATCGGCTAAAATTAACCCTGCTTCTGTGTGACAGGGGGATGTCGATGAACTATCTGCTCTTTTACTCGATCTGGCTGCAGGTGACGATTGTGATCGTCGTTTTTTCCGGGTTGAGCATTCTTGGCTTGTACACGGTGCGGCGCTTGGTGACGCTCGAAGGCCTGAAACAAAATCACGAGGTAGCAGGTTTCACCTTCGGAGTGATCGGGGCCTTTTATGGGCTCTTACTCGCTTTTGTAATTGTCGCAGCGTGGCAACGCTTTGATCGGGCCGATGAAATGGTCCAGAACGAGGCAATGACACTGGCGTCGCTCTACCGGTTGTCGATGGGATTTCCGCAGCCTCTTCAACGCAACCTGCAGCAGGCGATTCGCACGTACACCGAACATGCGATCAAGGTTGAATGGCCCGAGATGGCTTCGCGGCGCGACGGCAATGTGACCGATAATCCACTCGGCGCGCTGGGCATGTGGGCATTGGTCGGAGGTTACGAACCGAAAGATTCACGGCAAACACTGCTGGTTGACAAGAGCTACGATCAACTTGAACTACTCGGTGAAGATCGGACCCTGCGTTACATCTATGGGAGCGATCAACTACCCTCGGTGGTCTGGATGGTGATCTATTTCGGATTGTTTATCACGGTCGGCTTCAGCTACTTCTTCGGCCTTGAAACCTTTCCCTCGCAAGCCTTGATGTGTGGGATTTTCTCGAGCCTGCTCGGCCTGACAATTCTGGCGATTCTCGAACTGGCGCATCCGTATCAGGGCACGGTGGTGGTGTCTGATGCTCCTTTCAGATTCGCAATTACGCGGATGAACGCGATGGACAAGATCGCGCTCTCGGGAACAGGTGATCGAACTCAATTCGCGCTAACTGCGCCTTCTCCATGAAGGGACCACCGTACTGTCCGTCAGTTGAAATTAACTAAAAGTAGGATAAGAGTCGGATGAGAGCGCGAGGAGGATGCGCCGCAAATGAAAACATCTTTTGCGCCTGGGCGCGTTCGGATGAACGCCGGTCGGCTGATGCCGGTATTGGCTGTATTGGCGCTTGTTTCTGCTTTGGCGACGGGCTGCAATGGGAGCGGCGGCGGATCGCAATCCTCGGGGATCGTACACTTCGTTCCTAATTCGCACGCGTTCTGGACCGACCCAGACAACTGGACCACCGGCTTTGGACCGGCTTACGCCAACGTCGTGGTTACCTCGACCAACTTCCTGCCATGCCGCGGCGGTCCGTACGCACTTTGCTATTACTCGGGTCCGAGCTCGGGCAGCGAAACCTATCCTGCACGCTGACGCCGGACGGGCTTTACGCGAATTGCAAATGCTTCGAGATACCGTACGGAGTGTACTTCGTGGATATCAATTTGATCCTTAATCATGCGGTCTTCGAGAAGACCGTCGCGCAGTGCGGAGCCGATGGCAGTCTTTGCCAAACGACCAACTCGGCCCGGTGTGCCAGTCGGTGAATTCGGGAACGCTGATCCCGGGAACAAACGTCTTCTCTACCTTCAGTTTCGATTGCATCCCGACCAACGGCATTGGCGAGACCAGTTGCTCGCAAGCGTCATACGCAGGCTGCATGACCACACCCTGCTTCAAGACCGCTCAGTCAGGGATAGTCAACTGTTCGTGTCCCGTATTCGATGGGCCTTACCAGGTCGGTCAAAACGATCAGGTCTGTGCGCTGGGGGATGACCTGGTGTGGTCGGCCTCCTATGCTCCGCCCACGAGCGCTGCAACCGAGACCCCTGCCGCTGAGCCCACGGTGATGACGGATGTTCTCGACGCATTGCTTATCTCAGATCCGAGTCGCACCTCGACGACCAACCTAACAGCGCCGCAAGTAAGGCTGGCCTCGACCACTGCTGCAACTCCGCCCGCCCATTCGCTTGCGCCGTCACCAGCCAAGGGTGCGACGGTGGCGGCGGCTTCCTCGATCGCTGCTGACAGCACAGAGCCGGCGACTGTGCCTGACCCGTCAGCGTGCGTGCCAGACTCTCCTGGCGGAGTTGGATGTACGTTGTACGCGCCAGGTACTACTACGCTGCCGCCCGACAGCGGCGTCGATTGCAAGGTGGTCTGCGACGAGTACAACACCTGTCGGAACACGGGAGCGGTCCAGGTTGGCTATACCTGCGATGCGACCCTGTGCACGGACCAGTGCAGTGACCGCAACCTCGTGGGGATCGCCTGCACGGGGCTATCAAGCTGCGATATTTCGGAAATCGTCAAAGCCGAAACCGTAGCCTCGTGCAGTTGCTGTGCGAGTCAGCTCTGCGGATGCAACGCGGACAGCAAGACCAACAGCACGATCGCGACGCTGAACCAGGAACAGCGTGACCTCGGCATCACGCCTCAATGCGACATCAACGGCACCCTCTGCGGCTCCCCGTAATGGGCGCTAGCCGACGGTTGCGGAAATATTTCTGCGTGCGTCGAGCGGGACGGGCGGGACACGCCGGCCGTGCGGGCGCGCGCAGCAACTGAGCCGTATCAGTCGTCTGGCCCGGCCGGCTACGTTCGTCGCCGTGATCCTCTTGATCGTCCTCTGGTATTTCGGGTATTGGCGCGGACGTTCTTGGCGAGGGCAAAAAACGGCCGGGCTGCCTTTGCAACCGCACGTTGGGGGGACCTACGGTTTCAGCAGCCCGGCCTTGCTTGGGGACAAAGCGCTGGTGCTCTCGGGGGGAGATAGCAGCGCCAACTTTGGATAGAGCAATTGTTGTTCCTATAGAAAATCCTTTGATTTCCACTAATAATTTCTCGCCAATCTTCTCATTTTGCGATCGCTAACATGCTGAATATTCCCGTATGCTACCCTAAGTATCTAATTTTATAGAATTTTCGCGCTGTGCGAAGTAGCTCGTCGATTCAGCCGAAACTTTCGCCATTTGGGATGACACTTGCCAGAGCGATGCTACTTTTTCTGGCACGCCAGCTCTTTTTGCATCCGCGTCGGATTGGAAGCGTTATATCTTTCATTGCCCCTCACGACCTCAATCTTGATGCGACTTCAAATATTGGAGAATGGAGTCGCCTCGAGACCAAAGAGACTCCCCACAGGAAACGCGACGCGTTCTTCGTCTGTTGGCTCGCTCAAGGAAGCCGAGCCACAGGACGATGACTGGCCGTCGTCGCCAACGATCGAATCGCGGTGCTCAGCGCGGGAAAGGGAGTGGGCATTCGGGCGTGAATCGAGCAGCAAAATGGCCAACAATCCGGCGCTGAGTTGAGAGCGGCGCGCTCGTATGTTAATCGATAAGGGCTCGGGGCGTAGCGCAGCATGGTAGCGCACCTGCCTTGGGAGCAGGGGGTCGGCCGTTCAAATCGGCTCGCCCCGATCGCGCCAGTAGCTCAGGTGGACAGAGCAGCGGCCTTCTAAGCCGCGGGTCAGGGGTTCGAGTCCCTTCTGGCGCGCCAGGAGCACTGTTGCCGCCGATCGAGTTGATTGGTGCGACGGGTTAGGTTGAAGCCAAGTGGTGAGTGTAGCTCAGCATGGTAGAGCACCGGGTTGTGGCCTCGGTGGTCGAGGGTTCAAGTCCCTTCACTCACCCCACACTTCCTGCTAGTAAGGACACCCTGCATCGGTGGGCCGTTAGCTCAGTTGGTAGAGCAGCTGACTCTTAATCAGCGGGTCTCCGGTTCGAGCCCGGAACGGCCCACCACCAAAACCCAGTAGAATCAAGGCTTCTATCCGGGATATGTGACTTTCCAAGTAATCTTTTGTGTCACAATTGTGCCAGTGTTGAATTAACACGGGCACTATTCGCTTCGGCGGCGGTGGTCTCGATGCTCTCGTCCTCGATCGCGACCGGCTCAACCCACCGTCTCGAGCGTGGGCGGGCGAGACAGAGCGTGGTGCA
>DASXFX010000226.1:0-20887 GCA_036489375.1 Binataceae bacterium (SeqCode) | reverse complement strand
TCCCGGGCGCGAAACTCGTTGTCGTCAAGGATGTCGGCCACTTCCATCAGCTGGAAAAGCCACTCGAATTCAACGCGACGCTGAAGGAATTCATCGGCACCCTGCGCTAACTCTCACCCGTTGGAGCGCGGCCATCGGCCGCGCTCCAACGTCCACCGGCCGCGCTCCGACCGCAGCGGCCACTCGACATGTGCCGCGGCTTACTTCAATCGCGAAAATCTCCGCGCTCTAATTTCATTGTGCACTACCGCGCGTGCGGCGACCTCGATCCAACCGCTACAACCCGTCTTAGTCTTTCAGCGTCTGGGACGGTCCTGAATTCAGCGCAGCTCGCAGTTGGTCGAGGTGCTCAAGCCTCGCTGAGATTCAAGCCGCAGTGCAGCTTTTCCCGGCAGGTGACAATAGCTTCGAGTTATGCTATGCTCCCCTTTGTAGTAACCCGCAATGCTGGCCCCGGCATCGGTTTGGCCCGAAATTTTTGGTCCAAACGAACCCAACCGAAGACTCTTCGCCAACCTTTCGCTAACCGCTACCGCGGTACATACCGATGTCTGATTCGGTCCCCTATTTTGCCCAGCCTTTCTCGTACGGAGCGGCCATCCGCCCGATCGCCCGCAAATGCTGAAACTTCCATTCACCATTGACCTTCACGTAATCGTCTTCGTAGCGCGCCGCCAGCCACAAAGCGCGATTGCCCTTGCGAAACGTGAATGGCCCCATGAAATACCAGTTGCCCTTCGCCCGACTCCCCTCTACCTCGATCACCGGGTTCATCACATTATGCTGCGAGAAGCTGATCCGCTCCTTGAAGCCCTCGAAGAGCGCGCGTATCGCCGCGTGTCCCTGATGGCGCCCGACGTCGGCGCCCTCCCAGATGCCGTCTTCGACGAACAACGTCGTAATCTTGTCGGGATTGTGATCGTCATCGCAAATCGCGCAGTAGCGCGCCTTCAACTGCTTGATCGCTTCGATGTCCTCGTGAATCGTGATGCGCTTTTCGAGTTCCGCCGTATCCACGCTATTGGCCTCCTTGATATCGACGAGATCGGCCTACTGTGGGCGACCGCCGATCTCCGGTTTCCTTTGATGTCTGCCGTTGCCGTTCGCCTCTGCGGGTGCCGGATGGGCACGCACGGCGATCATGCGCGCCGCCCCGCTACTGCGCCTCAACTCCGTATAGCCGAGCGCAAGCACCGCTTACCAGCGATTCGTCGCGTCAGCGATTGTGCGACCGGTCCTCGTTGCGCTATACGGCTTCTCCACCCCCACTCGCGATTGCGGGAAGACCGTCGAAGCGGTGGCATTGCGGTATGGCGTCGGATTGATTCGCGCGCCATGATCGTTGTAACCCGGTAACCCATCAGGATCATCCAACAGTCGAGATGTCCGCCAGCAGTTTAACGCAGGTCCAGACCACGCAGACCCACGGACCGGCCACGCACAAGTGGCTGGTCGCGATCGCGGTGATGCTCGGGACCACGCTCGAAGTCCTGGACACCTCCATCATCAACGTCGCGTTGCCGCATATGCAGGGGACGTTCTCCGCGAGCGTCGATGAAATCGCGTGGGTCTTGACCAGTTACCTGGTCGCGAACGGCGTCATGATTCCGATGACCGGATGGATCTCCTCACGGTTCGGCCGCAAACGCTATTTCCTGCTTTCGGTGTTCGTTTTCGTCGCCGCGTCGGCGCTCTGCGGAGCCGCGCGATCGCTCGATCAGATGGTCGTGTTCAGGCTGCTGCAAGGCGCTGCGGGCGCCGCGATGATTCCCTCGTCGCAGGCCATTTTGATGGAGACCTTTCCGCCGGACGAGCAGCAGATGGGCATGGCGGTGTGGGGGATGGGCTTGATGGTCGCCCCGATCCTCGGGCCGACCCTGGGCGGCTGGATTACCGACAATTGGAATTGGCGGTGGAATTTTTACATCAACCTTCCGCTCGGCGCGATCGCCTTTTCGATGGTCTGGGTGTTCGTCCATGATCCTCCGTACATGCGCGAGCGCCGCGCGCGCGGCGGCCGGGTGGACTACCTCGGGATGCTCTCGCTGGTCGTCAGCCTCGGCCTTTTGCAAATCGTGCTGGATCGTGGTCAGCGGGCCGATTGGTTCGCCGCGCCGTGGGTGGTGTTGGCAACCGCCGCGTCAACGCTTTGCTTTCTGATCCTCGTATATCGAGAGTTGCACTTCAGCGATCCAATCGTTGACCTACGGATCCTCAAAGAACGGTCGTTCACGATCGCCGTCGTAGTCATCATCGGGATGAGCTTCGTACTCTTTGGCAGTCTGCTGCTGAATCCGGTCTTTCTTCAGGAATTGATGGGTTACAACGCGTGGAAGGCTGGATTGGTACAAGCGCCGCGCGGGCTCGGATCGATGACCTCGATGATGATGATCGGTCAGTTGGCGCGCACCCGCGTCGATACGCGCAAATTCATTGGCATCGGGTTTACCCTCGTTGCCGCCTCGCTGTGGGCGATGTCCGGCTGGAATTTGCAGGTCGGCATGTGGGCGGTGGTGTGGCCCAACGCGCTGATGGGACTGGGCTTGGGCATGATTTTCCCGACCGCATCCGCGGCCGCGCTAGGGGGCGTCGCGCGCGAACGAATGGGCTATGCCTCGAGTCTGTTCAACATGATGCGCAATACGGGCGCCGCGATGGGAATTGCCTACATGACCAACGTGCTGATCAGCCAGCAACAGATTCATCAGTCGCATCTGGTTGAGCATTTCTCGGTATTCGACGCATGGAAACTGAGCAATCTCGGGCAGCCACAAGTCGGTTCGCCCGGGTTCCACTATCTGCCGCAGATCGTTAGCGGGCAGATGCAGGGCTTGGGCATGATTTACGGGTCGATCCAGGCCCAATCCGCGATGCTCTCCTTTAACGATATTTATCGATTTCTGGCGGTCCTGATGGTCTTGCTGATTCCGTCATTTTTACTCCTGCGCCGCGGCAGCACCGGGGGCGGCGGCGCGGGCCATTGAGCGCATGCGTAAAGCGCCTGGCACCTTGATCCTCTCTCAGAAACGGCGGTTTGGACGCCCACATCGAACGGCTGTGGGACCCGGTTGATGTAGCGGGCGGCGGCAAGTTCCGACGCGGCGGCGATGGGGGTTCATCGCATCCGGAGCGGGAATCGGCTTCATCGAACTCGTTGACATCAATAGCTCATTGCCCAAACAAGTCAGCTGACGTCGGGCGGTCGCGATGGCACACGTCGTTTGGCTTTACGGCACGCCCGAACTCGACTAACAAGGGAGTCTGACGTCTGACATGACCGCGATCAGCCCTGGCGCGGATCAAGACACCCCAAAGGAGTGGAAGCTATGACAAGCACGGTCACCAAAAAGCCGATCATCTCCGCCGATTCGCACATCATGGAACCCCCCAACACTTACCTGGCGCACATCGACAAGAAATATAAGGACACGGCACCGCGGGTAGTGTGGGACGAGAAGCGCGGCGACACCTACGTGATCGACGGCATGAAGGACACCATCCCGATGGGACTCGTGGCCGCGGCCGGCCGTACCGCCCAGGAACTGGCGGGACTCTCTGCACGAGCGAAATTCGAGGAACTGCATCGCGGCGGTTGGGACCCCGAGGCGCGGATGGGGGATCAGGATCGCGACGGAGTCGCGGCTGAAGTCATCTACCCCAGCGTCGGCATGATCCTGTGCAACCATCCCGATCCCGACTACAAAAAGGCTTGCTTCGATGCGTACAACTTGTGGATTGCCGAGTATTGCAGCCCGCATCCCGATCGCCTGATCGGTTTGGGCCAGACGGCGATGCGTTCCCCCGAAGAGGGCATCAAGGACCTCGATCGAATCAAGGCCCAGGGTCTGCGCGGCGTGATGATGCCCGGCTTCCCGGTCAAGGAAGATTACGACAGCCCGATATACGATGATTTCTGGCAGGCGGCGATTGAAAAGGAGATGCCGCTGAGCTTCCACATTCTGACCTCAAACGAGGGGGTTGCCCGTGCGCCCCGCGGTCCGAAAATCAACTCGTTTATGTCGATCATCCGCGGCAACCAGGACATCATCGGAACCTTCATTTTCAGCGGAGTGTTCGAGCGCAACCCCAAGCTCAAGATTGTGTGCGTGGAAGCCGACGCCGGCTGGGTACCCCATTTCATGTACCGCATGGATCACGCCTTCGACCGCCATCGGTACTGGATGACGACAGGAAAACTCTCGAAGATGCCGAGCGAGTATTTTCGCGAGAACATCTATATGACGTTCCAGGACGATTGGGTCGCCTTCAAGATGAAGGATATGTGCAATCAGCGCCGCCTGATGTGGGCCAACGACTTTCCCCATAGCGATTCCACGTGGCCGCGATCGCAGGAACTGTTGGAAAAGCACACGGTCGGGCTGACCACCGAGGAAAAGGACTGGCTGCTGCACGACAATGTCGCGCAGCTTTACGGACTGTAAGATTCAGGGCGGTCCGCCGCTCTGGATCGAGACTGCGAGAGGAGTGCAAGCTAAATGGCCGAAGTTAAGGATTTCACTGAAGTTCTGAAGGGATTGCCGAAGAACTGGGGCCGCTGGGGCGCAAACGACGAGATCGGGAGTCTCAATTTCCTGACCAGTGCGGAGGTCCTGCGGGGTGTGAAGGCAGTCCAGCAGGGCAAGGTCTTCATGCTCGGCGTGCCGGTCGCGCGACCCGAGGGCGATCCGCTCCATCCGATCCGCGCGCAGCCGATTCACACGATGACCGCCGACGAAGGGTTTTTCATCAGCGGACGGATCAAGCCTTTCCCCGGCGGCCTCAAGTACTCAGACGACGTAGTGACTATGTTCCCGCAGGGGACTACTCAGTACGACGCGTTGGGCCACGCCTGGTATGGCGACAAGCTCTACAATGGCTTCGATCCGAAGACCACGATCGGGGGCTTGCAAAAGTGCTCGATCCAGCCGATCGCCGAACACGGAGTGATCGGGCGCGGCGTTCTGATCGACGCAGCGCGTTACAAGGGCAAGAAGCATCTCGATCGCGACGAAGGCTTCACCCTCGACGATCTGCTGGGCGCAGCGAAGCAGCAAGGCGTCACCATCGAAAAGCACGACATCATCGTGCTCCATACCGGATGGCTCGATCGCTTCTACCAGGAAGGTCAGAAGGCGCTATTCCCCGAGGGAGAGCCGTTCGACGAACCCGGGCTGCAGTACAGCAAGGAGCTGGTGCAATGGTGGTATGAGATGGAGATTCCGTCGATTACCGCCGACACGATCGGTTGCGAGCAGGGTCTCAACAAAGAGACCGGCGGCCTGGGAATTCTTCATTCCGCGTTGTTGTGCAATCTCGGAGTGATATTCAACGAAATCGTATGGCTCAAGGATTTGGCGGAGGACTGCGCCAAGGACAAACAGTACACCTTCTTGTTCGCGGGAGCTCCGTTGAAACTGGTTTACGGATGCGGCTCGGCAGTAAATCCGATCGCAATCAAATGATCCGTCAAGGGCGTGCGGAGCACCCGATGTAAATCGGTCTCATCGCACGCGAGCCGGAGAGCTCGAAGAAAGAATGGGGCGGTCGATAGCGTAGTAAACCTATCGACCGCCCATTGTTTTCACCGCGATGAGAAAGCATCGTGTGCGGAGACGTTATCCCGCGTTACGCACGAGCGCCGTAATCGCATCCTCGGCATATCCCAGTTCGCGCAGAACCTCGCGCGTATGTTGACCAACCTCCGGTGCGGCGGTGGGTTTGCGCTTTTCCACACCCGACACGAAGATCGGACTGTTGACGGTCTCCAAGCGGCCGACGCCGGGATACTCCATATCGATAAACGCGTCGGCCGCGCGCATCTGCGGATCTTTCACGACGTCGTCTAGCTTGGGCAACGGCGCCCATTTGATGTCGTTAGCCTTGAAGATCGGACGCCAGTCCGCGAGATCGCGGGTTTCGAACTGCGATTGCAAAATGGCGTGAAGCGCCGCCGCATTTTCGGTGCGCCCTTGGTTGGTCCCAAACAAATCGCCGTGGGCCAATTCGGGCTGTCCGAAGGCGCTGCACAACCGCGGAAATTCGTTGTCCGGGTCGATTTGCACGAGCATGAACAGTTTACCGTCGCGACTCAGATAGCCCGCGGTGAGCGGATTCGGCGGATGTTTGCCTTCGCCACGTGTGGGAAAGGTCGCGTTACAGAATTTCGCCTGGATGTCGCAGGCATTCGCCCATGCACCGCTCGCCAGCAGCGAGGTCGTCACCCGCGAGCCGCGCCCGGTCCGTTCACGCTGGTACAGCCCGAGCATGATCGCGCCGAACATCGACATCGAAGTTGGATGGTCACCCATCCCGGGCCGCGGAACGCCCGGAGTTCCGTCCGCGCCGGTGACCGAGGTCATCAGGCCCGAACGCGCCCAGTAGGCCAACGCGTCGAATGCGGGATCGTCGGCATCTTCTCCGGCGTCGCCATAGCCGGTCAGGTGCGCATAGATAAGCCGATCATTGATGGCCGCAAGATCCTCCCAGGACAGCTTGAATTTATCCAACAGCGGCCGTTGGTAATTGGTCAGAAAGACGTCGGCGGTGCGAATGAGCCGGATAATCGCTTCGCGCCCCGCCGGGTGGCCGAGGTCGAGCGCTACGCTCTTCTTGTTCCGGTTGGTGAGCGCCCAGCACCAATCAACTTCCGAGTGGGCCGTTCCGGGCAGTTTCGAGTAAAGTCGCCACAAATCGCCGCCGCCAGGGCGTTCGATCTTGATCACGTCGGCACCGAAGTCGGACATTACGGTCGCAGCAGCGGGACCCGCGACATAGGTGCCGCAGTCAATTACGCGAATCCCGGAAAGCAAATTGCGTTCAGCCATTCGACGCACTCCTTCATATCGATCGGACACAACATCGTCTAATACACGCGGTTACTGGCTGCAACGATACGTCAAATGTGGTGGATAAACATACTCGAAAATAGTTGAGGTTAGCGGTGCGGCAGAAGGCATGGTCAGCGAATCGTTAATGCCTTGTGAGGGTGGTTGAATCCTCGGCCGATGTTCTCGATCATCGGATGGTCATCGGACTGTGGCATATAACGATGATTTCGAACTCACATCGTATCGGATGAGGTGCTGAGGTGCGTCACATGTCGATTCAAAGGCTCCTACTGATAGTCGCGGCCATCGCTTCGATGAACACTCCATTGGCGCACGCGCAGGAACAACCCGGGCCTTTGGGCAGACCCGGCATGCCCCAATTTATTCACTCGAGTGCGGGCGCAAGCAACCGTCCGGCGGCATCGTTGGCCAGCACAGAAAATCTCGAAATCACCACGCCATTGCCGGGTCTGCCGACGACCTACAAGATCAGATTCCGGGAATTCATGAGGTACCTTCAAGAATCAAATATCAACCTTGCAGCGCAGCGCTTCAATATTCCGATCGCACAAGCGCAAGTAACAGCCGCGCGAGTTTACCCTGACCCAACCTTCGAAGCGGGCTATGGCGGTGACCTCTCGGATGAACGTCAACCGAGTAACTATACGGGAGGACTTAGCCAGACGATCCTGCTGGGCGGGAAAATCGGGGCGCGAACGGCGGCCGCAAACGACGCCTTGCAGGTGAGCCGGGCCCAACTTGCCGACTATCTGCGAAACCTGCGCGCGCAAGCCGCAAACGCATTCATAGATGGTCTGACTGGATTTCTAATACTACAGCGAAAATCAAAAGCGCTGGTGAGAGCTAACCAGCTGGTCGAAGTGAATGAGAAGCGTCTCAAAAAGAACGAGATCCGCGAAGATGAAGTATTGCGCGCCAGGATCGCGGCACTTGAAGCTCAGAGCGAATTGATCAGCACCGAGTCATCGCTGCATGAGACCTTGGCCAGCATGTCCGTTCTGCTCGGTAGCCAGCAGCGCGACGGGCTCCTGAGTCCTGTTGGAAATCTCGATATACCGCAGCGTAACTTCTCGCTGGAAGATCTGGTTGAGCGGGCGGTCTCCTCTCGAAGCGATGTCGTTGCCGCGAGCACCGCATTGGACACCGCACGCGCACAGTATCGGCTCGCACAGGTAAACCGCATCCCGGATTTGACGGTGAGCGGCGCCTACGCGCATATCACCAGGGCAACAAACCCGATCGATCCGTCGCCGGCATGGGATTCGGCGGGCCTGACGCTTTCGATCCCGCTGCCTTTTTCGGACTTGAATAACGGTAATCTGCAGTCGGCCAACTATGCACAACTGCAGGCTGGCGTGGCGCTGCAAGCAGCCAAACTTCAGGCGCAAGCCGATGTTCGGATCGCCTACGAGCGCTACACGCTGGCGGTTGACGCTGTTAAGCAATTCGAAACTGAGGTGTTGCACGACGCCGACGGACTGTACCAATCCAGGCTCTTCCGGATGGAGGAAGGAAAGAACTCATTGGTCGATGTCCTCAATGCACATCAGGCGATTAACCAAATCTACGTCGATTACTACAATGCACTTAGGGAACAGGCGAGGGCGCTCGTGGCCCTGGAGAGTTCAGCGGGCGTTTGGGATATTGACTTTTGACTCAGGCGGCCGCGGCCATTCGATTAGGCATTGGCTGGAGGAACAAGAACGCACGGCGAACCGGGCAATCGGTGGCAGATGATCGAATCGATCATTCCTTGACCACGAGTGGGCCGTCGCTCAGGGCGTTGTCAGATTTGGCATTCTGATTCGATTCAAAAGTCAGGGTAAACCCGGGTAAGAGACGGCCCGCCACGCCAAGACGCGAACGCGCGCGCTGCAACGCATAGCGCCGCACCGTCCGTCGAGCCTGTTCACGGGTTGAGCTGAGCTCGTAACAGCCGGCCGCAAGGAGTTCGCTGGCGTGTTCAATCGCAGCGTTGCCGCCGGCAAGGATTATTTGATCGGGGAGCACCGCCTTAAGACCGCGCACGAGTTCCAGGGCCGCCGGAATACAATCGGAAAAAATGCACGAGAGGCAGATGATATTCGGCATGAATCGTTTCGCGAATTCGACAATTTCCTCGGTGGTCTTGCCTTCGTCGATAAAGGTCGCCGCTACTCCATCCTGGCGGAATAGTTCCAGCAGTATCTTCAGGCCCAGGGTGTGGGTGTCACCGGGCGCGCATACCCCGAGCAAGCGGATCCTGGGAGTCAAAAGCGGACGAATAAATCGCCCGCCAAGCTCACCGATCAACTGATCCGTGGTATCGACAATGAACTTCTGATTCTCGGGACCGATGTGATCCTCGGCCCGTTCCTGGCCCATCATCGCCAAGGCCGGAAGGATTACGTCAACCAGCGTCGGCTCGAGTCCGTTTTCGTCGCAATGGCGAACCGCCAACGCCCGGGCTCCCGGCTGATCGACCTCAAGCAACTTTCGATAGTAGTCGTGGTAATCCTCGCGCCCTTTGTCCGCACCCAGGAGTATGCTCAGGAAACTCAAGGCCGGAATGTAGTCGCCGGCCACCTTGAGACAGGAAGTTAGTGGCGTTGCCAAAAGCAGCCCGGGCAATCCCCAGAGCCATGCCCAGAACATGGCAGAAACCAGCAACGCCAAGGGTGATAGACCAATCCCATGTCCGATTAAGATTGGCTCGACAAATTGGCCCGCGACCTGATCGAGGAGAATAAATGCTCCAAACACTTCCACAGTTTTAGACCAGCCCGGAAACACCGCGAAGGCGACGAGCGTGGGCAATACGGCAGAAATCAGCGCTCCCACATATGGGATGAATCGCAGCAGAAAGGCCAGCGCGCCCCAGAACACCGGATTCGGCAGGCCCAGAGCCCACATTACGACTGCGATGGAGCTGCCGTATCCAAAATTGACCAGCGAGAAGAGCAATAAATAATGCGAGACCGTGCTGCCCGCGGTCGCGATGGCCTCGGCTGCGAGCGTAACCCGAATCCTGGCGGTCAAACGGACGAGGCGATAACGAAGATCCTCGCGTCCATAAAGCAGGAAAAAGAACAGCACTATGATGAGCAGCCCATCGGTAAGATCAGACAGTACCGGCAGCACCGGCTTCAAGACCTGATCAACGGTAGAAGATCCAGTCGGCGCCTGCACCATCGTTGGAGTGTGCTGCTTGGGTCGTGGTTCCGCCTCATGGAGTTGCTGCTCGATATTCTTAACTCCATATTCAATGTGCGCCAACCATTCCGGAGTGGTCCTCTGGACCGCATTGATTTTTCGCGCGATGTTTTCCGAATGGTCGGTTACCCCTACGGCAACCGCAGTGAGTTGAACGGCAAGAAAGTACGTCAGCGCAACGATTGCAAACACAACGGTCGCGACCACGAGCGCGGAACTGGCGAATCGTCCGATAAACCGCTCGAGACGGCTTGCGATGTTGCTGAAGATGACTGCCAATATGGCGGCCATCGCCAACGGCATCAGTATGTCCTTGGCTAAATAAAGTACGGCCGTGGTTATTATAATGCCGAGGAGTGAACGGGATGCGCCTGCGGCGGCGCCCTCATCTTCCAGTTGCAGTTGAGGCGATGAGGTTTCAGAAGCTTCGGATGACGGCATGCTAACTGAGCCGGTCTGAGTGAATCAGCAACATTTAGATGACAGCTTTAGTCCAGGCGCGAAGATCCCGCCACGATAGGCAAATTGATTATAAAGCTAACTACTCCGTACAGGCCTTTCGGAGCATATCCGGTGCCAATGTTCGGTCCCTGATCTCCACGCATTTTATTGCTTTGATTGCGATCAACGGCCAGCAGAAGAGAACTCTATAAGAATTACGCGACCGCACAGATCGACCCATTCCGGCAATGTTGAACGGATTCCGCGCCAGAATGAGAATCGAATGAAGAAGCAGAGCCACGCGCTCGCTCTGCCAGCCCGTCCACGCCTTTCGGTGCGGCGGAATGCACGTGACCATAGGCGGTAAGTGCCTCACTTTAGACGCGGTGATTTCGATTAGACAAGAGTGAAATGTTCTCTATGCGACAAAAATCATTGGTGGAGTAAACCAACTCAGCGCTAGACCTCATCTGACACTCGAAGAACGCTTCATTCCTGCGCATCCCGCGCGTCATCATAATGCGACATTTAGACGAGTCGGAGTTACTCGAGGAAATTTCAAGAACGGCGGTAATGGTTCGAGTCGCCCAGGGCAATAGCTGATTACCCAAACGGTTCTCTGCGGAACAAATAGTGGCACTTCACACTGCGCTTCACCTTTCGGCTCCTTCGTCTGAGGCATAGAGTTAACTCATTACGGTTTGTTATTTAGATAACAAAGGAACACATACGGTAAAACATCCGGCAGGCTACAATTCTCGACATTCGGAAGTACGCTCCCTCCACCCAAGCGGCTCGACAAATGAATAGCGGCCCAGATGATCCCGTGGTCAGGTTTTCCACGCTCGTCGAAGCACTTCGACGGCGCGCTTTGCAGCATCCGGATCAACGAATCTATAGTTATTTGATCGATGGAGAACGAGAAGGGCAGCATTTGACATTTGCTGCACTGGACCGGCAAGCACGCGCTATCGGCGCGCTGCTGCAGAGATCTCAGGCGAGCGGACAGCGCGCCTTATTGCTCTATCCCAGCGGGCTCGACTTTATCGCCGCTTTTTTCGGATGCCTGTACGCGGGGGTGATCGCAGTTCCTGTGCCCTCACCCAATCCAGCGCAGCCGCGGCGAG
This sequence comes from Binataceae bacterium (SeqCode), assembly GCA_036489375.1. Classification (GTDB taxonomy): domain Bacteria; phylum Desulfobacterota; class Binatia; order Binatales; family Binataceae; genus JADMIL01. The sequence continues at coordinate 9,279 of DASXFX010000226.1, read as the reverse complement.
GGCTCTCGAGGCTGAGCGCCATCGCCGGCGACGCCGAGGCAACGATCGCGCTAACTACGTCATCAATCCTGTCGAAGGTCGAAGGCCCCTTTAGTGAAGTCACGGCGCTGGGAACTATGCGCTGGATCGCGTCCGATTGCGTCGATAGCAATCTCGCGCACGATTGGCGCGAGCCGCCTGCAAATGTCGACGGCTTGGCGCTGCTCCAATACACCTCAGGGTCCACCACGACTGCCCGCGGCGTCATGGTCAGCCATAGGAACCTTATCCATAACTCAATGGGTATCAGCAGGGCCTTTGAGATTACGCCCGACACCGTATCCGTGACCTGGCTGCCGGCCTTTCACGATATGGGTCTTACCAACGGAATCATTCAACCTCTATTGAACGGCCGTCAATGCTACCTGATGCCGCCGCAGTGTTTTCTCCAGCGTCCGCTGCGATGGCTTCAGGCTATTTCACACTACCGAGCATCGATCAGCGGAGGCCCCAACTTCGCGTATGAGCTGTGCGCACGCCGGATTACGCCAGAACAGTGCGGCACTCTGGACCTGAGCAGTTGGACTGCCGCGTACAACGGCGCTGAACCTATTCGTGCAGAGACTCTGAAACTATTTTCCGCGACCTTCGCGCCTTATGGCTTCCAGCCGCACTTCCTGTATCCCTGTTATGGGCTCGCTGAAGCGACTCTACTGGTTTCCGGGGGACGCCTCAGTGACGAACCCACCACGTACGCGTCGGACTCGGCCGAGCTCGAACACAATCGCGTCGTACCGGCGCGCGCTTCAAGCCGTAATGCGCACATCTTGGTCGGATGCGGCAGCGCCATCCCCGGCTCCCGAATTGTCATTGTCGATCCGGAGTCCAGAAAGCTCTGCGCACCCGCTGTAATTGGCGAGATTTGGGTCGCCGGGCCTTCGGTCGCTGCCGGCTATTGGAATCGCAGCGAAGAAACCACGCATACTTTCCATGCCTACCTGAGCGATTCCGACGAAGGTCCATTTCTCCGCACGGGGGATTTAGGTTTCTTGCACGGCGGCGAACTGTTCGTAACCGGTCGCCTGAAAGACCTGATCATTATCGACGGCCGCAATGTTTATCCCCACGACATCGAGATAACTGCGGAACGAAGCCATTCAGCGATCAGGCCAGGATGTTGTGCGGCGTTTTCAATTGAGTCGCCTGAGGAGCGCCTGATCGTCGCCGCCGAACTCGATCGCTATCATTCCCGTTTTCGCCGGAGCTCAGAGCGGTCTCCAGGAAATGCGCCCATGCCCCCTGATGATATCAACGAAGTGGTCCGCTCTATTCGACGGGCCGTGGCCGAGGAACACGACGTCCGAGCCCATTCGATAGTACTGCTCAAGCCCGGGAGCCTTCCGCGAACCCCAAGTGGCAAGCTTCAACGCCATGTGTGCCGATCGAGCTTTCTGGACGGCACGTTGGCCAACCTATCTGACGCGTTGGATACAAGTGAAATCCGTCAACAGCGACTTGCTGCTCACGTCTAGCAGTGACGCGAAGAGAACTCTCCAAGTGGATAACAGTTCTGCGGAAGCTATCCAGGCTTGGTTGGTCTCACGGCTTTCCGGGCTACTGCAGATCGACGCAAGCCTAATCGATATACGTGAGCCTTTTGCCAGCTACGGTATGGGCTCGATCGAAGCTGTTAGTTTATCTGGGGAACTTGGGGACTGGTTGGGACGGTCCCTTTCGGCTGAGCTCGCCTATGAGTTTTCTACCATCGAAAGCCTTGCCCAGCATCTCGCTGGCAACCATGGTCCGTCCGAGTCATCCGTTTCACGAACAAGCGCTGGTAACACTGATGCTTGCCCTGTTGCAATCGTCGGTATCGGTTGTCGCATGCCGGGCGCCAATAGTCCTCAAGCGTTCTGGAAGCTCTTGTCCGAGGGCGTCGATGCGATAACCGAGGTTCCTGCTCAACGCTTCAAAGTTGACGCTTACTATGATGCCGACCCAGCAACTCCCGGCAAGATCAACACGCGCTGGGGCGGGTTTATCGATAACGTCGATCGTTTCGATTCTCATTTCTTTGGCATCTCACCGCGTGAAGCTGCACGCATGGATCCGCAGCAACGCCTATTGCTTGAAGTTACGTGGGAGGCTCTGGAAGATGCCGGCGCGGTTCCGGAACAATTGACAGGCACTCGCACCAGCGTTTTCATCGGCATCTCCAACAATGACTATGGCCGGAACCAACTCAGCGACCTCCGAAAGATTGACGCATATGCGGGCACCGGCAACGCTCTCAGCATCGCGGCTAACCGTCTCTCTTATGTTTTCGATTTTCGGGGACCCAGTATTGCAATCGATACTGCTTGCTCATCTTCATTAGTAGCTGTCCATCTGGCTTGCACCAGCCTCCGCAATAGCGAATCTACTCTTGCGATCGCGGGCGGTGTGAACTTGATTCTCTCGCCCGCCGTCACCGTCAATTTCACCAAAGCTGGCGTGATGGCGCCTGATGGGCGCTGCAAGGCGTTCGACTCGCGAGCCAACGGCTATGTTCGTGGCGAAGGCGTCGGAGTTGTGGTGTTGAAGCGACTCGCGCAAGCGATCGCTGACGGCGATCCGATTTATGCCGTCATTCGTGGCAGCGCTGTAAACCAGGATGGTCGCAGCAACGGACTCATGGCGCCGAATCCGCTTGCGCAGGAGGGCGTCCTGCACGATGCCTACGAACACGCTGGGGTTCCGCCTGGTCGGGTTCAGTATGTTGAGGCTCACGGCACGGGAACGCTGTTAGGTGATCCGATCGAAGCGAAGGCGTTGGGGAGGGTATTGGCTGTCGATCGCCCGCGCGATACTCCGTGTTCTATAGGCTCGGTCAAATCCAATATAGGTCATCTCGAAGCCGCTGCCGGCATCGCCGGCTTGATCAAGACCGCGCTCGCGCTTAAGCGGCGTCAACTTCCTGCGAGTCTGCATTTCGAGGAACCTAACCCGCTTATTCCTTTCGATGACCTCGGGCTGCGGGTGCCGACTACCTTAAGGCCGTGGGCTGCACCTTTAGGAGAAGCTCTAGCCGGCGTCAGCTCGTTCGGCTTCGGTGGCACGAATGCGCATGTGGTGCTGGGGGAGCCTCCGCCGTCCGGTGCCGGGGATTTTCCGCATAACAACGGCGTGTCCGGCGACGAATCCTACGCCAATTCGACTCATCTACTGGCTCTATCGGCCCGCAGTCCCGACGCGCTTCAGGCCCTGGCGGATTCATACAAGGATTTTTTAAGTACCGGGCCGGACACCGCGCTGCGTGATATTTGCTACACCGCCGACGTGCGGCGGGGACACCATGATTATCGGCTCGCGCTGCTCGGCGAATCACGCGATCAAATGATCGCCGGTCTGGAAGAGTTCATACGCAGCGAAGCCTCGGCTCCGTCGTTGTTAGGCCGGAGAATTTCGAGTCGCAAGCGCAAACTCGTTTTCGTATTTCCCGGGCAGGGATCTCAATGGTTCGGGATGGGCCGCAGGCTGCTTCAGCATTACCCGGTTTTCCGCAATGTGGTTATCGAATGCGATCACGCATTCCGGGCATATTGCGAATGGTCTCTGCTTAGCGAACTGAGTCTCACTGATCCCGCCAAATCACGAATGGGCGAAATCGACGTGTTACAGCCGGCGCTATTTGCGGTTCAGATAGCGCTAGCAGCCTTGTGGCGATCGTGGGGCATCGAACCTGACGCGGTTGTCGGCCACAGCATGGGTGAGATCGCGGCGGCTTATGCGGCGGGTGCTCTTACCCTTGAAGATGCAGCTCGCGTTATCTGCGAACGCAGCCGCTTACTCAAACCGACTATCGGCCAGGGCGCGATGGCCTCGGTGGAGCTTTCTGCCGCCGATGCTCAGCGCGAGATCCTCGGCTATGAAGAACGTCTGGCCATAGGCCTCATTAATGGGCCCGCCTCCACGGTCCTGTCCGGCGATCCCGCGGCGCTGACGGAAGTCGTCGGCAGGCTGCAGGCGCAGGATGTTTACTGTCGCATCATCAAAGTCGATTTTGCGGCTCACAGCCCTCAAATGGTTCCGTTGCAGGCCGGGTTATCGTACGCGTTAGCGGACATCTCATCGCGGCCAACCAGCATCCCCATTTATTCCACCGTGACTGGCAGCCTTATTGACGGGTCTGAGTTCACGGGCTCGTATTGGGCGCGCAATCTCCGTGAACCTGTGCTTTTTGCGACCGCTGTGGAACGTTTACTCGCAGATGGGTACGACACTTACGTCGAGCTCAGCCCGCACCCGAGCTTACTTGGCGCCGTTCAAGAAGTGGCGAATCATCTGAGCCTGGAGTGTACGAGACTGCCTTCGATGCGGCGTGAGAAAAGTGAAGGCGCGGTCATACTGAGTTCCCTGGGCGAGCTTTACGCTCTCGGTTATCCCGTTAACTGGAGCGGCCTTTATCCACAGAAAGGGAAGTGCGTAACGCTTCCCTCTTATCCATGGCAATCCGAGCGCCACTGGCTCGACGTTGCCGAATCTTCAGGCGAAGACCACGCCTCTGGAACCGCGCCATCTGAGAATGTTGACGACTGCCTTTACGAATTATTATGGCAGCCCGATCAGGAAGATATGGCCGCGACACCAGCTTCGATGCGCGGGATCTGGCTGATATTTGCTGACAAGAGCGGTATCGGCGAAGCGCTTGCGACACAGCTCGAAGCAGAAGGGCAACAATGCGTCAGAGTGGACGCCGGCGATTCGTACGAAGAGACGGGGCGTGGCCATTTTCGTATCGATCCCAAGCGACCCGAACATATTCGGCAACTTTTCGCGTCGGCCTTTTCTATAGATGAGCCCGGCTGCCGTGGAATAGTCCACTTGTGGAGCCTGGATACAGCACCTTCCGATGAAACCACTGCGGCATCCCTTGAGATTGCACAGACTCTCGGCTGTGACAGTGTCCTGCGTCTGGTGCAGCAAATCGCGGACGCCCAACGGCCCGACCCACCGCGCTTATGGCTCGTAACGCGAGGTGCTCAGATGGTGTCGGCAGAGTCTGCGCCGCTGTCGATCGGTCAGGCACCGGTATGGGGGCTCGGTCGTGTCATAGCGCAGGAACATCCGACACTGTGGGGCGGGTTGGTCGATCTCGATCCGGACGACGAACTGGCTAGTACTTCCGTCGATCAACTGTGGCAACAAATTTCTCGAGTCAGCGCTGAGAATCAAGTCGCAATCCGGAAGGATTGCCGATATGTCGCTCGCCTTGTACGCCGGGAGCGTTCGCTCGAACCCGAAATTCCACTAGGATTGCGCGCCGATAGCACGTATCTGATCGTCGGGGGGCTCGGAGACCTCGGTCTGGCGGTCGCCCGATGGATGATCAAGCGAGGCGCGCGTCGTCTAATTTTGCTCGGGCGCACCGAACTTCCTCCACGCTCGAAATGGGGACTTGTCGAGGTTGGATCTCGCTTGGCGCATCAAATCGACGTCATTCGTGCGATCGAAGCAATGGGCGCTTCCATACTCCTGTCCTCCGTTGATGTCGCAGATGAAACAGAACTGAGCTCATTTCTGAACGACTATCGCGCCGAAGGATGGCCGCCAATCAGAGGCGTTGTTCATACTGCCGGCGTTCTAGGCGATGGACTGCTGTCGCAACTCGATACGGAGTCGTTCAGTCGCGTTTTGCGCCCAAAGGTTTTGGGTAGCTGGTTGCTCCACCAACTACTAGCAGACCTTCCGATGGACTTCTTCGTACTATTCTCCTCGGCCAGTGCGCTGCTTGGCCAACCCGGTCAAGGAAACTATGCCGCGGCAAATGCCTTTCTGGACACCCTCGCGCACTATCGTCGAGCGCAAGGTCGTCCCGCTCTGACCGTTAACTGGGGCGCCTGGTCCGATCTAGGCTTTGCAAACACGTCCGGCGGCAAACGCCTCGCAGCGCATCTGGCGAGCATGGGGATCGAAAGTCTTCCTCCTCGAAAGGCGCTCGAAGTGTTGCGGCAACTCCTCGAACAAAACGTGACCCAAGCGGTTGCGGTGAATATCAATTGGCCTAAATTTAGGCAGTTTTTTCAAGCCGGCGCCGCATCGCCACTGCTCTCCGGCATCGCGCGTGAGGCGAGCGAACTCCTGCCGCAAGCAGAGAGGAGGGAGCTACGCCGCGATACTCTGCGCGCGGCACGACCGGAATCGCGTCATCAGCTATTGCTCTCCTACCTGGTCGAACAGGTCGCGCGAGTGCTCGGAATCTCCGCCGCGAGGCCGGACGTACATCAACCTTTGAGCAATCTAGGTTTGGACTCTCTGATGGCGATCGAGCTGAAAAACCGAATCGTTCTTGACCTAGGAATCAATCTGCCGATCACGAAATTCATGCAGGGTCCCAGCATCGATCAGGCTACAACGCTAATTCTCGAACAGTTAGCCGCAGAAGCATCCGAGCCATTCGCAGCAGGCACTCCGATTTACATGCAAATCGAACAGGAGCGCAGCAACGGCGACACCAAGGGTCGCGAATCAGAAGATCAACTCCTGATCGGTCTCGATAAGCTTTCCGACGATGAAGTGAATTCGATGCTGACAGATCTTCTAGCTGAAGGCAGTGAATGACCAAGGCCTCACAACGCATCGCAGATCTCTCGCCAAAAGAAAAGCGCGCTTTGTTGACCGAACTCCTGCGGAAAACAAAGGATGATATCGAATCGACATATCCGTTATCTTTCAATCAACAAGGAATGTGGTTCCTCTATCAACTCGCGCCGGAAAGCACAGTTTACAACGTCACCTTCTCCGCACGCATTCGCTCTGCTCTCGACATCGACGCTCTGCGACTAGCGTTTCAAACCTTAATTGAACGTCACCCTTCTCTTCGGACAACTTTCGCCCTTGCATCGGGAGCGCCGGTCCAGCGAGTGCATCGGCAATCGCCGCTCGATTTCGTCGAAACCGATATCAGCACTTGGACTGACGAACACCTAACGGCCCGACTGGCTGACGATGCCCATCGCCCTTTCGACCTGGAGCGAGGACCCGTCGTGCGTGTGCGCGTATTCACTCGTTCCGAGCGCGATCGCGTCCTTCTCATGGTGGTGCATCACATCGTGATCGATTTTTGGTCTTTGGCGATCGTGCTTAACGAATTGAGCGTTTTGTACCCAGCGCATCTCGCCAGAATACCGGCGCTCCTGCCTGAACCAATCGCGCAATATAGCAACTATGTTCGCTGGCAGGCGGAAATGCTCGCCGGTCCGCAGGGCCAACAACTCTGGAAGTACTGGAGCGGGCAATTGGCAGGACCATTGCCTGAGCTAGGTCTTCCGAGCGATAGACCACGCCCGCCTCTTCAAACCTATCGCGGCGCGGCGCTCGAATTCAATTTAGATGCAGAGCTGAGCGGGCATCTGAGAGCTCTAGCGAGAACCCGCGGTGTCACTCTATACATGGTCTTGCTGGCCGCATTCCAGATGACTCTTGCTTGTCTAACCGGCCAGAACGATATGCTGATTGCGTCCCCGGTGGTAGGTCGCAGTCGCGCCGAGTTCGAAGGCGTCGTGGGACTTTTCACCAATCCGGTTGTGCTGCGCGCCAACCTTTCCGGCAACCCAACATTCCAAGGGTTGCTCGCTCGGGTGCGCGAATCCGTTCTGGCCGCTCTCGACCATCAGGATTACCCGTCGCTTTTACTAGTGCAGCGTTTGCGGCTGCCGCGCGAATTGAGTCGTCCGCCATTGGCTCAGGTGATGTTCGTGCTGGATAAGCCTCATCGGTTAAACTCAAGCGGGACACCCGCTTTCGCGCAAGGACCCACTGGGCTGCAAATGAATCCGGGTGGGCTCCAATTGGAATCATTCCCCTTGGAGCGGCGATCAGCCGCGTTGGATCTTGTAATGCTGATCATCGAAACGACCACGTCGTTATCGGTTTCCATTCGCTACAACACTGATTTGTTTGATCAAGCGACAATCACTCGGATTGGGGGGCAATTCGAAACCGTACTTCGTTCTGTCATCTCTAAGATCGACCTAAAGCTGAATGAATTGAAGGCCATTCTTCTAGCCGAGGACTCAAAACAGGTAAACGCGATGCGCGAAGAGCGCCGCATAGCCAACCTACAAAGGCTTAAAGATATAAGGCGCCGCCCTGTCATCACGGCGCGCAACGATCCCTCTACGATCTTGGTGCGCACTGAGTCACGGCACACTTCATGACTCTGACGCTCGAGAGTCAATTCACGACGATTGAGGGTTTTCCGCTCTCGCCTCAACAGGATCATCTTTGGTCGCTGCAGTCAGACGGTCAAATCACTCCTTATCGCGTTCACTGCGTCGTTCGGATCGATGGAATTCTCCACTCAGGCATCCTCGCCAAGGCGCTGGCCGATGTCTGGAGCAAGCACGAGATCCTTCGCACATCGATTCAAAAGGTGCACGATGCCACCGCTCCACTTCAAATCGTACTTGATAAAGTTGCATCTTCCGGGAGCGACTCACCCTCCACCGAGCACCCGCTAGCACTCGGCACCGAGGATTCAACCGGCCAAACGCAAACCCTTGGTGGGCCGCCGTTGGTCAACACCTACGACCTCACCGGTTACAGCTCTTCGCAGCAGGAAACCCGTATCGAAGAGTTGCGTCGTGAAGCGAATCGGCTCCCCTTCGATTTCTCGCGTGGGCGGCTCTCTCACATAACCCTGGTTACCCTTTGCTCGACTCGGCACGCGTTGCTAATCAGCCAGTCCGCACTTTCCGCCGATGCAACATCGCTTCGACTCTTGGTACACGAGATCACTCTCGCATATTCCGCTCGCATGCCTCGCGCTTTCCTCTCTGATGAGGCCAGTGTCGAAATTGGACGGGCCAATGGCTCCCAACACGCGACTCCAACCGGTGGATCCGTACAATATGTTGATCTCGGAGAGTGGCAACGTGCGATCCTGGAGTCTGACGACGCCAAACCGGGTAGGGATTATTGGCGGCAGCAACAATTCGGCTCCGCGACGTTAAATTCGATCCACGAACCTTATACCACGGGAAATCGTGAATTTAATCCCCTCTTCTTAACTTCAACGATCACCCCCGACAGCCTTCTAAAGATCAAAACGATCGCGCAGAAGTATAGTGTCCCGTGGATCACATTTCTGCTGGCATGCTGGCAATCTTTACTGTGGCGTCTAAGCAACAATCCCAACCCTGTTGTGGGAGTCGCCTGCGACGCTCGCAACTATCCGGGTCTGCAAGAGGCGCTGGGGCCTTTCGCAAAATATTTACCAATTCGTTCTTACCTAGACAAAAGGGTTCAGTTCTCTGACCT
>DASXFX010000223.1:0-8236 GCA_036489375.1 Binataceae bacterium (SeqCode) | reverse complement strand
GGCCGAGCACCTGGATCATCCGCGTGCGATCGTATTCGGGTGCGACGATGAAGCGCCGTCCGGTGTGCGGAGTGAATGGCACTCCGACCAGCAGCTTGGGGAAATAGCTGATTCCGGCACGTTCGGCGGCGTCGGCCCAACCGTGATCGAAGACGAACTCGCCCTGGCTATGGCTCTTCAGATAGAGCGGGCATGCTGCGGCGATTTTCCGTTCGGGGCCGATGCGCACGACCAGATGACACGGCGACCATCCGGTATTGCGCGCGGCGCTCTTCGACTCCTCCATCGCCCACAGCCAGTCCCAATCGAGAAAGGGCGAGTCGTCGGGTGCGAGCAGCGCGTTCCAATCCTCGCGCGGCACGTCGCGGATGCGCTCGACAACCGCGATGTCGGCTTCGCCGGGCTGTAGTGGTTTTGGATTTTCGCCTTTCGCCGCCATTACGGGTGCATGCGTGTTGCTGAGGCCGAGCTTAATCGCGCGAGCGTCCGCTGCATAGTATCGGCGCGTCCTGAGATCGTTGCATCGGGAAATAGCGTCGGTCCGATAGAATGATTATGTTCGAGATCGGTAATCGAGGCCACGCCTGGGAAGCCTGCCGGATAACGATCGCGCAGGTGCCGGGCTTTGCGTTCGAGCGTCCAGTGGCGGAGTCAGAGAGCGATGCCAGAGGCGGGAGTTTCTGATAAACTGGAACCTGTAAACCGGTGGCGGGAGAAGTCGAACTCGCGATGAAGCAGGACGAGGAAAAGATTCTACTCAAGGCGCGCCGCGCGAACCCCCCATCTGATCCGGGTGGTCCCGACGACGGCGACGACCATGGCGGTCGTGGACGGACGGGCGGCGATACCGTCACCGAGCGTCGTACCAAGGAAAAGACCAAGACCAAACGGCCGCCGCTGTACAAATGTATCCTGCTCAACGACGACTACACGCCGATGGAGTTTGTGGTCGAGGTTCTTAAAACCATATTCCATCGGCAACACGCCGAAGCCACGCGAATCATGCTGCATGTGCATCAGAACGGCATGGGCGTGGCCGGCGTTTATCCTTTCGAGATTGCCGAAACCAAGATCAAGACTGTCGAGGAACTCGCTCACGAGAGTCAGTATCCGCTCAAGTGCGTGATGGAAAAGGAGTAACCGGCATTGATCGCGATTCATAAAGAACTACCGGCTCAGACGGGCCGTGGAGGACGCTGAAACGCCATGCCATCGTCAGGCGTGATGATTAGCCGCGAACTGCAGATCACGTTGCAGCTTGCGATGACCGAGGCGCTCAACCGGCGCCATGAATATGTCTGTCTCGAGCACGTGCTGTATGCGATGTTGCACGACGTCACCACCAGCAACGTGCTGCAACACTGCGGCGCCGATCTCGACGCGCTGCGCAAGAAGCTGCAGAAGTACCTGGATGAAGAGGTCGAGCGGCTGACCAAGGGCGGCTCCTTCCAGCCGCATTATGCAGCCGGGGTACAGCGGGCTTTGCAACGCGCCGCGCTGCACGCGCAGTCGGCCGGACGGGCCGAGATCAACGGTTCGCAAGTGCTCGTGGCGATGTTCCATGAGACCGAGTCGCACGCGATTTTCCTGCTGCAGGAGCAGGGCGTAACGCGCTTCGATGTAATCAATTTCATTTCCCACGGCGTCTCCAAGACCGGCGCCGACGACGATCACGAAGTGCACGGAACGGCGGAGGACGCCGATCACGAGGGCGACCTCGAAGGCGATTCCGAGGGCGAGGAGGGCACGCCCAAGCTTTCGCCGTCGAAGGCGCTGAAGACTTACGCGATCAATCTGGCCGAGCGCGCGGCTGCCGGCAAAATCGATCCGTTGATTGGCCGCCGCAACGAAATCGAACGCGCGATTCATGTGCTGTTACGACGGCGCAAGAACAATCCGGTGTTCGTCGGTGAAGCGGGCGTCGGCAAGACCGCGCTGGCCGAGGGACTCGCGTTGGCGGTCCACGACGGCAAAGTGCCGGCGGCGCTCAAGGACGTGCAAATCTACGCGCTCGACATGGGCGCATTGCTGGCAGGGACGCGGTTTCGCGGCGATTTCGAGCAACGGCTCAAGGCGGTAATCAAGGCCGCGACCGGCAATCCGCATATCATCCTATTCATTGACGAGATTCATACTATCGTCGGCGCGGGGTCGGCTTCGGGCTCGACCATGGATGCGTCGAATCTGCTGAAACCCGCGCTCGCTTCGGGCGATCTCCGCTGTATCGGGTCGACCACCTACCAGGAGTACAAACGCTCGTTCGATCGCGACAAGGCCTTGGCGCGGCGTTTTCAGCGGATCGAGGTGAATGAACCGACCCGCGAAGAAGCGGTGCAGATTCTCAATGGGCTCAAGAGCCATTACGAGAAGCATCACAATGTTCGTTACACCGCGGCCGCGATTCGATCGGCGGTCGAGCTTTCCGCGCGCTATATCAATGACCGCTACCTGCCCGACAAAGCGATCGACGTGATGGACGAGGCGGGCGTCGCGGGCCATCTGCGCGCCAAGAACGGCGATCCGGTGACAGTCGGAGCGCGCGATTCCGAACGCACGGTCGCGCGCATGGCGAAGATTCCCGAACGCACGGTTTCCTCGACCGATCGCGCGCGGCTGCAAGACCTCGATACTGAACTGAAAGAAGTCGTGTACGGGCAGGACACCGCAATCGATGCGGTTTGCCGCGCGATCAAGCTCGCGCGTTCTGGCTTGGCACATCCAGACCGCCCGGTTGGCTCGTTCCTTTTTGCCGGACCCACGGGCGTCGGCAAGACCGAGGTCGCGCGGCAACTGGCGAAGACCATGGGCGTCGAGTTCCTGCGCTTCGACATGAGCGAATACATGGAACGCCACACGGTTTCGCGACTGATCGGCGCGCCTCCGGGCTACGTCGGCTTCGATCAGGGCGGACTGCTGACTGATGCCGTCAACAAGACGCCGCATTGCGTGCTGCTGCTCGACGAAATCGAAAAGGCCCATCCCGACCTGTTCAACATCCTGCTCCAGGTGATGGACCATGCGACGCTGACCGATAACAACGGACGCAAGTCGGACTTCCGCAACGTGATCCTGGTGATGACCACCAACGCCGGCGCGCAGGAATTGGCGCGCGCGATGATTGGCTTCGGCTCCGAGATTACTACCGGGTCGCCGCGCGCGATGATCGATCGCATGTTTTCGCCCGAGTTCCGCAATCGGCTTTCGGCGATTATCGAGTTCGCGCCACTGCCGCCTGCCGTTATCGAACGGGTGGTCGATAAGTTCCTGCTCGAACTGTCCGAGCGCCTCGAGGCCAACAAGGTCACGATGGAGGTCACGCCGGCGGCGAAGAAATGGCTGGCAGAACGCGGCTACGACACCCGCTTTGGTGCGCGCCCGCTCGGTCGGTTAATCGAGAACGAAATCGCCCGAGTGCTCGCCGACGACGTCCTCTTCGGACGCCTGACCAAGGGCGGCAGGGTGGTGGTCGATCTTGATGGCGACAAGCTGTCGTTCGCATACGGGACAGCCGAAGCTACCGCACCGCCGCAGGACGTCGGCACCGAGGCCTGATTCGCGCGACTCCGATCCGCCGCCGTATCGATTGAGAAAAGCCGATCGATGCGGCGGCGCTACTGGCTGCTCATGTCGTGCTTGAGGTCCCCGATCTGCGCCTGCAGCTTCGCGATGTAATCCTGCTGAATCTCGACCTGCTTCTCGAGGTCGAACTGGCTCGCACTCCAATCGGGTTCGTCGGTGGTGTCGGGCGGCGCTGTTTGATTCGCTGCGGATTGGACGTTGCCGCATTGTGACAGCGGAGTTTCCTCTTCCTTGCATTCGGTCAGCTGCGCGCGTGCCTTCTGTAACGACACGATCGTCTGTTGCTGATCCGCGAGCGTGGCCCGGGTGTCCTGAGCCTGCTGTTCAACCGCCTGACGATGCTGGATGACCGCGATCGATCCGGCCGCCGTCGCGCCCAGCACACCGCCGCCTTCCGCCGCTTGCGGCGAGCCGGTGATCAGGCCTCCGGCCAAGGTACCGAGCATGCCGCCCACCGCCGACTGCGCTGCACCATCGATCACCGGAGGCGCATCGCGCAACACGCAAGCCGCCGTCGTATGATCCTGCACCTCGACCACTTCGCCGCTCACCGTCGTCGCGGTGCCCGCTTCATTGTTAGCCGCATCGACGTTGATAACTGCGTCGGCGTCGTTCGGATATTGCTTGAGCGCGAGCGCGCGCAGCCGGTTCTCCATCGTGGTATCGCCCGACTCGACGGTTGCCTGGGCGAACGGTTCCGTCAGGTTGATCGGGCCAAGGTCGCGATAGCACTGCTCCGACAGGTTCGCACTGGTCACATAGATGTAACGATTCGGATTGGCGGCGCGCTGAGGAGGCGGCGCCTGCGTCGAGCAGGCAGCCGTTAGCAACACTATCGCCAGCAGGCTGTGACGCGCTTGCACCATCAATTGATCACGGTCTGCAAACTTAACACACAGAGGAGCGGTGGCTAATACCCATGACGCAGCCGAATCGTGATTGAGTTTCGAGCGTCGCGAGCTGTGGACCGGCGCCCTGTCCACTATGCATCGTGGAGGGTTACGCCGGTCGCTAACTGTTACAACGACGATGGTCAGCTTGCGCCGCCGCGATCGTCAGATGCCTTTCACTATTCGGCCGCTCCAGCAGACGGCTGGCTGGTCGCATCGTCGGTGGTGTCGCCCGACGCCTGATGCGCAGTCTGGAAATAACCGCGAACCGTTTGCCGATTGTTCTGCAGATTGGTGTAGAGCGTCGAGGCCGCCGCGAGCTGAGTCGACGAAAGTTGCCCGCATACGCCCGTCGCGATCGTATCTTCGTCCTGGATCACTTTTAGCTGAGCGTTCGACAAAGCGCTTTCATACTGGCCGAGCGAGGTGTTCTTCGCGAGGATCTGCTGCGCCAGGTTGTTCTTCGCGGTCTGCACAGCCTGCTTGTCGGTCCATAACGAGGAGCCCTTGAAGGTGGTTCGCAGGTTGGCCTTGGTCGATTGCGGCGCGACCGCCATACATGCGGCCAAGGCCGGCGAGCCGTGATGATGGCCGCCGTGGCCCGAAAATGCCTGCGCGGAAGCCGCGAGCGCGATGATCGCGGCGCCTGCGATGGTGGCGATAAATGGCGAGGTTTTAGTCATATAGCGTTCTCCTTTGAATCGTGGCGATGGTCTGCCGGTTATCTACGTCACAGTTATTCAACGGCTGAAATCAGCAAAGGTTTCACCACGTAGTGCCGCCTGCGATGTCTGGCTGTGTTGTGATTTCCGAGGGAACCTGCGGTTCTCAAACGAGGATGGTTAGTCGATCGCCGTGAGCAGGGCGTCGGGGAAGGTCTCGGAACGCGAGTTGGCGCACCATCAAGGTGCGAGGTGCGTGCCGCTCCTTCTTTTAGGATTAGAGTGGAGGACGCATGGAGATCGCTCTATTCGGTGCGGGAATTTTCGCGGAGGTCTAACCGCAAATCTAGGCAGGCCGCGCCGACGCCTCCGCCGGCATCGCGTCACCGCGGATTATCACGCTGTCGCGCGGCGGGTGCGTGTCATCGACATCCGGATGGTCAAGATTGTAATTGAGTCCGCGCGATTCCTTGCGCGTCATCGCGCAGCGCACCACCAGTTCCGCGACGGTGACCAGGTTACGCAATTCGATCAGGTCGGAATCGATTAGGTGATCCCAATAGTAGCTGTGGATCTCCTCCTTCAGCATCAGGATGCGCCGCAGTGCGCGTTCGAGCCGCCGGTCACTGCGGACGATACCGACGTAGTTCCACATCAGCCGGCGAATTTCCTCCCAGCTATGCGTGATCAGTACGCGCTGTTCGCTCTTGATCGCGTCGCCGGGATCCCATTCCGGAAACGGAGGCGCGCTGCCCTCGTCGTGGGCCAACTGTTCGTGCAGCGCCGCAAATGCCCGCCGGCCCATCACCGCCGCTTCGAGCAGTGAATTGGAGGCCAGACGATTCGCTCCATGCAGTCCAGTCATCGCGACTTCGCCCGCTGCGTAGAGCCGCGGGATGGCCGTTCGCGCCATCAGATCGGTTACGACTCCACCGCACATATAATGGGCCGCCGGCACCACTGGAATCGGTCCCGCGGTTAGATCGAAGCCGTACGCCAGGCAGCGTTTGTAGATGTTCGGGAAGCGCTCGCGAATGTACGACGCTTGGTGATGGCTGATGTCGAGATACACGCAATCGAGTCCGAGCCGCTTCATCTCCGAGTCGATCGCACGCGCCACCACGTCGCGCGGCGCCAACTCGGCGTCCGCATGGTAACGCTTCATGAACGGAGTGCCATCGGGCAGGCGCAAAATCGCGCCTTCGCCGCGCAGTGCTTCGGAAATCAGGAACGACTTCGCCATCGGATGGTACAGACAGGTCGGATGGAACTGGTAGAACTCCATGTTCGCGATTGGGGCGCCCGCGCGATACGCCATCGCGACGCCGTCGCCCGAGGCGATATCGGGATTGGTCGTGTAGAGATAAACTTTGCCCGCGCCGCCAGTCGCCAGCAGGGTCGCCCGCGCTACGACTTTGTGCACCGACATGGTGGCCTTGTCGAGCGCGTACACCCCCCAGCATGCGCGCGGTTGATAGCCCGGGCCGCGCTCAATCAGCAGGTTGACCGCGACGTGATTTTCGAGCACCCGGATATTCGGCCGCGCCTTGGCCGCCTCGCCCAGCGCCCGCATGATTTCGCGGCCGGTCAAATCCTGGGCGTGCAGCACGCGGCGATGACTGTGGCCGCCCTCGCGCCCGAGGTCATACTCGTCCTCGCCGCCTTCCTCGATCCGCGTGAAATTCGTGCCCAAAGAGATCAGCTCGCGCACCGCCTCGGGCCCATCGCGCACGATAGTCTCGACCGCCGCCCGATTGCACAGGCCAGCACCCGCCCGCAGTGTGTCTTCGACGTGCGACTCAAACGAATCGTCCACGCTCCACACGCTCGCGATTCCACCCTGCGCGTATGCAGTATTGGCCTCATCGCTGGCCGCCTTGGTCAGTACCGTAACGCTGCCAATCGCCGAGGCCTTGATCGCGAAGATTAGCCCAGCGATACCCCCGCCGATTACGAGGAAGTCGCTGCCTTCTGGGGTTCCGTTCTTCATCTTGTCCAGCGCGCCCGTTCCCTTGCCCTGACGTCATTCAGAGTGGCGGTTCCCGCGCGGCCCTCCGCCTCTGATCCTCCAGTCCCAAGTACCGCCTCTAAGTAAGTCTCCAGCCAGAGCCGGAGAGGCCATCTTGAGCCACTTGCGCGCACGAACCTGCGGCTTCTCTTCATTCGACGCTATTCGACGCCGCGCGCAATAGTCAACCGACGATCGCCGCCGTCTGGCGCTCATCCTAACGTTGCGATTTGCCACGGCCCCGCGCATGCCCTAAAGTTGAAACATCCCAGCACGGTCTGCGCGAAGGGCATTTCAAGCTATCGGCGAAGGTCTTTGACGTGACGTTCACGGCACCAAACGTCCTCACCTTCCTGCGCATCGCAACGGTGCCGTTGCTGGTCTATCTGCTGACCTTTACCGGTCCGGTGCCTTCGGCGATCGCCGCCGGCGTCTTTTTCCTCGCGACCATCACCGACTACCTTGACGGTTATATCGCCCGCGCCTATGGTTCCGGCACCAACCTCGGCAAGTTCCTCGATCCGCTGGCCGACAAGCTCGTCGTCACCGCCGTCTTGATCATGCTGGCCGCGATGCCGCGCTACCCGCATGTCCCTGCCTGGATGGTGGTGGTGCTGGTATCGCGCGAAATCCTAGTTACAGGTCTGCGCGCGGTCGCCGCGAGCCGCGGCCGTATCGTCGGCGCCGAGGATCTCGGCAAGTACAAAATGGCGTTGCAATCGATCGCGCTCCACGGCCTCCTCATCAACTACACTTACTTCCACGTGGACTTCTTCGCCGCCGGCATGTTCCTGCTATGGATGGCGACCGTGCTGACGGTGTGGTCGGGTATCGACTACTTCATCAAGCTGTGGGGCTTGATTGTGCCGTCGCCGCGATCGGCACCTGCGCACCGCGCTGCCATCTGACTCGACCCAACCGATGGGCGCGCGTTTCCCGAACCTCGTGAGGGCGATTTGACAATGGGCGCGCCGACCAATAAATGATCTGGTTCTGACCGGCCGAAATGGCGAGCGGGTGTAGCTCAGTTGGTAGAGCGTGTGCTTGCCAAGCACAAGGTCGTCGGTTCGAAACCGATCACCCGCTCCATTCGAAAA
>DASXFX010000200.1:0-9541 GCA_036489375.1 Binataceae bacterium (SeqCode) | reverse complement strand
AGGGCCGGCCCGCTATTGTAGTGCGCTTGATGGCGGCGTAGCTCAGTTGGTTAGAGCATGCGGCTCATATCCGCAGTGTCGTAGGTTCGACTCCTACCGCCGCCACCAAACTATCACCTGAAATCCCTGCATCCGCCAGGGCGGCCGACACCTCGATTCCCATCGAGCGTGTGGGGCGCGCAGAATATCCTCGCGAAAACCAGACCCGCCTGAAATCTTGCCGATGAGCGCCGTTCAATCTATAGGTTGGACTACAGTCCGAGAGTTAAGCGGATTTCCTGATTTGCGCGCCACCAGACAGCGTCCGAATTACAAGCGAGGTTCGTCAGTTGGATACAAACATTGACCATGCGCTTACCGATCCGGCCTTCTTTGTCGCCAACGATCCGCACCCATTGTGGAAACGCCTGCGCAAGGAAGACCCAATCCATTGGACGCAGGGGTTGGTCAGCCCTTTCTGGTCGATCACGCGCTACGACGATATCGTGGCAGTGTTCTGCGAACCCAACCTGTTCACCTCGACGCGCGGTCTCCTCGTCCCGTCCAGCCCCGAGATGGAGCAGTTGACGCCCGAGAGGATGGGTTCCGGCGAGATGATGATCATGACCGACCCTCCGCTGCATAGCGCGATGCGGCGGGCGTTCAACCGCTTGTTTCTGCCGCGTCCAGTCGGCAAATACGAAAGCCCCGGTCAGTTGCTGGTTGCGGAAATCCTCGACGAGGTCATGAAAGACGGCAAATGCGATTTCGTCGTGGATGTGGCGGCGCGTCTGCCGATGGCCTTCATCTGCGAGATAATGGGGATTCCGCGAAAAGATTGGGCCGACGTCTTCAAATGGGGCAATATGTCGATCGGCTTCGAGGACCCGGAGTACCAGACCGAATCAGGTTCGCCGATGGATACCCGCCGGGAGGGGGTGCTGAGTCTCGGCAACTACTGCGCGGAACTCGCACTGCAACGACGTGGTGGCGATGGCGAAGACTTGCTGACGGTTCTCGGCAATGCCGAGCTTAACGGACAAAAGCTGACGGAGCCCCAGCTCTTTCACAACGGCTGGCTGTATATCATCGGTGGTCTCGAAACGACACGCAATGCGATCTCAGGCGGTCTGCTGGCGTTGATCGATTATCCGGGGGAGCGCGCGCGACTGCTGAACGATCCCGCGCTTATGCCGACAGCGATCGAAGAGATCCTGCGCTGGACCAGTCCGATTACGCATATCGCGCGCGTCGCCACCAGGGATACGGAGCTGGCGGGCACGAAAATCAAGGAAGGCGACCGCGTCGCGCTCTGGATTCCGTCTGGGAATCGCGATGAGAGCGTGTTCGATAACCCTTACCAATTCGACATCGCGCGGCGGCCGAACGAACACATCGCTTTTGGCAAGGGCGAGCATTTCTGCGCCGGCGCTCATCTGGCGCGGCTGGAGTTGCGGCTGATGCTGGCGGATCTGCTCAGTCGGATCGAGCATATTGAGCTGGCGGGCGCGGTCGAGCGGCTCCAGTCGAACTTGATCGCGGGGATCAAGCACATGCCGGTGCGCTTCACCCAGACCCGCGCCGCCGCCTGAACGCATGGGCGTCGCCACCGCCGCCCCCTTCTTCCGTTACGTTGTGCCTGGCCTGTTACCAGGTGGGACCGGCGCTACTGGATGCGCGCAGATAGCAGGAACTATATAGATATAGCTCGCGATCACTACAGTGCCGCGTCCCATTGCCAGGTGATTCAGATGGAAAAGAGCAAGATTCTACGCAAGACCAGGGTGCCCCATCCGGTGGACGGCGTTCATTTCACCGAGGTCGAGATCGCATGCTCGACGTGCGACGGCTCGAGGGTGGTCGTTGTTCCGGATATCGAGCTGCCGAAGATGGACGAGAGTGCGCTCGAGGATATCCGCTGCCACGAATGCGAGGGCCTCATCGCCTGATCTACGCCCGTACCCTTCGTTGCTCTATCCGGTGCGCTACAACATCGTCATTCCGCCTCAATGACCTTTCACTGTGGGAAGTGTGAAACCTTTCAAAGGTTTCGCGATCCTGCGTTTCCCCTCCTTCCTCAGTCCCAAATGTGGCCTTTCTGCGCTTGAGCGATCCGGTTTTGTGGGCGATCATAGGAGTCTTGGAGCGCTGATGTGAACGGAATTCATGACATGGGCGGGATGCACGGCTTTGGTCCGGTCGTCCGCGAGCACGACGAGCCGGTCTTTCATGCTGAATTCGAGCGCCGGACGTTCGCGCTCGCGCTCGTGATGATGGGCAGCCGTCGTTTCAATGTTGACGAGTATCGCCGCACGATCGAGCGGATGCCGCCGGCGCAATACCTCGCGGCCAGCTATTACGAGAAATGGCTTTACGCGTTCGAGCAGCTGCTGATCGAAAAGGGCGTAGTCGCCCGCCACGAAATCGACGTCGTGATGGCGGCGTTACGGGCAGGCGCTGCGTCAAACGGCGCTCATCGCGCAGCAGTTAGAGCGAATGATGAACCGCAGGGATCTGGGGCGGGAGATCACAACTCCGCCGAAATGGCGCAGCACGAGAACGTGGCCGTCGGCGACGTATCCCGGGCGACCTCCGATGAGACGAAGACCGCGCACGCTGGAGGCGATTCGGCCGCACTGTCGGAGGCGCTCGGCGGCGGCGCGCGTTCGTTGCGCTTGGACCAGAGTTATCGCCCGCGCTTCAAGCCGGGCGACCGCGTGATTGCGCGCAACCTCAATCCGGAAGGCCACACCCGGCTGCCCCGCTATGCGCGCGGCCATCACGGAACTATCCATCGCGATTGGGGCGTATTCGTCTTCCCCGATACCCACGCGCACGGCACCGGGACCAAGCCGCAACATTGCTACGCGGTGGAATTCGGCGGGCGCGAGCTCTGGGGCAAGGACCATCCGGCGGGCGAGCGCGTCTATGTCGACCTGTGGGAAGATTATCTCGACTTCCCTCTCGAAGTGGACACTGGTGAGGCGCAACCGCGAAGCGCGGCGGCGCGCAAGCATTCCTCGAAGTCGGGCAAATCGCACAAGCCGGGCGCGAAGTCTCGCACTACCAAGCCTTCACGCCGGGTGGCCGCGAAGAACGACGGTCGAGGGACGCCCAACCCATAGCTTTGAAGAAACGGATCAAGAGGCCATGAGCGGAAAGCATCACGACGATCACGATCACGACCATAACGCACCCGAGTCGGGCCCGGCTTTGCGCGTCAAGGCGATCGAGACCCTCCTGGTCGAAAAGGGACTGGTCGATCCCAAGGCGCTCGACGCGTTGGTCGATACCTACGAAAACAAAGTGGGGCCGCGCAACGGAGCGCGCGTGGTCGCTCGCGCATGGGTCGATCCGGCGTTCAAGGCGAGCTTGCTCGAGGATGCGGCCGTCGCAATCGAGGAGGTGGGCCTGGCGGCGGGCCCGCAGGGTGAACATCTGACGGCGCTCGAAAACACCGCGACTGTGCATAACATGGTCGTCTGCACCCTGTGCTCCTGCTACCCATGGCCGGTCCTTGGATTACCACCGGTATGGTACAAGAGCGCGGCTTATCGATCGCGCGCGGTCAGCGATCCGCGCGGTGTCCTGCACGAATTCGGGCTCGACCTGCCGGCCGGCGTCGAGTTGCGAGTATGGGATAGCAGCGCGGAGCTGCGCTACATGGTGCTGCCGATGCGCCCGGCCGGTACTGAACATCTCAACGAAGAAGAACTGGCTGCGCTCGTCACGCGCGACTCGATGATCGGGACGGCCATCGTCGCCGCTCCCACGGCCGCCGGTGCCACGAAATGAAAGTCGTGGCACCGGCGGCCGGCGCCGCGACGGCGCCCGGTGCGGCGAATACCGCTGACGCGGTATTCGCCGCACCGTGGGAGGCCCGGGCCTTCGCCCTCGCCGTGACGCTCAGCGGTGGCGAGCGTTTTGCCTGGGACGATTTCCGCGATCTGCTGATCGCGGAAATCGCGGCCGGCGACGCGGCCGCCGCGCCCTACTACGAGCGCTGGCTGGCGGCGCTCGAAAAGCTTCTGTGCACGAAGGCTATGCTCAATGCGCAGGAAATCGATCGACGGGCAGCCGCGATCGCAGCCTCGCCGCCCGCTCCGACCAAGGCTCAGGGTCGCGGACCGATCAAGATCGCTTAGGCCGGTTGAGATAGCTCAGGTCTTGCGTGCTGCGCGCGCGGCGGGCTCGATCACGTAACGCTGCCATTCGAGCAGATGGCTAAGCGACTTCATGTCCGTCATCCGGTCGAGATAAACCTCGCCTTTTAGATGATCGGTTTCGTGCTGAATCACCCGCGCATGAAAATCGTTGGCGACGAAGTCGAGGGCTTCACCATTGCGGCCGAGCGCGGTCACCCGCAGTTGCTTGAAGCGCGGCACGCGTCCGCGCAGTTCGGGAATACTCAGGCAGCCTTCCCATTCTTCTAGCGGCGACGAATCGAGGACGGTAACGCTTGGATTGATCAGGTAGGTCAGCGGCACGCTCGGCATGTCGGGATAGCGCGGATGGTTCTCCACTTCGAGCACCGCGAGTTGCAGCGCGAGGTGAACTTGCGGCGCTGCGAGCCCCACGCCGTTGTATTCCCGCATGGTCTCGACCATGTCGTCGAGCAAAGCCTGAAATTCAGGCGTGGTGACTTTCGCCGGATCCACCGGATGGGCCTGCGTGCGGATTACGGGATGGCCGAGCCGTGCGACCTTCAAGATCATGCGTCGTATCGTCGATCCTTCCGGTCAGCGCTGCTCAACCTGGTCGCGGGTTATGCTGAACCGTCGTTCAGCGCCTGTACGCAAGTCTGATCTTAAAGCGACGCTGTCGCGTACGCTTTTGTGTGGCGATCTTTTGACGCAACTTCGCCTAGGTTTCCGCTTTGCTGCCGGCCGGCATCTTGACCGTCATTTCGCGTCCACCCTGTTCAGCGTCGGCGCGCCAGCGATCTATCGACTCCAGATTGAACCGCCAATCGCTGCCTACCTTGAAGGCAGGGAGCTGCTTTTTCTTAAGCAGCCGGTAAATCGTCGATGGGTGAACTCGCAAGTAGCTGGCAACTTCTTCCAGCGTCAGAACTCTCGCCATTGCCGCCCCCCTTCAAGGTAACTTGGAGACCTTGAAGCCTATGCTTACGTTCGCCATGTTAACAACATGTGTGCAGAATGACAACTACGTTGCCCAAGTTTTTACACAAACAGTCGGCCGGGAATTAGGTAAAATCCGATGCCAGGAGCGTTATTCGCTCGCTATCCACAACTTGTTACAAGACCGCTGCTAACTGCCAGTCAGCACGCTTGATCGGCGTAGGGGCGCGCGTCTTCAACCGACAAATTGTAGCGCCCACCCCTCGCATAGTCCGACCTATGGACGAACTAACAGCCGACCAGCCGGTCGGCGCGCCATCGCCCTATGGGTTAAGCGCCGGCAGCGGCACCGTCAGCGCGTCATAAACCGTAAGCCGCGGACCGTACGCCGATTGAAAGATCCCGATACCCTCCGCCGGCCGAATCAGGTTCGTGCGATCTGCCACGTTCAGCACGGTGACACGATCGATTACCTCGCCGATGTGCGGTATCTCGAAGCTGCGCTGCCCGCTCAGGTCTATCTGAATCACATTGGGCAGCGATTCCAGGTCGGCAAAGTCCCCGCGCAGGCCACTGCTATACAGGGTTGAGATGCTGAAAGCGTACGGCTTCCAGTTATAGGTGATACCGCCCGAGGCGCCGTAAAGCGGTTGATGATCGAGCACGATATAGTGCCGGTTGATGTAGCCGAGCTCGTCCGGATCGAAGTTGAACTGCCCGGTCGCGACGCCCTTCTGCAGGTTCCGGCCGATCGTCGTGCTCGCATGCATCGAGAGATTCCCGGTCTTGTAGCTGACCGCGGTCTCCGTCCCCCAGATGTAACCGTGACGATAGTTGAAGGGCGCGAAAATCGGCACGTCGCCGAACTGCCCGGTATCGAGGTAGCGCTTGTTGTATTCGTAAAAGGCGTCTTCCGAGATCGTCATGTGCTTCATCAACTCATGAACCACGCCAACGTCCCACTCGTAGTCATCTTCGGTTTCCGGCGTGGCCGTACCGAAACCCGCGAGCCCGGTCGTGCCCGCAAATGCTTGCGGCGCGCCCGGCGAAATCCCCTGGAAGCTCGGCACCTGGAAGTAGCGCGCGAACCCGCCGTGCAGCGTCGTGTCGAGCCACGGTTGATACACCAGGTTGATAGTTGGGCTCGCCTGGTTGTTGTAAGTGAAGCCGCTCAATCGATCCCAGCGCACACCTGCGTTGGCGCGCAGCTTCTCGGTTATCTGCCAGGTGTCTTGTAAGTAGATCCCCGACAGCAAATTGATTTTGTTGACGTTATTGATCACCCGCACTGGCGTGTCAGATATCTGCATGCCATCGGGATTGACTTTGAAGACCAGCGAGTTGTCGTCTGCCTCTACTCCGTATTCGCCGAGGTAGAAGCCCGCGCCTAGTGTGTGGTTGCGCCACTTGTAAGTCAGGTCGCCTTCGAGCGTGTTGTCCAGGTCGCTATGGAAGGCGGTTGACGCCACCCCTTGATATAGCAGCTCGCCAACGTTGTCGGGCTGGAAATCCTGCGAGATATAGTGCGCCGAGTAAGCCAGTTGATAAGTCAGATCCGGCGTCGGCGATCCGTTCAGCGACAGCATCCCCAGGTAGTCGCGAAAGTCGAGATAAGAGTTGATATCGGACGACGGTATGTACGGCGATCCGGTCAGCGTGAACGCGGTCGGGAGATTGGGTTGGTTAGGTAACTGGTTGTCACTCGCCGATACCGACGTGACCAGGCTGAGCCTGGTAGTCGGGTTAAGGTCGTAGGCAAAGTAGCCGAAGCCTTGTCCTTGATCCGTATGGTTATGAATCGCATCCGGCGCCGGCGTCGCCGAACTGAAAGCGCTGTTGCTGCGGTTATACAGCCCGCTCAGGTAGTAGCTGAATTTGCCGTCGCAGCCGCCGTACTGGAAGCTCGGCTGCATCGTATCCCGCTGGCCGCCATACATGCTGACGCTGCCGCCCGGCGCTTCGCATCCGTCCTTGGTCTCGATATTCAACACGCCACCGGTCGCATAGCTGTAGCGCGAGGGCAAAATGCCATCGAGCAGGCTAATCGACTTGATGAACATCGGGTTGATCATCGAGACGAACGGCGGATTGGTGTTGATGTCGAACGGTACCATCACCCCGTTTATCTCGTACTGGAATTGCGGCCCTTCGGTGTTGCGGATGTGAATCTGCTGGTTCTGATCGAGCGCCACGCCAGGCATCTGCGTCAGCACGTCCGCCATCGTCGCGTTCTCACCCTTGGGCAGGTTCGTAATATCCTGCGCCGTCATGGTGTATTTGTTCGCGCCGGTGATCGAGACCCCGTTGGGCGCGTGAATCATCGTCGCCCTGATCGGCAAGGACAGTGCCGTCTCCGCGTCGAGTGCGATCGAAATCTGCTCCGCGCTGTTGCGCGGCAACTGCACGATTTTGATCGCGGACTTGAAGCCGGGCTTGCCCGCGTCGAGCGAATAAATTCCGGGATTTGCCGGACCCATCGTGAAATGACCGGCGTGCTCGGTCACGGCGTGGGCGACCGTGCGTCCGTTCTCGTTGCGCAACTCCACGTTCACTCCCGCCAGCGGCCGCCCGAGCGCATCGGTGATCGTCCCCGATAACGGTTGCGCGGCTGCGCGACACGGCGACGTGAAGACCAGCGCCATCGTCAGAACGAGCGCGACCGCGCGCCATGTTGCCAGCGCAATCCGCGCGACTGAGCTTTGCGGGTGGATGTCATGGTGAGGCGCCAACCGGTATTTGGTGTAGATCATGATAATGAGAGTGATTCTCAATATCCGCCGACGAGATGTTTGTCAACTGTCTGATGGATTCTCACTAGATCCATCGGGCCGCTCACGGCTCCTTCGATGCGACTGCGATTTGAAGTCGGACAAGCGGTGATCTGACTACCCGGCGCGGGGGCGCGCCAGAACGCGCGCATTCGGTCGTCGTGGCGATATAGGCATCTCAACTCAAGCCGGTTCGATGGCTCCCATTGGTCAGGAAGCCCGTCGCGCCATCAGTCAGCAGGTCGACGAAACGAGCGTCCGCGTCGCTCGTCAGGCTTGGAAGGTCCTTGCGTCACCTTTAGTTTTTACGTGCCACCTTCCAACGCCCCTCTCGCAGTCTTGTAAAGCGGCTCTCGTCAACCTTTTAAAACCAGGGATAGGCAAAACTATGCCCTACCCATGCACCGCCGGCTCTCATAAAATGGTTGTACAACTGCGACTGGGGGGTCGCAGGGAAACGAAGATTCGTTCCAGCCCCAACAGGAGGACAATTAGATGAAGATTCGCACGATCATCTCGGCCACCGCGTTGCTCTGTGCAATCGGGATGGCGCCTGCATTCGCGCAGACTGCGCAGCAGGATCTCGAGCAATATGTAAACAGCCATCCGGAGCTCAAGGCCAATCCCAGCCTCATGAATGATCCGCGATACCTCGCCAACCATCCCGACTTGAATCATTTCCTCGAGACTCATCCCCAGGTCGATCGGGCGCGCTACGGACACAGCGGCGCCTACGACCAGCATCATCATTGGCGCCGCGCCTCGTGGTGGCATGAGCATGATCCGAGATGGGTTCAGACTAATCATCCGGATTGGAACAAAAACCATCCCGAATGGGTGGAAGAGCATCCGATGGGCACGCCGGAGCATCCGGTCGGAGCCCCCGCATACCATGCTGGAAACCCCGAATATCATCCGGCCGGTAACCCCGCGTATCATCCGAATGGAAACCCCGAGTACCACACCGCCGGCAATCCCGCGTATCACCCGGCCGGAAACCCCGAATACCATCCAAACGGAGCGAACGAATACCATCCGAACGGAACACCTGAACATCCGATGGGTGCTCCCGTACCGCCGCCGCCGCATCACTATCACCAGCCTCCCAACGGCTAACGCCTAACCACTACGGTCGGACCGTCAGCAAAGTCGCCTGACGGCTACGGTCCGACCATCGGTAAAGTTGACTAACGGCTACTGTCGGTAATTGTGCCCCAGTGGCTCCGGCCGCTTATTTATAATGTGCCAAATGGCGAGGCGCTGACGGTCGGCACTCGCCCTTGGGCGACTGGCGTCCAATTATCGGCAGTGGCGCTCAATGGCTCGGGCCTAACCGACAACCGGTGATCGGGCGCCCGAAACTGGAAGGGAGTCCCTCTACATCAACGAAGGGTCATTAGTCTCGCGCGCGCGGTATCTGTCTCACCCAGGGTCGTCCGTACGACTGGCTCTTTCATTCGACTAGTCTTTTGTCCGCTCGGCTACGCCGCCCGCCACAAATTCCGCAGCCGCCTCTCTTGGATTCAAATCGGACGACGGGAGATTCAAGGTCAAACGATCGGTCAGAAGTCTCGGGCGTGGGCACTCTCGTTCGATCCCGTACAGAAACTAAGCTTTCTGGAAGACGCCGAAGGGCGCCGGAGTTACCGGATAGGTACGCTGTTGGAAAACTTGGAAGAGCAGGAAAGGCCCGTCGGACGGGCACGCGAGATT
>DASXFX010000186.1:0-10870 GCA_036489375.1 Binataceae bacterium (SeqCode) | reverse complement strand
CCCTTGGTGACTTTGCCCGCGCGCACGTCGAGGCACGGGATGATGCGCTTGGCGATCATGTCAGATCTTGAGCCGGCAGAAGTTGTCGAGCATGCGGAGGCCTGCCGTGCCGCTCTTTTCGAGATGGAATTGCGTTGCGATCACGTTGTCGCGAGCGATCGCGGCGGTGAACGTGACGCCATAGTCGCTGGTCGCGATGGTGACCGCGGGATCCGAAGGCACCGGATGATACGAATTAACGAAATAGAAGTGCGAGTTGTCGGGCACGCCATCGAATATCGGATGCGGGCGAGCTTGGCGCACACGATTCCATCCGATTTGAGGCACTTTCAGCGGACGGCCATCGACGGACGAAGGAAACCGTACGACCTCGCCGGGAATTATCCCGAGGCATTTCTGGTCGTCTTCGGCACTGTAATCGAACAGGATCTGGATGCCGATGCAGATGCCCAGGAACGGTTTGCCGGCACGGGCGACGTCGTCACGCAGCGTGCTCGTTAGTTCCAGCGCGATCAAGTTTTCCATCGTCGCGCCGGCGGCGCCGACGCCCGGGATGATTACCCGATCGGCGGCACAAATCCGTTCGGGCCGATCGGTAATTTCGCAGCGGTGGCCCAAGTGGTCGAGCGCGGCAGCGACACTGGTCAGATTGCCCGCCTTGTAATCGACGATCGCTATCATCTGTGGTTCCGATGCGTCCGTCCGACGACTGACGCGGGAAAACGAATCATAGCGACAATCTGGCGCGTACAACAGCATCAGTTCGCCGCCACCGGCCTTCCGTAGCGGTATTATAGCCGGACTTCCGCCCCCTTTGTCGCTACCACCCGGGTCGGTGCGTAGCTCGGACCGGACAATCAGCCCGATAGACTCCGAGGGGGCGCACCCACGGCTGTTGCCATCGGGCAACGATGAACGATATCAAGAGAGCGCGCAGTTAGTGTGAATATCGCGCCGACAAAGGAAACTATCATGGCTAAAATCGCGCTCGCTTTTTCGATAATGCCCGACAGCCCCCTGCCCACGATTATCGAATGGGCGCGCGCGGCCGAGGATGCCGGCTTCGACGGCGTTTTCATGACGGAGGCTAACAACGATTCGCTCGCATGTTCGTTGGGCATTGGCTTTAACACGCAGCGCGTGACGCTCGGCACGGCGATTACCAACATTTATCTGCGCCATCCGAATCTGCTCGCCAACGAGGTCGCGGCGCTCCATGAACTGACCGGCGGCCGGTTCATCCTCGGTCTCGGCACGGGCCATCGTGAGGGCAACAGCGCGCTTGGCATCGACATGGGCGGCCCGGCGGACCCAATGAAAAAGATGCGCGAGACGGTCGCGACGCTGCGGCGGATGATCGAAGGCGGCAAGACCAATCCCAAGGTCGTTGGCAAAACGCCGCTTTACCTGGCGGGCGTGTCACGTCCGATGGTGCGGCTGGCAGGCGAGATCGCGGACGGCGTGATTTTCAATTTTTTCCCGCCAGCGCGGATCAAGGAAGCGTTGGGCGAGATCGCCGAGGGCGCGGAGAAGGCGGGTCGCAATGTGTCCGAGATCGTGCCGACGATGTTCGCCACGGCGTTCATCTCGGACGATATCGATTTAGCACGCAAGCCGGCCCGCACGCTCTTGTCGCGATACGGAGCGTTGCGCTTTTACGGCAATATGTTCGCGCACGCCGGTTTCGATCGCGAGATCGAAGGCATCCGCGCCGCCGGTAAAGATGGCAAGGCGGCAATCGCGGCCGTCACCGACAAGATGATCGACTCGACGCTGCTGGTGGGGTCGGAGGGACGGGTTCGCGATCGTCTGGCCGAATTGGCGTCACCGGGCATTGGATGGGCCATCGTTTTTATCAATCCGGTGGGTGAGGATCGCGCCAGTGCGATGAAGCGAGCGCTGCGCGCGCTCAAGCCGTAGTCAGTCGCGTCATGACGATCGGGATGGGGCCGTTGTAATCGGCGAGTGCAAGCGTCGCGCTATTTGATTCCGATCTCCTGCAAAAAGACGTGCTGAGCGGCTTTGCGTGCGGCCGTTCCCGCAGCGGTTGCCACGCCCGCCGCAAATAGTGGATTGGAATCGATCGGTCCGCCGCCCTGGAGCGCCTGTTCGACGGCAGACGTCACACTAGCCTCGGCGAAGTCGGAGAAACCCTTGAACCAGTTGTGGGCTTTGTCCGCGTCGTTGATTTTGACTTCAGGGCTTGCGTTGTTGGCAGCGTTTTTAGCTATCTGATCGTATCTGCTTGCGAGCGACCAGGCGTCGTTCGCGATCGCTTCAAAGCCAACTCGGGTGAGATCGCGGACGTATTGATCGCCGGTCTTTCTGGAAAAGTAACTCTTTACGGTCTTTAGATCCGAGGCCGAGCCCGCTTGCGGCGTAGGCAGTTCAGGCGGGGCAATCGTCTCGTTCGCAATGGTGACATAGCCGGATACGTTTTTCTTGCTTGCGGCATCAAGGTGGCCGAAGAAGTACTGGCTTTGCGCCGCGAAGAACGCATCAAGGTTCTGTGGCTTGAGCGCGTTGACGATCGATATAAGCGACGCACCTATCACCAATTGATGAGTAATCAGAGTCACGACCTGGGTAGCGACGTTTTCCGCAAGAGTATCGAGTCCCGCAAAGATATTCTTCAAAGCCGCGAGAGGATTCGCGGGATCTATCGGGCTCTTGATCGCGTCAAGTATCTGCCCTTCCAAGGTCTGCAATTCGCCAGCGCCCACCGACTCAAGCAGGCTCTTGATAGCAGGAACAGTAAGCGGGAATTTCGGAGCCGGAGTGTTCTTATCGTTTATGAGAGTGAGCAAAGGATTCACCGGCGGCAACTGACCTGCAGGTAGGGCCGGAAAAAACCCTGGCGCCGAGGTCGGCGAAAACATTTTTGGAGTTCCTAGCAAGGTCTCAAGCTGCTGGAGAATGCCCATTTCCTTTTACCCACCTTTGATTGCTTTCCACGATCGCCATCCCAAAACTACGAGCATCATCTACGGTTTGTTGTCGTGTATTCAGGGCCATAAAGTACGATTTTCAAACTAACCCAAGATATAAATTGGAATCTCGCTCTAATCGATGTTCTAGCTATTGGATTTGAATTGGCGTTGCAAGCGAAGTATATGAGGACCTGCGAATGTCTGTAGCAGGAGCCACGAGCCGCAGATTGCGTCGGCTTCGGATCGGGTAGCGAGCTCTTATATGCCGCAGGGGAGGTACTCAGGATGGATCCCACCGAAGCGTTGACCCTTGCTGCGATCGCCTATCGCGGATGTGAACTAAATCTCTCGAATCCTCACAGCCAAAGAATTCTTCACGACGAGATAACTCGTGGTCTTAGCTCCTTTAGTCGCGTGCAGGGTAAGTGGGAACTGGTCTGGGGGCCGGCTGGCTACTGCTCCGGCGGCGCGGGGCTGGATGACTCGGCGATGTACGTCGTCCGGAACAAGCAATCGCCAAAGACGTTGGCAATTGTAGTTCGCGGCACCAATCTTTTTTCGCTGGGAGATTGGGAGAGCAACTTTCGTCTCGCGCCACAGACTTGGGCCTACGGTAGTGCCGGAAGCCAAGTGAAAATATCCGATAGCATCGGGCTGGGCTTGAGTATTCTTCAGATATTGCGAGCGCAGAATCCGCCGCCGCCACCGGTCGTCGAAACAGCGGCTGAGCAGGCTCGGGCGGCTGCCACCAAGGCTCAGGCTGCCGCGGGCTATGCCTTCATCACGACGATGGTGAAAGGAACAGCCGCGCTGGATGTCAGCGGCATCTTCGCGGACATCGCAAGTAAGGTTACAGACTGGTTCGGTCATAGTAACGATGCGACCATAGTTCAAGCCGCGACTGTAGCTCAGCCACCTTCGCCGCCGGCGCGGACTTTGGCGCAATTTCTAACAGCTTTCGTGAGTGCCTCGGCCGGCCCGGTCGATCTCCATGTGATCGGTCATAGCAAAGGAGGCGCGCTGGCAGCCGCACTAGCGCAATGGCTCGCAGACACGCAGGGCCCGAGCGTTGCGGAATATTGTCGATGGGATCCGCACAGCACTGCGGTTATGCATCCGCATTCCTTTGCTGCCCCGACTCCGGGCAACAGCGGCTTCGCGCAACGCTTTGCAGGAAAATTTCCAGGCGCGTACAGGCTGGCGAACCCCTACGATATTATCCCGCACGCGTGGAACACCGCGGAGATCTCCGAGGTCCCGGACCTCTACGCTAATCAACTCAAGCTGCTCCGAATCCTCGCGGACGCTCTCGCACTCTTTCTACAGCAGGCCGGCTATCAACACGAAATCGGCGCGCAGCCGTGGCCCGCTCAACCACTCGCGAACAGAACTCTACCAGCGCAGATCGCCTTCAATCATCTCGACGCCTATCTGACGAAACTCGCGATTCCTGATCCGGGGTTGAGTATTCTGCGACTGTTCGCACCGATAGCCAGCTAGAAACCTTAGCGGCGAGATATAGGTCCACTTATCTGTCCGATGAACCGTGCGGCGCTGGTTTCTCGGGCCGACAGACCTGGTACACATGCCCCTTCCAAACCAATTGGAGGTGGTCAAGCGTATTAGTCAGCGCGGGCCAGAAGGAAATCGGATCTCCAATACTCTCCGAAGCGGGCCTGACTACGAAATCCGCAGTCTGAATTCGCTCAATGGTCCGTTCGACTTCGGCCGGTGTCGCTTCGTCGCGGACGAGGTATGCGCCGACTGGCTTTTCGAAATTCGCAAAGAGTATCGACGCGCCGCCAGCCACACCTATGGCAACCGTACGATGGCCCGCGATCAGGCGCATGACGTTGGCCCATTCAGCGCGCTCGCCAGCGTCAGCCCATAGACCCGCTGCCGTCGGACTTGGCGACGAGATTTTCCATTCCGCTGCCGCCACGCTGATACTTACGATCTCCGCCATGAAGGCGACCAGGGTGAGTGTCAGAACAGCCATCGCCGATGCGCGATTTAACGCACTTGACGCGGCCGTGCCCATCACGAGGATGTACGGGTAGTACGTCCAGGACAGCGGCGGTCCGAAGAAGCGCATGACGAACAGGGTCTGCAGGACCGCGCAGCATAAAATGATTTCGTTGCGACTGCGATTCGAATGATCCGACAACCATAGCCGCCATCCGGCCCATCCGCCGGTGAGCGCGAGCCATATCGTTGCGCCTACCCAGAAAGGTGCGACCGAAGCGAAGTAAGTGCCTGTCGGAACGCCGCGCGGATCCCAAAAGGTGCGGCTCCACGGAGTAAAGAAGCCGAAGTGGAGCGTCCGGTAGATTTTCATACCGTTCAACGGCAACAGGCTCGCCGTCAAAGGGCGCAAGCCATAAACGAATCCGGTAGTCGCGAGCAGAAGAGCGCCCGTGATCGCTGCCGGAGTGACCGCACGGCGCAATGCGATCCAATCGATTCGCGACTTCGGATCCGCGGTGACATCACTCCGGTCACCAGTTCGGCGGTCTGTCCAACAATCCGCGACGATGAGTATGACGAGCAGTAATCCGTACAGGTATCCGAGCGCAGCCTTCGCAAAACACGCCGCCACCGTCAGCGCCAGGGCCGCACAGCGATTGCCGCGCGAATGCTCTGCCAGCGCCAGACATAGCGTCACGGCCTCCAGCAGATGCGAGAGCGAGGGCAGCGATGACTGGATGGCGATCGGGAGCGCAACAATCATCAACATCTGACCGGCACGACCCAACCGCATCGCCCCGGCGAATCGCGCCATCCCCCACGCCATCACGATGCCTCCCGGAGTCATCGCCAGGTCGAAGGCAACCGGAGTGAGGCCGAACAGACCGAACCAGATTCGGCCAAACATTATCGGCAGCAGCCCGTATGGATAACCGAAGTCGATCGTCGGCCGATAGCCATGCGCGGCCAGATACTGCACGACCAGCCAGCTTCCGCGATCGCCGAACGCGAACATGAACAGGCCTAGGTCGTGCGGGATGCGCAGCAACGCAAGCGCCACCACTTCAACCGAGTACACCACCCACAGGCGGAGCGTCGGGGCTGACTCCGTCGCAGGGCTCAGAAGACCTGCCAACCATGCTGAAGTAGCGGAGGCCTCCGACGCTCGATGCGATCGGCCTGTGGCTACGGCTGCACCTGTGCCGAGCCCGGCGGTAGTGTTTGCGGACCGGTCTTTACGATACGCAGGAAACTGACGATGCGATGATAGTTGGCGCCGAGGTCGCCGGTGCCGTCGCGCGACTTCGATCGCATTTCGACCAGGCTGCCGCCGCCGTCCGCGGGCCGCACTTCGATGATGAAATCATCCTTGAACTTGAACAGCCCCGACGTCGCAATTCCCTCCAACGTATGAGTTTCCGGATCATTGCGAGTTATTTGCCAGCTCGGTATCTCGCCCGCGAGGATCGCGACTTTCTTGAAGACCTCGTCCGGCAGCCCGTCCATCTTGAGCGGCGCGAGGTCCTTATACGCATCGGCACTGTTCTGGATCGCGGCGTTGCGCGGATTGTAGCTCAGGTCACGGCCGCGCTTCGGTTGATACTCGTTCGCCTTCACAAACACCGGCGGCTTTGCGGTATCGGTCGTGAT
Source organism: Binataceae bacterium (SeqCode) (assembly GCA_036489375.1). Classification (GTDB taxonomy): domain Bacteria; phylum Desulfobacterota; class Binatia; order Binatales; family Binataceae; genus JADMIL01. The sequence continues at coordinate 4,322 of DASXFX010000186.1, read as the reverse complement.
GTCGTTAATCAACGGGTACTGCCGTGTCTTTGAGGCCACGAAAACAATCGGAAGAATGACTATCAACGCGAGCACGAAGCCGATTCGCGCGCGACTGAGTCCGCCGCGCCGCCGCGGCGAGAAGTAGGTCATAGGTAACGCGATCAGGCCGCTCAACAAGGCCAGGACCGCAAAGACGAGACCAATCAGCATCAGCTGGAAGCCGAAGAAAGGCGCGGTCATCCCATAGTGGGCGCTGATAATCCCCGCGGCCGCAGCCGCGACCGCGATCAGCCCGTCGTAATAGCACAGCCATGCCAGTATCATCTCCGCCTCCGTCCGCCCGATGGCCACCACCGATCAGTGTCCATGAGCAAAGCCTAATCATGTTGGTTACGGCAAGCCCCCGCAATTACAAAAACCCTCCAGCTAGCGAACGCTCGGTCCAATGTGTTCTACGGCCGTCGAAACTCGACCTACGATGCGTTTAAAATAGCAGTCCGATGACATTCCCGAGTGCCTGCCAGCCGTCCTCGCGAAAGCAATAAATTGCGACGCTTGCGACCATCGGATACTCTAATAGTTCACTGGTCCGCGTTGGAGCGGTCCTAATCGCCGATGTCCAATACCCGAGAACGAATCGAAATCCTTCGTCGCCTGATCGCGCAACGGATCGTTGTACTCGACGGCGCCACCGGAACCTCCATCCAGGGCATGAACCTTCATGCGGGCTACTTCGGCGGCCCGAGCCTCGACGGCTGCAACGAAAATCTCGTCGTCACCAGTCCGGACAAGATCAGCGAGCTGCATCGCAGCTTTCTCGAAGCCGGAGCCGACATTGTCGAGACCAATAGCTTCGGCTCGACGTCGGTGGTGTTGGCAGAGTACGGACTCGAACGACAGGCGCGGGAACTCAACCGGATCTCGGCGCAACTCGCGCGCGCTCAAGCGGACGCCTTCAGCACTGTTGAGCGTCCGCGGTTTGTTGCCGGCTCGATGGGTCCTACGACCAAAAGCATTTCGGTCACCGGCGGCGTTACTTTCGATAATCTTGCAAACTCCTATCAGGAGCAGGCGGAAGGGCTGATCGAGGGTGGTGCCGACCTGCTGCTGCTGGAGACGGTGCAGGACGCGATCAACTGCAAGGCTGGCTTGATCGGTATCGAGCGCGCGATCGCGGCCACCGGTGTTCCCGCCGGTATCGCCGTCTCGGGCACCATCGAGACGATGGGGACGCTGCTCGCAGGCCAGGATATCGAGGCGTTCTATACCGCAATTGCCAATCACGATCTCCTGTGGATTGGGCTGAATTGCGCCACCGGTCCGGACTTCATGACCGACCACTTGCGCACGCTCGCAGAAATTTCACGGTTTCCGGTCGCCTGCGTGCCGAACGCGGGCTTGCCCGACGAGGAAGGCAATTACAACGAAACCCCCGAATCTCTGTCCGCCAAGCTTGACCGGTTCGTCGCCAGCGGCTGGGTCAACCTCGTCGGCGGATGCTGCGGCACCACGCCTGCGCACGTCGAAGCGCTTGCCCGGATGACGGCGGGTCGTCAACAGCGCGAAATCGCACCGCCGCGGCGCTCGATCGTCTCGGGTATCGAGTCACTGGTGATAGATGACGATACCCGCCCGGTGATCGTCGGCGAGCGCACCAACGTGCTCGGCAGCCGCAAGTTCAAACGCCTGATCGGTGGCGCCAAGTTCGAGGAAGCCGCCGAGCTGGGCCGGCTGCAGGTACGCCGCGGCGCGCACGTGCTCGACATCTGCGTGCAGGATCCCGATCGCGACGAGCTCGCCGACATGAGTGCGCTGCTCTTCACCTTGGTCAAGAAGGTCAAGGTGCCGCTGATGATCGACTCGACCGATGCGAACGTCATCGAAGAGTCATTGAAGCGCACGCCGGGAAAGTCGCTGATCAACTCCATCAACCTGGAGGACGGCGAAGAGCGCTTCGAGCGCGTCGTGCCGATTGCACGCCGTTACGGCGCCGCACTGGTTGTCGGCTGTATCGATGAGGACAAGCAGCAGGCGCAGGCCGTCACGCGCGATCGCAAGCTGCAGATAGCAGAGCGATCATACCGTTTGCTGACGGAGAAGTACGGCGTCGAGCCGGAGGACATCATCTTCGACCCGCTGGTCTTTCCGGTCGGCACCGGCGACCGCAACTACATCGGTTCTGGCGTTGAGACGATCGAGGGGATCCGGTTGATCAAGGCGGCGATGCCGCGCGCGAAAACCATTTTGGGCGTGTCCAACGTCTCATTCGGACTGCCCGACGCCGGCCGCGAAGTGCTGAACTCCGTGATGCTCTATCACGCCGTGCAGGCCGGGCTCGATCTCGCCATCGTCAACTCGGAAAAGCTCGAACGCTATCCCTCGATTCCGGAAGAAGAGCGGCGGCTGGCCGAGGATCTCATCTGGTGGCGCGGCGACGATCCGATTGCCGCCTTTGCGGCGTACTTCCGCGAGCGCAAGGCGAAACCGACGCGTGAAGATCGCAAGGCCCTGCCGCTCGACGAACGGCTCGCCCTCTATATCCTCGAAGGTTCCCGCGACGGTCTGACCGACGATCTCGATGAAGCGCTCACCACGCGCAAGCCGCTCGAAATCATCAACGGCCCCCTGATGAAAGGCATGGACGAAGTCGGGCGCCTGTTCAACGCCAATCAGATGATCGTCGCCGAGGTGCTGCAATCGGCCGAAGCGATGAAGGCCGCCGTAGCCCATCTCGAGCCGCACATGGACAAGGCTGACGGCCTCAACAAGGGCACCATCCTGCTCGCCACCGTCAAAGGCGACGTCCACGACATTGGCAAGAACCTGGTCGATATCATCCTGACCAACAACGGCTACCGCGTCGTGAACCTCGGCATCAAAATTCCGCCGGACGAGCTGATCAAGGCCTACGAAAAGCATCAGCCGAGCGCTATCGGGCTCTCGGGGCTACTGGTCAAGTCCGCCCAGATGATGGTGACGACGGCCCAGGACTTGAAGACCGCGGGTGTGCGCTGCCCCATCATGGTCGGCGGCGCGGCGCTCTCGGCGCGCTTCACACGGATCAAGATCGCCCCTGAATATGAGGGCGTCGTCGCTTATGCCAATGACGCGATGGAAGGCCTGGACCTCGCCAACCAACTCATGGATCCGCAACGGCGCGAGGCGCTGACAGTCGCGCTCGCCGAACAGACGCGCAAGTTGCAGCTTGCCGCCTCACGCATCGTTGAAGCCAAGGCACGTCCGGCGCGGCGCGCGCCCGCAGTTAGTTATGATGGTCCAATTCCCGAGCCGCCCGACCTCAAGCCACACTTGCTCCGGAACTATGCCCTCGAAGAGATATTTCCCTACATCAACCCGGTGATGCTTTACACTCGCCACCTGGGCTTCAAGAACTTCGAGCGGGCGCTCGCCGAGGGCGACCCCAAGGCGAAGGAACTGCAAGCCGTCATCGCAAGTGTCGAAGACGAGATTCTCGCGCGCTTCGACATAACGGCCAGCGCCGCCTATCGATTCTTCCCGGCCCATTCCGACGGCGATCGAACTCTGATGGTCTATGCGCCCGACGCCAAACGGGTGCTCGAAACCTTCACCTTCGGTCGGCAGTCCGACGATCCGGGTCTATGTCTTGCCGATTATGTGACCTCGGCGGCATCCGGCCGCACCGATTACATCGCGATGATGGTCACGACGGTTGGCGAAGGCGTCCGCGCCCTCGCCGAACAATGGAAGGACAAGGGCGAATACTTGCGGTCGCATGTGCTCCAAATCCTCGCGCTCGAAGGCGCCGAGGCATTTGCCGAACTGCTTCATCAGAAGATTAGGCAGATGTGGGGCTTCGGCGATCCTGCCGACATCACTCATAAGGATCTGTTCCAGGCCCATTATCACGGCAAACGGTTTTCGTTCGGCTATCCGGCGTGCCCGCGGCTCGAAGATCAGGCCCAGCTATTTCGCCTGCTCGAACTTGAACACAGCGATCTCGCCGTTCGCCTGACCGAGGGTTACATGATGGATCCTGAGAGTTCCGTCAGCGCGATGATCTTCCACAATCCGCTCGCCAAATACTTCGCGCTCTCTGCCGCGGATATCGAAGCTCTCGACCGCGAATTGAACCCCGATCCCGCCGCGCTCGCCGCCAGCTAAGCGATCGCTTCAAAGCGAGATCCCCCACTCGGTGTGATGTCAGGAGACTAGCCGTTGCTGCGCTTTTCGCGCTCGGCCAATTCCAGGTCAGAGGCGACCATCATCTCGGCCAATTCCTTAAACTTGACGCGCGGCTCCCATCCAAGGACGCGTTTGGCCTTGGCGCAGTCGCCGATCAGGATGTCCACCTCGGCCGG
>DASXFX010000151.1:0-11228 GCA_036489375.1 Binataceae bacterium (SeqCode) | reverse complement strand
TGAACGCGTTGGAATGGCCGCTGCGATTGGAGCGCGGAGGTTGTAGCGGTTGAAGTAAGCCGCGGCACATGTCGAGTGGCCGCTGCGATTGGAGTGCGGAGGTTGTAGCGGTTGGATCGAGGTCGGCGCGCGCGCGGTAGTGCACAATGAAATTAGAGCGCGGAGATTGTCGCGATTGAAGTAAGCCGCGGCACATATCGAGTGGCCGCTGCGGTCGGAGCGAGGCCGGTGGCCGTTGGAGCGCGGCCGGTGGCCGTGCTCCAACGGGTGAGAGTTAGCGCAGGGTGCCGATGAATTCCTTCAGCGTCGCGTTGAATTCGAGTGGCTTTTCCAGCTGATGGAAGTGGCCGACATCCTTGACGACAACGAGTTTCGCGCCCGGGATGTTATCGGCGAGAACCTTGTTCGCCGCAACATTAGTGGCGTTGTCTTCCTCGCCGGCGATGATCAGCGTGGGCTTGCGGATGCTCGACAGCTTGCTCTTGATATTCCAGCCGAAGACTCCGTTGGGATCGGCCATCGACGCGTCGAAGACGTGCTTGGGGAAATTCGATTCGACGGTGGCGTGCGATTTCATCACTTCGAGAATTTCGGGACGTTCGCGCTTGGACTTGGCCGAGACGGCGCCTTCGAGCAGCGCACCAAAGGTGCCGGCGAAGTCGTTGGCAAAGGCCGCGGCGGCTTCCTTGGGCATGCCCTCGCCGAGTCCGGTGCCCGAACTCAGGATCAGGTTGCCGATGACGCGGTCCGGGTGATCGAGGTTAAACTGCATCGCGATCATCCCACCGATGGAGTTGCCGACGAGAACGGCCTTGTCCACTTTGGCCGCGTCGAGCACGGCGGCGACGTCGCTGGCGTGTTCCTGGATCGAGTACCCGGTCTTGGGCTTGTCGGAGCGGCCGTGACCGCGATGGTCCACGACGATTACCTGGTTGGTCCGCGCGAAGGGGAAAACCTGGTAGTACCAGATGTAGCCATTCGTGGTCCACGGATGGAGGAACACGATGGGCGTGCCCTGCCCGTAGGTGTCGTAGAAAATTTTGGTTCCTTTGTTATCAGCGTAAGGCATCGGTTTACTCCTTATTTAGTTCGTTCACTTCTTTACGGTTTCACTATTTCACGCAGCCAAATATGAGCCGCGCACTTATCCTAACGGTTGTGATTGCCAGATTCGGCAGACCGGCGAGATTGACGAAGACCGGCGGTCCGACTTCCAGGTCAACTTCTAATGATCCCGTATATCGTATTTCGGCCACTTTTGCACACTGGGCGAAAGGCTCTGCGCAGTATTGGGAGACCGCCGCGAGGTTTGACATTCGCCCGATGCTTGCCGGATAAACTTCGATAGCTACGCGCAATATTCCTGAATGCCAGCGACACGGAGGTAGTGCCATGGGACGGACTTTTTTCCGCCGCGCAAACCTGATTGACGGCCGCAACGCACCGAAGAAAAACGCAACCGTGGTGGTCGAGGGCCAGCGCATCAGCACCGTCGGTATCAACGGCGACGCGCCCAAACCCTCCGCCAACGACGTCGTCTATGATTTGGCGGGCCGCTCGCTGATGCCGGGGATGGTCCAGTGCCACTACCACGTCGCCTACGATAATATCGACACGCTTTTCGACCTCGACATGAAGCATCCGCCGACGATGCTCACGTTGATCGCTGCCAAGAACGCCGAGTTGCTGTTGCGCTCGGGGTTCACCGGCGCAGTGGGCGCGGGCACGCTGCACAATATCGACGTCACGCTCAAGCGTGCGATCAACAAGGGACTGATCCCCGGGCCGCGCTTCGTGGCTTGCGGACGCGACGTGGTCACGACTGGCGACTCGGTCGATTTTCATCCGAGCTGGTGGAAATTGCAGATGGAGGGGCTCGGCCTGATCTGTGACGGCCCCGATGAGTTCCGCAAAGCGGTGCGCGACGAAATCAAGCAGGGCGTCGATATTATCAAGCTGTATCCGACCGGCGGGCATGGGCTCGCGTGGCCGGCCGACGTCATGACGATGACGCTCGACGAAATGAAGTCCGCCGCCGATGCGGCTCACGAACGTGGCAAGAAGATCCGCGGACACATCATTTCCAAGCGCGGGATTCTCGCGGCGCTGGAGGCCAAGCTCGACGTGATCGATCATGGCGACATGATGGACGAGGAATGCATCGAAGGCATGGTGCAGCAGGGAACCTTCGTCGCGCCGAGTCTCTACTTTCCATACCTGATGGTCGAGCAGAAACGGCGCACGGGGAAGGCCGCATTTCCGGGTGTGGACGAAATGGAGCGCGGCCTCGAGCATTCGTACCGGATGGTGCCGCAGGCGCACGCGGCTGGTGTCAAGTTGCTGATCGGCGACGACTTCGGCACCTCCGCGATGCCGCATGGAGACTATGCGAAGGAACTCGAAGCGTACGTCAAAGGCGCCGGCATCCCGGCCCTCGACGTGATCGGTTGGGCGACGCGCAACGGCGCCGAGCTGCTCGGAATGAAGGACGATCTTGGAACTATCGAAGCCGGCAAGCTGGCCGACCTGCTGGTCGTCAACGGCGATCCGGTGAAGGACATCACGGTGCTTCAGGATCGGGGAAAGCTCGACGTGATAATGAAGGACGGCAAATTCGTCGAATGCCTTCTGAGCCCGGCAAAGGCCGTCGCCAAGGCGGCCTGACGGCGGCGTTGCTCGCCACGCTTTACCTCAACCAAACAGCAGGCGCCCGCCAAACAGGCGGGCGCCTGCTTTCTTCATCCTAGCGCCCTGGTCCGAGACCGGGGCGCTGTCGCTTTGCGGGAATTCGATCGCCGTCATTGATAGCCGGTTAGCGCGGGCCTTGAGTCCAGCCGAGCCCGGGCTAAGCTGCCGGGCGTGAGATTGCATTTAGCAATGTCCGCAGCCTTAGATATTGCAACGCTACTACTTATAGGAGCGCTGCCGACGACGTGAGCGGAAACTAAGAGCCCACTAGAATTAAACCCTATAAGAGGAGTGACTATTCGCCAGTAGCTAGAGAGGCTCCCGAATTCCGCACCGTCCACCGCTCGATTGAGTCATTGTTCCATCTACTGACCTAGTATCCGACGTCTCGAAGACTTGAACTGGCTACGTCGAAGAAATCGTCGAACAGCTTGTCTCCGTTGATGTTCCGACGATTTCAGTAGCCCGTTTCCGGGGCTTCTCGCGACTGGCGGAAGGCGCTGACTAATAGCAGGGATGCTTAAGCCGCAGCTACCCGGGATTACTACAAGGTTAACGAAAGGTTACTACCTTATGACTATGAGTTAGCGATCGAGGATTGAGAGTGTCGCGGCTGTCGCCAGGTTGCGGCTGTCGAACTCAATAGTACCACTAACAGAACCTGCTGATCTTAGAGCACAAGCAACCCGGCCGCGGGGAGTTTGCCTGGTTTTTGCGTAACGATGCGCTGATCACCATCGGACGGCCCTATGCTACCTGAATAGGCTATGCCCATAGCAGATGGCTAAATGTAAGGCATCTCGACTACTACGTTGATTTTTCAAAACTCGCTGAATTCCCAATAAAACCGCGATTGTTGATTTTTGCCGCTTGGCTAAAAGCGCTGGCCCACGACTTGCTGCGGGCAATGCCGCCAATCCTTGCCGCCGCTGCTGATTGTATTTCCACACCAGACGGTGACGACAGGATCGTGCGGCCTTAGTGTGCGCTCTAACATTAGCAAGGGGAGATAATGTTCAGACTCCGCCGTGTCCTGAAACGACTCGTCACCTTTAACTCCATAACCACCGCTCTCTCGCTGTCGCTCCTTAGTCTCACTCTCGTCAGTTCTGCCAGTGCCTTCGACTATGTCGCCGATGCCAATGGCACCTTCTGGGGCATCCAGGATGCCACGCTGCCGGTAGTAGATACGGGAAGCATACGAGCCACGCAGATCGGTGCGGGTCAGTCGCCAACCTTCAGCACCTCGATCAACGGTTTCGGCGGAATCAAGGTCCTCGTACCGGAGGGGCATGGTCTGGGTTTCCCTCTGCCAAGCTTCCCCGAACTAGGCTTTGCTGAGCCCAGCTTCCTAAAGCCGGGCTTCATCGAGATGCGTTACAACGGCGAGATGATGCGCGGCTTCGGCTTGAAGTTCGACGGAGTCAGCCGCTTCACGACGACGCAGTCGGTGACCCTCGGCGGTATCAAGATCTCGCGATCGGTTTATATCGATACCGGCGCGGACTGGGGCCGATGGCTCGACAGCTTCACTAACACGACGCTCTTTCCGGTGACGATCAAAGTAGCGTTCGGCGGACAGTCCGGCATGAGTGCGTCGGGCAGCAGGTTCAGCACGATCGTCAATACGTCGAGCGGGGACACGACCGTCACTCCGTCCGATGCGTGGGTGGACGTAGCGACGCCAGCTACGAGCTCGACCTTGGTGGGCGGCCCGCAGGTAACAGTTATAGGTACGCCGAGCACCTCCAGTATTCCCTTCAAAGGAGCTATGACCTTTGCCGGCAACTGGCTGGTTGACACCTTCACCAACCCGCTCTCGTACGTGGGCCACGAGGGGAACTTCCAGGCCTACGTGAACACGATAACGATCAAGCCGGGGGCGACCCGATCGCTGCTGCACTTCATCGTGCTGGGCGCACGGGTCAACTCGACATCGTCGGCCAGCACGCAAGCCTCGGTGGAAGCCACCGCGACTGAACTTGCCGGCGCACCGGAGATCAGCGACTTGTCGGTAGCCCAGATTTGTTCAATCGACAACTTCAGTATCGACGCTTTGACGGCCAACGGCTTCAACTACGGCGCCTGCACGCCGACTTTGCGCAACCTGAAGACCCTGCAGGTGGTCCAGGCGCCGTCGCCGCCCGAAAAGAAGGGCACGAGCCTCGTGCGCTACGACGTGGTCGGAAAGACTATCCAGCAGTTGCGCGCCGATATGGAGAGGGGCGTCACCACCTCGCAAGAGATCACGCAGGCCTATCTCGACCGTATCGCAGCGTATGACACCGGCCAGTTCGGTTTTCACTCCTACGAAGTCGTGGCGAGCAACGCGATTCAGCAGGCACGAGCCGCCGACACCGCGCGCAGAAAGGGCGCATCGGGGGCCTTGCTGGGTATCCCGATCGTGGTCAAGAACCTGTACGACACCTTCGACATGGCGACCACTAACGGCAGCATGACGTTCGCCGGCTTTCGTCCCGCGCACGATGCTTTCCAGATCGCGAAGCTCCGCGCGGCGGGCGCCGTGATCATCGGGAAGGGCGCGCTGGAGGAATACGCGACCAGTGGCAACTACTCGAACGACGCATGGGGTCAGGTGTGGAACGTGTTCAACCTGTCGAAGACCTCGATCGCGTCGAGCGGCGGCCCGGCCAGCGCGTTGGCGGCGAGCCTCGCAGCCGGTGCGATGGGATCGCAGACGGGCGACTCGCTGTACGGCCCGTCGAGCGCGGCGAGCCTGGTGGCGTTGCGCGGCACCAACGGTCTCGAGAGCGGCACCGGCGTTATGCCGTTGACGTGGCTCACTGACTTCGGCGGCGTGATGGCGCGATCGGTACCGGATCTCGCCGACATCCTGAATGTCGTGGTGGCGACCGATACCGCCGATCCGGAAACGTCGGCGCCCGGCCGCCATACCCCCGCGGACTGGCGTTCCGTGCTGGATTCGCACGCACTCGAGGGCAAGCGGATCGGCTTCGTCGCGTCGGCATGGGTCGATCCCTTCGGGACGACCAACGTCACCGACGCTGAAAAGGCAGCGCTGCAGTACTTCGGAGATGCCGGGGCAACGATCGTCCCGATCGGCGTCGCAGTTGGCGGCACCGATGCGCCACCCTCGCCGTCGTCGCCGAGCACCGACCGCGTTTCCGAGGGCTGGTGGATGTATATCGATAGTCATCCCGAGCTGGCGACCCAGGGATTTGCGATCAACAGTCCGGTGGACGTGAATTGCTCGCAGAAGAAAGTCCCGTACGTGCGCGCGGCCGCGAGCACCTGCTCGGCGACGCCGTCCACGCGGCTAACGGCGGCTCAGATCCAGACCTGGCGCGATTATCTAAGGGGGCGTCAGGCCACGGCGAAAACCTGGATGGATACGGCCGGGGCTGACGGACTTGGCGTGGACGCGGTGGTCTATCCGGGTCTGCTGAGCGACACCAGCCTCAACGACGGCGGCGGCAGCCTTGCGAGCTTCGGCCGCATCGATACGCCGTCGGCGTCCAACGGAATCCCAACCGTGATCTTCCCGGTGGGTTACAACAACGACGGACAGCCGATCAACATCCAGTTGATGGGACGCGCGTGGGACGATGACAAGCTGGTGGGGATGGCGTACGCGTTCGAGCTGATCGCGGACGCGGCCGGTCACGGTCACGTCGAGGCGACCACTGCGCCGCCGTTGCCGCCGTTCTGATTTAGGTTTCGCTGTCGGCTGCATCAAGTCGGCAGGGCCCTGTACCATAGGGCTCTGCCGACACTCAATTCCAATCGAGCGATTACGTTGCGGGTTAGGTCAGAGTCGGCTGCTTTGGACTCACACTAGCTGGTCCAACTAGCTAGTCGGAACCTTACCCTTGCCAAGTCATAGATAGGTCAGGGAACCAGCCGCGGCTGGTTCCTTTTCAGGTCAGTCCATATGATTAGCCCAAGGTCGATCACGTAAAGCGCGATAACCACATTGCCCAGCTCAGTCGCAAGATCGCTCGCGGGCATGAGCTGGACCACTCCCCACAGCAGGAACGCAATTCCGAGCATTATCCGCTTCAGCAATTCCAACGATGGCGGACGCAGTATCGCTTGTAACACCAGGTAGGAAGTACCCGCGAGCAATAGCGGCAACGATGAGAGTGGCAGTCTCTTGAGTAGCACCCAGCAGTTGAACGCTACTCCCGCGGTCAGCGATGGCAAGGAAGTCAGCAGCGGCGTCGCACCCACGCATAGGAGTGCAAAGCTAGTCACTAGCGCGAACACCGCAAGCGACCTCGTCAGCCATCGCAAAAGTTCCTCAATCGCCGAGCCCTCGCCGGGCCGTTTCAGCGAACTTGTATAGTCACTATCCGTTGCCAACTTGGAGATCCTCTTAGTGCGCAGAACTTCGCGCTCAAGCTTCATAACTTTGCGGGATTGATTACCTATCCAGTTTGCCAAAGCCGGTTCGCTGTGTGAACCGGGCGCCAATCGAAAAGAGTACGAATGCCCTCCGATATGCGGATAACGCGCGTTGGCATCATGCGGTTTCTCTTGCAAGTTGAATTAGTCGGATTAATATCGAACGAGATACGAGCGCTGGATTCGCCAGCAACCATTACCGACCGCATCGAAGCAATTGGGGAAACCGAAATGGCAGATTTCGACATTCATATTAAGGGCGGCACGATCGTCGATGGCACGCGCGTACCGCGCTATCGCGGCGATGTCTGGATCAAAGACGGCAAAGTCGCACAGATGGGCGGTCGCGCGCCGGGCTTCGCCAAAAAAACGATCGATGCGAACGGGTTGATTGTTGCGCCCGGCTTCGTCGATCTGCATACCCATTACGACGCGCAGATTCGGTGGGATCCCTACTGCACTATCTCGGGATGGCACGGGGTCACATCGCTGGTGCTGGGCAATTGCGGCTTCGGTTTCGCGCCGTGCCGGCCAGAATTCCGCGACCGCTCGATGCTCACGATGACGCGCACCGAGGCGATTCCGTACGCGTCGATGAAGGCGGGCATGAACTGGGACTGGGAGACCATCCCCGAGTACATGGATTCGCTCGATCGCTCACCCAAGGGCATCAACTGCATCCAGTACATGCCGACCGCATCGTTGATGACGTACGTGATGGGGCTCGAAGCAGCGAAGACCCGCCCGGCGACCGAGGCGGAGCGCGTCGAAATGGCGCGGTTGCTCGACGAGGGCATGGATGCGGGCCTTTGCGGCTTTTCGATTCAGCGGCTCGGGCCTAACTCGGCGCAGGCTGACTTCGACGGTTCGCCGATGGTCACCGATACGATGTGCGACGAGGATATCTTCAATCTCGCGCGGGTGTTGCGCCGGCGTGACGAAGGTTTCATGGAGATCACCCAGGGCACCGGCGATGCCCGTCACGATCTGGACTTTGTCGAGCGGTTGGCCGACGAGGCGCGCCGCCCGATCCTCTTTCAGGCGGTGGCTCCGGCACGCAATAACCCCGAGATCCATCGCCGCAGCCTCCGGTGGATCGAGCGCAACCGCGCCAAAGGCCGTTCGATCTTCGGACAGGGCGCAACGCTGCGCAGCGGTTTCGCCTTCTCGCTCGAAGACTGGAACCTCTACGATACCCTGCCCGAATGGCGGGTGCTGACGACCGGCACCAAAGAAGAAAAGCTCGCCAAAATGCAGGACCCCAAGTTGCGAGCCGCGGTCATCCATGCCAACGACAACGCCGACGCCAACTTCAAGGTGGTCCAGGGCGGAGTCGGCGGCCATCCCAAGCATCTCATCGTGCAATGGGTCGAGAACATTGAGCCGCTCGAAAAGTATGTAGGCAAGTCGCTCGGCCAAATCGGATTGGAAGAGGGCAGGAATCCGATCGCGGTGATGCTCGACCTCGCCGTGGCAACCAATCTTAAAGCCGAGTTTCTGGGTCCCAACCGCGGCTTCAACCCCGAGTTCATGGCGGAGATTATCAACACTTCGCAGTTCACTTTTCCGGGTGTTTCCGACGGCGGCGCCCACACCAAGTTCTTTACCGGTGGCGCTTTCACCACCGACTTCCTGCGTTGGATGGTGCGCGACGAACAGCGGATTACGCTCGAAGAGGCGCACTATCGCATGTCGGCGCTACCCGCGCATGCGGCCGGCTTCCGCGATCGCGGCGTCCTTCGCGAAGGCGCTGCCGCCGACGTCGTGGTCTATGACCTCAACGGCCTCGGCATCGAGCCCGAATGGGTCGGCGAAATCGTCCATGATCTACCGGGCGGTGAGTGGCGCCGGGTCCAACGGCCCAAGGGCTATCGCTCGATTATCGTCAACGGAGTGGAGACTTTTAACGAGGGCAACTGCACCGGCGAAACCCCGGGCAAGCTCCTGCGGCACGGCCACGCCTGATCTCGAGGCGCGCCGCTTCCCCCGCTCGATTTCGGGCCTGGCATAATGACGACACAAAGGGGCGGCTCTTCGGGGCCGCCCCCTTTTATTACCGGAAAAGGAAAAGCGGACATTTGAAGGAGGGGGGAGTCTCCTTAATGCCCGCTTTTTCAACGAAGCCGATCGCAAGGGAGGAGGTTGCAATCGAGCTGTCAGTTCTGGCTCTCACTTGGTTTGACGAAGCCGCTCGAAATATATTCAAACCACCTGTTCCGCCCCCTATCTGTGCTAGAGGAAAGGTTGGTTGAGCGTCGGCGCCCAAGGGGAGGGTGAATGCGCTGCCCGAACTGCCAATGCGAAAATCCTGAGAGCACCAGGTTCTGCATCGAGTGCGGTAGTGCGTTTGAGCGCCATTGCCTCGAGTGCGGATTCGATAACCCCCCACGAGCGAAGTTTTGCGGACGCTGTGGCGCCTCACTGACCGAGTCGGCCAGCCGCCTCCCTGCACCATCGACTCCTACTGAAGCGGCGCCGAGCGTTAGCGCTCCGACTGGAGAGCGCCGGCATCTCACGGTGCTGTTTTGCGATCTGGTCGGCTCAACCGCGATCTCTGCACAACTCGATCCCGAGGAGTGGCGCGAGACCCTCGCAGGATTCCATCGCGCGGCGGCCGCAGCGATCGCGCGCTTCGATGGGCACGTCGCAAAGTATCTCGGCGACGGTGTAATGGCCTACTTCGGCTGGCCTGCTGCTCACGACAACGACGCGGAGCGGTCGGCGCGGGCAGGCCTGGCCATTCTCGACGCCATCGCTAAGCTCAACCAACAACCTGGACAGGTGAAGCTCGCCACCCGAGTCGGCATCGATTCGGGCACGGTGGTGATCGGCCGCGGCGCCGGCAACGAGGCGGAGGTGTTCGGCGATGCCCCGAACATAGCGGCGAAAGTGCAGGCGATTGCGGCACCGGATACGGTCGCGGTCACCGACGCCACCCAGCGGCTGGTCGCGGGCTTGTTCGTGATCGAAGATCTCGGCGCACAGTCGCTCAAAGGTATCGAACAACCGCTCAAGCTTTATCGCGTGGTTCGTCCGAGCGGCGTGCGCGGACGCTTCCAGGCGGCGACCGCAGCCGGCGGACTGACGCCCTTCGTTGGCCGCGAGGACGAACTGCGCTCGCTCATTAGTCGATGGCAACGAGTCCTCGATGGCGATGGCCAGGTCGCCCTGATTATCGGCGAGGCCGGCATCGGCAAGTCACGCTTGGTGCAACGCTTCCACGAGCAGATCGCGGGCACGGCGCATCTATGGATTGAGGCGGGTGCCGGCGCGCTTTATCAAAGCACTCCCTTCTATCCGATCACCGAGATGCTGCGGCATGCGCTCTTCGCCGGCGGCGATGGCTCCTCCGACGCGATCGCCCAGTTGGCGGGCGCCCTGAGCCATGCCGGCCTCGATCCGGCCGCTGCGGTCCCGTTGCTCGCGCCGCTGCTCAACCTCGAGCTGCCGGCTGAGTATCCGCCGTCGCCGCTGCGGCCCGAACAGCAACGGCGCCGCCTGCTGGCGACGCTGGTCGAGTGGGTGCTCGGTTCCGCCCGTATGCAGCCGCTGGTGATTGTGATCGAAGACTTGCACTGGGCCGACCCCTCAACGCTGGAACTGATTCAACTGCTGGCCGAGCAGGGCGCGACCGCCAAGCTGCTGCTGCTGTACACGGCGCGGCCGGAGTTTCACGGCGCGGGTACCATGCGCGCCCATCATACGCTGCTCACGCTCAACCGGCTGGGCGCGCGTGATATTCGCACGATGGTGGCGCAGGTGGCGGCTTCCAAAGCACTGACCGACGACACCGTGACGGCGGTAGTCGGGCGCACCGGCGGCGTGCCACTGTTCGTCGAGGAGTTGACGAGATCGTTACTCGAAAGCGGCGAGCCGAAGCTGATCGGGCGCGAGATTCCGGCGACCCTGTACGACTCCTTGATGGCGCGACTCGATCGGTTGGGCGAAGCAAAAGAGATTGCGCAGGTCGCGGCGGTGATCGGGGGTGAGTTTTCCTATGAATTGCTACAAGCGGTCTATCCGATCGGCGAGGTAGAACTGCAGCAAGCACTTAACGGCCTGACCGATGCGGAATTGCTTTACGTTCGCGGCATAGCGCCCGATGCGACTTACCAGTTCAAGCACGCACTCATTCGGGATGCGGCGTACGAAGC
>DASXFX010000137.1:0-41362 GCA_036489375.1 Binataceae bacterium (SeqCode) | reverse complement strand
CAGGTGGCCGAGATGGTCATTGAAAAGGCCCGTCGATTAGTCGAGCACGGCCGCGACGTCGTGATCCTGCTGGATTCGATTACGCGACTGGCGCGCGCCTATAACACCGTCGTGCCGCCCTCGGGCAAGATTCTCTCGGGTGGTGTCGATTCCAACGCGCTGCACAAGCCCAAGAAGTTCTTCGGCGCCGCGCGCAATACCGAGGACGGCGGCAGCCTTACCATCATCGCGACCGCGCTGGTCGATACCGGCAGCCGCATGGACGAAGTCATCTTCGAAGAGTTCAAAGGCACCGGCAATCAGCAGATCGCGCTCGATCGGCGGCTGCTCGAAAAGCGCATCTTCCCCACCATCGACATTCAGCGATCCTCGACCCGCAAAGAGGAATTACTGCTCCCGCGCAGCACCCTCAACCGCGTCTGGATCCTGCGCAAGCTACTGTCGCAGCTCAACGCGGTCGAATCGATGGAGTTCCTGCTCGACAAGATGCAAGGAACCAAAACCAACGAGGAATTCCTCGAATCGATGAACGTTTGACCAAGTTTGCCCACATAATGGCGTCTGCGGGAGCTTTTGCGACCACTTGCGAGGACAAATACCACCGCGCGGATCGCATTATGGATGCAGGATCGCTAGGAATTGGGCGGCTGAGTAGATAGAATTGAAGGTTAGCGCCGCGAAGCGGCGAAGCGATAGAAGAGAGAAGACCCTCTATGACCGAAATTAGCATGAAGCAGCTGCTCGAGGCCGGCGTTCACTTCGGCCATCAGACCAGCCGCTGGAATCCGAAGATGAAACCGTACATCTTCGGCGCCCGCAACGGCATCTACATCATTGACCTCCAGCAGACCGTCAAGATGTTCCGCGCCACCTTTGACTTCGTCCGCGATCTGGCGGCCCAGGGCGGCACCATCCTGTTCGTCGGCACCAAGAAGCAGGCCCAGGATATCGTGCGCGAAGAAGCCGACCGCTGCGGAATGTTCTACGTTAATAACCGCTGGCTCGGCGGCATGTTGACCAATTTCCAGACCATCCGCGCCTCCATCGACAAGCTGAAAAAGCTCGAAGAAGTGATGGCCGATCCCGAGATGATCCACGCGCTCTCCAAAAAGGAGATGAGCGACAACGCCAAGCATCACGACAAGCTGATGGCGACGCTCGCGGGCATCAAGAATATGCGCAAGCTGCCCGACGCATTGTGGGTTATCGATACCAAGAAAGAGGAAATTGCGGTGGCCGAGGCCAATCGTCTCGGTATTCCGGTGGTCGCGGTAGTTGATACCAATTGCGATCCCGACCTCATTTCCTACCGCATTCCGGGCAACGACGACGCCATTCGCGCGATCAAGCTATTCACCGCGGCGGTCGCTGACGCCGTTATCGACGGCAAGCGATCGGCCGAAGAGCGCGCCAAGGGTATCGAGGATTTGGCTCCGGCCGAGGAAGAGATCGCGGCTCCGGAACCCGAACCGCCGACCCAGCAGGTCTGACCATCGCTCGCGTCACCACACCAATCGCGGCATGATTATTCGGGGCGAGCCAGAGACTGGGCGTCCCCAAAAAATGCCGAAACGAACCCAGTTACGCTCGGAATTAGAATGGACGTAAACGCTAATCTAGTCAGAGAACTGCGCGATAAGACGGGCGCCGGCGTCATGGACTGCAAGACCGCTCTCGCTGAAAGCAAGGGCGACCTCGAGCAGGCCGTCGTATGGCTGCGCGAGAAAGGTATCGCCCAGGCCGCCAAGCGCTCCGGGCGGGTTGCCTCGGAAGGCACAGTCGGCTCCTATATACACGCGGGCGGCAAGCTCGGAGTATTAGTCGAGGTCAACTGCGAGAGTGACTTTGTCGCCAAGACACCGGAGTTCCAGAACCTCGTGAAGGAAATCGCGATGCAAATCGCGGCCGCCAACCCGCGCGCCGTGCGCCGCGAGGAACTGGCCGAAGACGTGATTGCCCAGGAACGCCAGATTTATGCTTCGCAGGCGGCCGGTACGGGCAAGCCCGAAGCCGTCATCACCAAAATTGTGGACGGCAAGCTCGAGAAGTTTTTCGCCGATGCGTGCCTCTATGAGCAAGCCTGGGTGCGCGACCCCAACCGCCTGATGAAGGATGTAATTGGGGAGTACGTCGGCAAGCTTGGCGAGAAAATCGAGGTCCGGCGCTTTGTGCGTTTCCAGTTGGGCGAGGGCGCCAAGGCCGCGTGACGCGGCGTTTTAGCGAGGCCTCTTGAACGATCGCGGTACCACGCGATCACCCAAAGCGATCGAGTAGCAAGGAACACTGACTGCGATGGCCGAAGCGGAACCGGTTAAAAATGGCGGGCCCCGCTTTCGGCGCGTGCTGCTGAAGCTCTCGGGCGAGGCGCTCGCCCCCGCTCAGGGCAACGGCATCGACCTCGATGCGCTCGGCGAAATCGCCCAGGAAGTCAAGGAAGTCGCCGCTCTCGGCATCGAACTAGCCCTGGTCATCGGCGCCGGCAACATCCTGCGCGGCAGCGAGTATGAAGCGCGCGGCATGGACCGCTCGACCGCCGATCAGATGGGCATGCTGGCGACGGTCATCAATGCTCTCGCGATGCAAAACGCGCTCGAGCAACTCGACGTGCGCACGCGGGTTCTCTCCGCAATCGAAATGCACTCCGTGTGCGAGCCGTACATTTTGCGGCGTGCGATTCGCCACCTCGAAAAGGGCCGCGTCGTGGTCTTCGCCGCCGGCACCGGCAATCCCTATTTCACTACCGATACCGCTGCTAGCCTGCGCGCGATGGAGATTGGCGCCGACGTCATCCTCAAGGCCAGCCACACGGTTGACGGAGTTTACGATCGCGATCCGGTCGCCGATCCCACTGCCCGCCGCTTCGACCACCTCACCTACATCGAGGTACTCCAGCGGAATCTCAAGGTAATGGACTCGACGGCGATTTCGATGTGCATGGACCACGACCTCCCCATCATCGTCTTTAACTTGCGCAAGCGGGGTAATATAAAAAGGGCTGTGATGGGAGAAGCGATCGGAACTCGCGTGGAGCGCGGCGGCGACAATGCGCTGCGACAAGAGCCATGAACGAGGAAATCGAGCTTGCGCAAATGGAGATGGAGGAAGCGGTAAACGCCTTCCGCCATGAGCTGGCCCGCGTTCGCACCGGACGCGCCTCGACCGCCTTGCTGGAAAATCTTCACGTCAATTACTACGGCACCAAAACGCCGCTGCGTCAGCTTGCCGGACTGGCCGCGCCCGAGGCTCGATTGCTGGTCATCACGCCCTACGATAAGGGGGCGATGGGCGAAATCGAAAAGGCGATTCAGACCTCCGACCTCGGGCTCAATCCGATGAACGATGGCAAGGTCATCCGAATTCCCATCCCTGAACTCAACGAAGAGCGCCGCAAAGAGTTGGTGCGCCACATTCGCAAGACTGCCGAGGAATTTCGCGTCTCGATCCGCAACCATCGGCGCGACGCCAACGATCAGTTCAAGCAGATGCACAAGGACAAGAAACTGGCCGACGACGACTTGCGGGTCGCTGAGACGCGGATTCAGCAGCACACCACCGACTACATCGAAAAGCTCGACAAAATTCTGGCCGCCAAGGAAGCCGAGATAATGGAGGTCTGATCGGATTCGCCAGCCGGCGCCGATTCGCATCACCAAGTGGCCTCATCACTACCGCTCGACGAATTTCCGAATCTGTCGCTCGACGCCGCACGCCTGCCGCGTCACATCGCAATCGTGATGGACGGCAACGGCCGCTGGGCCCATGGACGCGGGTTAGCCCGCTCGGAGGGTCATCGCCGCGGCAAGGACTCGGTCCGCGCGGTGGTCGAAGCCGCGCGCGAACTCGGCATTCCCCACCTCACCTTGTTCGCTTTTTCGAGCGAAAACTGGGGTCGTCCAGGGACCGAAGTGCGCCTTCTGATGTCCTTGCTGCATCGCTACCTCGTGACCGAGGTCAAGCGCCTGATGAAGCGCGGTATCCGCGTGATAGCGCTGGGTGATCTCGCCCGGCTGCCCTTGCAGGTGCGTCGCGCGTTGCAGCAAACGGTCGAGATGACGGCGAATAATCACACCATGACGGTCGCGCTCGCCCTTTCCTATGGCGGCCGTCAGGACATCGTGACTGCCACGCGCCGCATCGCACAGGCGGTGGCGGAGGGCCGTCTCGACCCCGCGACCATCGACGAGCAGACGGTCGCGCGCGAGCTCACTACCGGCGGCATTCAGGATCCCGACTTGCTGATCCGCACTTCGGGCGAGCTACGCATCTCGAATTTCTTCCTGTATCAGATGGCGTACACGGAGCTCTATTTTACCGATACTCTGTGGCCCGACTTCCGCGAGCGCGATTTGCTGCGCGCAATCGCCGCCTACCAGATGCGCGACCGGCGCTTCGGTTTGGTCGAAGCCGACTCGCCCGATCGCCTGCGTGCTGCGAACTAGGCTCTGGACAGCGATTGTCGCGCTGCCCGCGACGATCGCGATCGTGCTGTTCGCGTCCAACGGAGTATTCACCGCCTTCGTGGCGATCCTCGCCGCGTGGGGTATCTATGAGATCATCGCAATGACGCGTCCGAGCGTCTTCAATAACGCATACGTGATTGCGATTGGCGTGCTCTCCGGGCTGGTAATCGAGCTCAGCGGTCTCCGGGGATTCAAATGGCTGCCGCCGGCGATCGCGCTCCTCACCGGCTTGATGATGTTGCAACTGGTCGTGCGCGTGGCGCAAAGGGGCGCCGATGCCGCCGCGCGCGATCGATGGTTTCTGACCGTCGGCGCGCTGTGGGTGGGTGCGCTGTTCCCCTACTTCGCCTTGCTACGCAATGCCGCGGGCGGCATTCCGATCATTATCCTGATGTTGTTGCTGGTGGTCGCGAGCGACAGTGGCGCCTATTTCGTCGGCCGCTCGCTCGGCCGAACGGGACTGCTGCCGCGCGTGAGTCCAAATAAGACCGTCGAAGGCGCGATCGGAGGTCTCCTCGCCTGCATCCTCGCGGGATTGATTCTGCGTCCCGTGCTTGCGCCACGATGGACCGTGGCCGCCGCCGTCATCATGGCGGCTGTCGTCGGGGTGCTCGCGCAGTTTGGCGATGCGGCCGGATCTGCCTTCAAGCGCGTCGCCGGGGTTAAAGACTCCGGGTGGATTTTCCCGGGCCACGGCGGATTGCTCGATCGCACGTGCAGCCTAGTCTTTGCGGCGGCGTTCACCTACTATTATTTATGCGGATGAGCGACCGTTTGCCGTCGCGCCTTCACCTATGATCACATCGATTGTTGCTGCTGTTGTAATCTTCGCCACCCTGGTTCTGGTTCACGAGGCCGGGCACTTCGCGATGGCGAAGCGGCTCGGCGTCCGTGTGATCCGTTTCTCCATCGGCTATCCGCCGCGAGTATGGGGCATTCGCCGCGGCGAAACCGAATATTCGATTGGCGCGACTCCGCTCGGTGGTTACGTCCGGATGCTCGGCGACGAGGTCGCCGAAGAGCCGAGCGCCGCTACGATCGAAGGCTACATCAAGGAAATCGAGCTTGACCTCCTTGACGCTGCGCGCAAGACCGGATGGCTCGCGGCCTCGGGCAAAAGTGGCGACGATGCGCTGGTCGCTATTGCCGACGCGTTTACCCAAGGTTCGGGCGCGGGGACTTCGCTAAGCGCCATCCTCGGGCGCGAACCCAACGCCGAAGAGGCAATCTTGCTGCGCGAGATCGCCCGGGCGGGCAGCGTCGCGCGCGCCCGCGAGTCGCTCAGCGAGGGGCGTCCATCCGCCTTGGTCGAACGCTTCAACTTGCGCGCATTCCCCAGCCAGAAGCTATGGAAACGCATCGCGATCGTACTGGCCGGCCCAGCTGCCAATATCCTGTTCGCGCCGATAGTGCTCACGCTCGTCTTCATGATCGGAGTGCCCGTGACGCTGCCGGTCATCGGTCAGATCTTTCCGGATAAGCCCGGCGCCGCTGCCGGGCTGCGCACCGGAGACGGAATCGTTTCGGTCGATGGAACCCCGATCGCGACCTGGGACGATCTGTCGCATTCAATCCGCGAGAGTGGCGGCAAAGCGCTCCAGCTGATAGTCAAACGTCCCGCCGGTTCCAACAACATCATCAAGCTTACGGTTCAGCCGGCGCTGACGGACGAGGAAACGCCGATCTTCGGCGGCAAGACCAAGGTCTGGATAATCGGCGTCCTGCCTCACGGAGACGAAACCACCAAGCACGAAACGCCGCTGGTCGCACTGCAACGCGGCGTCGCCGGCACCTGGCATATTTCCCACGACATCGTGGTCGGCATCGTCAAGATAATCGACGGCACCACCTCGGCGCGAAAGGCCCTCGGCGGACCCATCATGATCGCGCAGATGGCGGGCAAGGAAGCCCATGAGGGTTTCGCCGACGTAGCCATGTTCACGGTGATGCTCAGTCTCGAACTTGGCATCATCAACTTGCTTCCGGTGCCGCTGCTCGATGGCGGTCATCTGGCGTTCTTCGTCATCGAAGCGATTCGCGGCAAGCCGCTCAAGCTGCGTCATCGCGAGATCGCGATGCAAGTCGGATTGTTCCTGCTGTTCATCCTGATGTCGTTCGTCATTCTGAATGATATATCGCGTCTTATCGGCTGAGCGTTTGCTCGCCGCAGGTGCGACTGCGGGTCCGGTTCTGGGCCTCGAGACCGGCAGCGCAAGTGCAAGCATCGGTTTGGTGAGCGACGGCCGTATCGTGGCTTCAGCGGCGCACAAGGTAAGGTCCCATTGCGCCGACCTCCCGACGATGGTGGACGACTTGTTGCGCGGCGCGGGGATGAAAATTAGCGATCTGGCGGCGGTTGCAATTGGAATAGGCCCTGGTTCGTTTACTGGTCTTCGTGTGGGCCTTAGTTACGCTAAAGGGCTTGCAATTGGCGCTCGTATCCAACTCGTTGGGATTCCGTCCCTGGATGCACTGGCGTTATGCGGTTCGGACTCCGCCGCGGCCCATCCGGGCGTGACGATTTGTCCCATTCTCGACGCACGCAAGGGTGAAGTTTACATTTCCCTTTACGCGGTTGTTACCGATGCGCTAGAGAAGATGGAGAGTGACTCGGTCGTCCCGCTCGATGAATTCGCCTCTCGCATCACCGGCGAGGTCCTCTTTGCCGGAGAATCTAAAGCCACAGAAGCTGGTGCACTCGCCGAACACAACGGCGGGAAGGCGAGCGTTATCGGGGCTGCCGAGTTCCTTCGCAGAGGAAGCTTTGTCGCCGCGTTGGGCGCGGCGCGGGTTGCGCGTAAGGACGTGGATGAGGTCGCCACTCTGGAGCCGCTATATGTCCGCGCGCCGGAGGCCTCCGTCAAATCAACCGCCGTAGATCCGGGAGAAGGGACTAATGGAACATCGAGAGGAACAGTTGATCCAGCAGCTTGCGGTTCATGACGAGCAAGTTAAGACGCTCTATCAAGAACATCTCGAACTCAAACACCAACTGGAAGCCTTTCGCAACAAACTGTACCTTACTACCGAAGAGGAACTGGAAAAGAAACGGATTCAAAAACTCAAACTGGCTTCCAAAGACCGCCTGATGGCCCTCCTCGATCGCCATCAGCACGACGGGGCGCATTAGCCGCGGATTTGTGAGGCCGGCAATGGTCTTCCATACGAGATGCCAAGTCATACGATATCGGTTTTGGTCGAAAACGAATTCGGCGTGCTCTCGCGCGTTGCCGGCCTCTTCTCGAGCCGCGGCTTTAATATAGAGTCCCTGACCGTCAACGAGGATCCATTGGATCCGACGGTCTCGCGGATGGTGGTCGTTGCCACCGGCGACGATCAAATCCTCGAGCAGATTAACAAGCAGCTCAACAAGCTCGTCTCGGTCATCAAGGTCACCGACTTCCAGGAAGTCGAGACGGTCGATCGCGAGCTGGTGATGGTGCGGCTGGCGGTGGACGAGCGCACACGCACCGAACTCGACTCCATCGTGCACGCGTTCCGCGCCCATGTGGTCGATATCGGGCCGCGTTCGGTGACCGTCGAAGTGACGGGCGACAGCGGCAAGATCAAGGCGTTTATCGCGCTGGTGCGGCCGCTCGGGATCAAGGAAATCGTTCGCTCCGGCAAGACCGCGCTCGCCCGCTCGGTGCAGCACGAAAACAACAACCACCGCCACCCCAAAGATTAAATTTTCCGGGAGAAATATCGGATGAAAGTCTTTTACGATCGGGACGCCGATCTGAGCGCACTCCGGCCCAAGAAGATCGCGATTCTCGGCTTCGGCAGCCAGGGTCATGCCCACGCCCTCAACCTGCGCGACAGCGGCATGGATGTCCGTGTCGGCCTGCGCAAAGGCAGTCCGACTTGGGAAAAGGCCGCCAAGCAGGGCCTGCGCGTACTCGAAACCGCGGAGGCCGCCAAGGAAGCCGACATCATCATGGTGCTGGTGCCCGACGAGATGGCGGGCGATATCTACAAAGAGGAAATCGCTCCGCACATGACCAAGGGCAAGTATCTCGCCTTTGGTCACGGCTTCAATATCCATTTCAAATTCGTGCAGGCGCCGGCTGACGTCAACGTCTTCATGATCGCGCCCAAAGGCCCCGGTCACCTGGTGCGATCAGAGTTCGTCAAGGGACGCGGCGTGCCCTGCCTGCTGGCGATCCAGCAGGATCCATCGGGAGACACCGAGAAGATCGGTCTAGCCTATGGCTGCGCGATCGGCGGCGGCCGTGCGGCGGTGATCGAGACCAGCTTCCGCGAGGAGACTGAAACCGATCTGTTCGGCGAGCAATCAGTACTCTGCGGAGGCCTCACGGAACTGATTCGCGCCGGATATGAGACCTTGGTCGAGGCCGGCTACGCGCCGGAAATGGCGTACTTCGAATGCCTGCATGAAGTTAAGCTGATCGTCGATCTGATCTACGAAGGCGGAATCGCGAACATGCGCTACTCGATCAGCAATACGGCCGAATTCGGCGACATGACGCGCGGCAATCGAGTGGTCGGCGAAGGCACGCGCAAGGCGATGAAGCAGATTCTCGCCGATATCCAGTCGGGCAAATTCGCCAACGAATGGATCGCCGAATATCGCGCCGGCCTGCCGAACTTCAAACGCTTGCGCAAAGAGGCGGAGGAACATCCGGTCGAGGAAGTCGGGCGCAAGCTGCGATCGTTCATGCCGTGGCTGGGCAGCGACCGCCTCGTCGATCGGAGCAGGAACTAATCGCCGTTGGCGGACGCCAGCGATATTAGCGGCCCGCGGTTGCCGGCGGGGCTACAGTTGCGGCTCGCGACGGCCATCGGTATTGCGCCGGAAGGTCTGCCGCTGTGCCTTGCCGCAGCTATACTCGCGCTGATCCTGCTCGCGTTCGGTCTGCACTGGTTGGGGGTCTGCGGATTGATCCTGGCGGCTGCGATCGGCGCATTCTTTCGCGATCCCGATCGAGCTTCTTCGAGTGCCGCCGGGGCGATCCTTTCCGCTGCCGACGGCAAGGTGACGGACATCAGGGAATGCCCGTTGCCCGGCGATTCTTCGGGCGGCCAGTTTCGGCGGGTCTCCGTCTTCATGTCGCCGCTCAATGTTCACGTCAATCGCGCGCCGGCCACCGGTTCGGTGGTCGCCGTGGCGCACACACCGGGCGAGTTTCGCGCTGCCTTTCGCGACGATGCCAACGAGCACAACGAGCGCAACCTCATCACTTTCATCGACGCCGCCGGGCGCCGCTACGCCATCATGCAGATTGCCGGCTACCTTGCGCGTCGCATCATCTGTCGCCTCCGGCCGCACGATACCGTGGTTCGCGGTCAGCGGCTCGGTCTGATCATGTTCGGTAGCCGCGTTGACCATTTTATGCCGCTTGACTACCGGGTGACGGTCCAGATGGGCGACCGGGTGAGCGCCGGAACGAGCGTAATCGGAGATTTGCTGCAATGAATTCCAATCAGTCACGCCGCCAGTTCGAGAGCCGCGCGCGCATGCGCTTGATCTCGGGACGGCTCAAGGTGCAACGTAAAAAGGTCGTCGATCCGCTTCGCCGTGGAGTCTTTGTGGTTCCCGCAACGATCACCTCGCTTGGCCTGCTCGCCGGATTCTATTCCCTGATCTCGTCGATCAATTCGCACTTCGAGTTGGCCGCCGTAATGATCACGGTGGCGTTCATCTGCGATGGCCTCGACGGCCGCGTCGCGCGCCTCTCGCGATCTTCCAGCCAGTTCGGCGTCGAACTGGACAGCCTCTCGGACGTAGTCGCATTTGGAGTCGCTCCCGCCGCCCTCATCTATACCTGGGCGGTTAAGCCGCTGGGCACGATTGCGATTGTCATTTGCGGACTTTACGTGGTGTGTGCGGCGTTGCGACTGGCCCGGTTCAACGTTCAGACCGGCAGCACCGACAAGCGCCGCTTCACTGGATTGCCGGTTCCCGGCGCCGCTGCGCTGATAGCAGGATGCGCGCTCGCATATAGCTACTTCGAACTGAGCTCACCCCGCGTTCTTTTCACCTTGATGGCGCCGCTAACGCTAGCACTGGCCGTCTTGATGATCTCGAGCGTGCCCTATCCGAGCTTCAAGTCGATTCATCCACGCAAGCGTGCGCAAATCGAGATCATGGCCGCAGTGCTGGTCGTTGCAGCAATGTTCCTCGCGATGCCGCAGTTTACCTTGTTCATCCTTGCGTTGGCTTACGTCGCTTCCGGTCCGATCCTGTTCGCACGGGGCGAGCGAATTCAAAAGCTCCCGTTCCTCCATCCGCTCGAACCCGCCGTCGCGAATGCGGCAACAAGTTGCGGCGATGATGCGAAAGATACCGACCACAGCACTGCCTAGACCGACAAAGACGCTTGCACGACGATTTTGGAGGAGACTTGACGGCGGTTCGAAGTCACGCCTAGTATGATGCAGAATGCGTAAGCGTCTACACCTCGAACTGCTACTTATTCTGGCCCTTAGCTGGGCCCACGCCGCGGGCGTTGAGGTGCAGGCCTGACCAAAGGCTTGAAACTTTGAGACCAACGCCCCGGGTGGGCCGAGCGAGCCAACCCGGGGCGTTTTCTTTTTTGTAGCGCAAGGGTTATCGCCGGTCCGACCCTCAAGGGGCGTTAAACGAGGGAGAACTGCAATGGACACGACTCATCAGATCGCCGACGACTACGTCCGTATCTTCGACACTACGCTGCGCGACGGCGAACAAGCGCCCGGCTGCACCATGAACGTCGAGGAGAAGGTCGCGATCGCACGCCAACTCGAGCGCCTCAACGTCGATATCATCGAGGCGGGATTTGCCGCGTCGTCGCCAGGCGATTTCGAGTCGGTCCGCCGCGTCGCCGAGGCGATGGGCAATCCGATCGTGCTGAGTCTTTCGCGAACCCGCGAGGAGGATGTCGATCAGGCGCTGCGCGCGGTCGAGGGGGCCAAGCGGCCAGGCGTTCATATCTTTATCGCCACCTCCGAAATCCACATGAAGTACAAACTGAACATGACGCGCGAGGACGTGCTCGATGCCGCGACCTGGGCGGTGACGCGCGCCAAGCGGCATCTCGATCATGTGGAGTTTTCGTGTGAGGACGCTTCGCGCAGCGACTGGGACTTCATGGTCAAGGTCTGCACCGAGGTGATTCGCGCTGGCGCGAAAATAATCAACCTGCCTGACACGACCGGTCACGCCATCCCCGAGGAATTTGGCCGCATGTTCGCGTATATGCGCGAGCACGTGCCGGGCGCCGACCAGGTTATCTGGAGCGCGCATTGCCATAACGACCTGGGCCTGGCGGTGGCGAATTCGCTCGCGGCGGTTCGCAACGGCGCGCGTCAGATCGAATGCACCATCAATGGAATCGGCGAGCGCGCAGGCAATACTTCGATGGAAGAAGTCGTGATGGCGCTCAAGACGCGCCAGGACTTGATGGAGGTGCGCACTGGCATCGAAACGCGCCAGATCTATCCGGCCTCGCGCCTGCTCTCGCAGATCATCGGACAGCCGGTGCCGCCCAACAAGCCAATTGTCGGCGATAACGCCTTCGCGCACGAAGCCGGAATCCATCAGGACGGCGTGCTCAAGAACAAGCTAACGTACGAGATCATGAAGCCCGAGGACATCGGGATACCGTCGAACAAGCTGGTGCTCGGCAAGCATTCGGGAAGGCACGCGTTCATCAACCGGTTGGAAGAGCTGGGCGTCGATCCCGAAACGATCGACGTGCAAAAGGCCTTCGCTGCGTTTAAGGAACTGTGCGACAAGAAGAAGATCGTTTACGACGACGATATCCTCGCGCTCGCCAATGAGGAGAGCCGCCGCACCGCCGACCAGTTCGAACTGGTCGATCTTATCGTTACCTCTTCGACCAGAAGCACGCCGCGCGCCGAGGTCACGATGCGCGTGGCCGGCGCCGAGCGCAACGCTGATGCGACCGGCGACGGGATGGTGGACGCCTGTTACAAGGCGATCTACAAAATCGCCGGCATCACGCCGACGCTCGAGCGTTATTCGGTCAAGGCGATAACGGGTGGGACCGACGCACTTGGCGAGGTCTCCTGCCTGGTGCGGGAAGACGGCATGACGGTCGCCGGCCAGGGGGCGCATAGCGACATCGTGATGGCGAGCGCGCTCGCACTGGTGAATGCGATGAACCGCCTGAAGTCGCGCAAGGAGCGCGTCGCCCAACGGACGACCGAGGGTCCGTAGTCCAGGCGACGGGCGCGGGTGCATTGGGAGAACTGCGCGAGCAACAAAAATGAGCCACCGCCCTTCGCTACTCTTGCGACGCCATTGCGATGGATAAACATTGGCCTGGCGGCGTAACTGGAGGGCTTGCCGGAGCGGTGCACTTGGGCTAAGTGCTAGGGCGTTGAACTTGGGGAAGCCCTTTTGTTTGCGCACTGGCGCGATAGCAGTATGATCATGAGCCGACAAGGCTCGTAACTTCATATGGTCTAAGCCACTGCGCGCGATGCGGCCCGCAATCTCAACAACTAAAATTTCACCCCGTAGGGAGAAGCGCGTTAGGCCCACATGATTCGCGGCCAAGGCTCTGTCAGTTCGCAATGGCGTACAAAGTATTAGTGCTCAAGGGTGACGGTATTGGTCCCGAAGTCGTGGGCGAGGCCTTGCAAGTGCTCAAGGTGGTCGCGCGACGCGACGCCGTCGATCTCGAATTCAAAGAAGGCGTGATTGGCGGCCATGCGATCGATGCGTCTGGCACTCCGCTGCCGCCCAATACCCTGGCGGCAGCAAAAGATTGCGATGCGATTCTGCTCGGCGCGGTCGGCGGCCCCAAGTGGGACAACCCCAAGGCCGACGTGCGGCCGGAACAGGCGTTGCTCGGTCTGCGCAAGGAGCTGGGGCTGTTCGCCAACCTGCGCCCGGTCAAGACCGTCAAGGAACTGGTCCCGTCGTCGCCGCTGCGGCCGGAGATAATCGCCGGCGTCGATATGGTGGTGATCCGCGAGCTCACAGGCGGAATCTACTACGGCAAGCCGAGCGAACGGCGCGAAGGGAAGGACGGGCGCGAAGCCGTCGATACCTGTGCCTACTCTGGACAGGAAATCGAGCGCGTGCTGCGCTACGGTTTTGAGCTGGCGCGTGAACGACGCAAGAAGCTGACCTCGGTGGACAAGGCCAACGTACTTTCGACTTCGCGCCTGTGGCGTGAAATCGCAACCGAGCTCAGCGCTGAATTCAGCGACGTCAAATGCGAACATCAACTGGTCGATTCGATGGCGATGCATCTGATTCGCCGCCCGCGCGACTTTGACGTGATCGTGACCGAGAACATGTTCGGCGACATTCTGACGGACGAGGCCTCGGTGCTCGCCGGTTCGATGGGTCTGCTGCCGTCGGCCTCGCTCGGCGAGGAACTCAATGGCGCGGGTTATCGCGTCGGCCTGTACGAACCAATTCATGGCAGCGCGCCGGATATCGCAGGACGCGACGAGGCCAATCCGCTCGCGGCAATCCTTTCGGCCGCGATGCTCCTGGAGCATTCACTGGGAATGCGCGCAGAGGCGGAACTGATCACGCAGGCGGTAGATAGCGTCTTGCGCGACGGCTTTCGCACGCGCGATCTGGGCGCCGGCGCCGGCGCGAAGATGGTTGGATGCAAGGCGATGGGCCGGCTGGTGCGCGAACGAATCGAAAGTCTCGACGGTGAGAACTGAACGACGATGGCGAGCGGCCGTGAACCACGCGTGGCGGTGGTTGGCGCCACCGGCACGGTGGGCAGCCAGATCGCCGATCTGATCGGGGAGCGCGAGTTTCCCTGTTCCGAGCTCATCCTCTTCGCGGCAGAAGCCGGATCATCGGACTCGGTTGAATCGGCCGGACAGAGCCTCAGCGTTTCGCGGCTCAACTCGGCCACCGATCTGGCGACCTTTGACATTGCGTTCCTGGCGGTCCCGGAAATTCGCGCGCTCGAAATAATCGAGGAGCGGCCGGGTCCGGTCCTGATCGATCTAAGCGCGGCAGATCGTGCGCCGACCACGGTGCCGCTGATTGCTCCCGGATTGGTCGCACGCGATCGGGTGCAAGACTTCAAGGCGCACAAACTGCTCTCCGTACCGCATCCCGCGGCGCAGGTAATCGCGACGGTGATCAATGCGATCGGCCTCACCAGCGGATTTGTCGGCGCGACCGTCCTGGCCGGGGCGAGCGCAAGCGGACGCGAACGAGTCTCAGAGCTTTTCAACCAGACTGCCGAACTGCTGAACGCGCGACTGGATATCGGCGAAGACGATACGCAGTTGGCGTTTAACCTGTACATCCCCGAAAACGGCAACACCTTGGCCGACGCAATTGCCGCGCAGGCGACGGCACTGGCAGGTGGTGGCGCTACCGTTGCGGTGCAGTTCATCCAGGTGCCGGCGTTTCATGGCGAGGCGCTTGCGATCAGCGTGACGTCGCCGCTTGGCGATGCGCGCGAATGGATTCCGAAATTGAGGGCAGCCCCGGGAATCCTGTTGATCGAGGGCGACGACCCGGCTGGTTTCGTCGATGCGGTCGGACAGGAAGCAGTGATCGTGCGGATGCGGCCGACCGGCACCGGCGCGGTGCTGTGGTGCGTGTTCGACAGCGCGCGAGTGGCCGCCACGACCGCCTTGTGGATTGCGGAGAGCCTCTGGTTTCCTTTCTCCTGAGCCTGTTTCCTAGCGGCTCGCTATCGTAGGCCGCGAATTCAAGCGCCCGATGAAAATCCGGATCAAGATCGAGTACGACGGCTCGAACTATTCCGGATGGCAACTGCAGAACGGACAGGATTCGATCCAGGCGCGGCTTGAAGCGGCCCTCGAACGCATTTTCGTGCGCACCGTGCGCGTCCACGGAGCGGGGCGCACCGACGCCGGCGTTCACGCGCTGGGCCAGGTTGCGGCGTTCGAGTTGCCGCGCCCCTTCGAGCCGAACGCACTGAAGCGAGCGATGAATTCGTTGCTGCCGCCAGATATCGCGATAATCGAGGCGGTCGCAGCGAGCGACGATTTCGATCCGCGCCGCGATGCCCATCTGCGCGCTTACGAATATCGAGTGCGCAACCAGGATCGGCGATCCGCTTTCGACTTCCGCTACGCGTGGCTGGTTTCGGCACCGCTGGACCTCGTCGCGATGAACGCGGCGGCGCGGCGCTTTATCGGCGAGCACGATTTCGCTTCGTTTAGATCGCTCGGTTCCGATGAGACGACAACCTTACGCCGCGTTTACTTGAGCGAGTGGCGCCGCGACGGGGATCGCCTTTTGTATCGGGTTGAGGCCAGCAGTTTCATGCGGCACATGGTGCGAACGATGGTCGCGACGATGGTCGAGGCCGGGCGCGGCAGGATCGCGCCGGCGCAAGTGGCCGCACTGCTGCAGGCGCGCGACCGCGCGCTCGCACCCGCCTCCGCACCGCCATGCGGCCTGTACCTGGTTGAAGTCCGCTACTAAGCAGCGGCTGGCGGTTGTGCCGCAACGACATTCGAACCACCAGTCGCTAAAGCCCCTGTCAGACCGGCACGCACCGCCATCGAGGTTCAAAAACCCCCACCGGGCAGTCGAAAACGTCGTTCAGTTACAAAAATGGGCGTAGTTGTGGGAAAAAACGGTCACTTTTGGATCATTGATACTTGAAAATCAACGCGCAGTAGTCCACGCTGAGCGTGAGGCCACTTTTGCGGCCACTAGGAGGAGGATGATGACGCAGTCGCAGGTAGCAACCCATCTCGCCGATAAGGTCGGCATCAACAAGAAGCAGGCGAAGTCGGCAATCGAGGAACTTACCGCGCTGGTGGTGCGTGAGCTCAAAAAGGAAGGCTCGCTGCGGCTGGCCGGGCTCGGCATTTTCCGTAAGCGCAAGACTAAGGCGCGCATGGGGCGCAATCCGATGACGGGCGCGGCGATCAAGATTCCCGCGCGCACGCGCCTGCGCTTCACGCCGGCGAAAGCGCTGAAGGATTCGGTGCTCGGCGCCCGCTAAGATCTGCTTTCTCTTTTGCGAAGTATTTCATGACCGCGAGGCCACGTCGGCCTCGCGGTTGTGTTTTTAAGGTGGCTGGCGGATGGCTCGGCTATCGCGGCTCGGGCTATGGGCTTTTTTTTCCAGTGAGTGTGGCGTTTGCGCCGCGCGCCGCCGTTCGCATTCGGCGCACCCGATCGAGATATTCGCGGATGCGCGCCTCGTAACCGCGATCGGTCGGCGAGTAGTACGTGCGGCCGTCGAGCTGCTCGGGCAGATAACTCTGTTCGACCGCGGCGGCGGCAAAATCGTGCGGATAGAGATAGTCCTCGCCGTAACCGAGGGTACGCATTAGCTTGGTCGGCGCATTGCGCAAATGCAGCGGGACCGGCAACGCCCCGAGCTTGCGCGCGTCCGCGCGCGCCGCGTTCATCGCACGGTAGGAAGCGTTGGATTTCGGCGCACCGGCCAGATAGGTCACGCCTTGCGCGAGTGGGATGATGCCCTCGGGCAGACCGACAAAATCGACCGCATCTTTGACTGCGAGCGCGATTTGCAGCGCGCGCGGATCGGCGTTGCCGATATCCTCGGCGGCAAAGATGACCATCCGGCGCGCGATGAAGAGCGCATCCTCCCCGGCCTCGACCATCCGCGTCATCCAGTAAAGTGCCGCATCGGGATCGCTGCCGCGCATGCTCTTGATGAACGCGGAGATGACGTTGTAATGCTCCTCGCCGGAACGATCGTAGAGCAGCGCTTTGTGTTGCGCCGCCTCGCTGACGTCGTTAGCGACGATCGTGCGGCGCTGCGCGGTGCGGGCCAACTCGGCAGCGACTTCCAGCGTACCGAGCGCGCGGCGCGCGTCACCCGCGCCAAAGCGCACGACCTCGGTCAGCGCGTCGTCATCGATCGCCAGTTCGAACGCCCCGAGCCCCCGATCGCGATCGGCCAGCGCGCGCCGGATGAGAGTGGCGAGGTCATCATCGTCCAACGGCTTGAGCACGAGGACGCGGGCGCGCGAGAGCAATGGCGAGATCACTTCGAAGGAAGGATTCTCGGTGGTCGCGCCGATCAGGGTAATCAAGCCATTTTCGACGTGCGGCAGGATCGCGTCCTGTTGCGCGCGATTCCAGCGATGAATCTCGTCGATGAAGACGACGGTGCGCTGGCCTTCGAGATCAAGCGCGCGGCGCGCCTGATCCACAGCCTCGCGCAACTCGGCGACGCCGGCGGCAACCGCCGCGATCGATTTGAAGATGGCGCCCGATTGTTGCGCGAGCAGCAGTGCGATCGTGGTTTTGCCGGTGCCGGGAGGACCCCACAGGAGCATCGAATGGAGCGAGCGGGCCGCGACCATCTGGCTGAGCAGCTTGCCTGGGCCGAGCAGATGTTCCTGGCCGACGACTTCGTCGAGCGTGCGCGGACGCATCCGATCGGCCAGCGGCTGCGCCACCGGATGCCGCGGCCGGAAGAGTCCATCATTGTCGTCGGCCTTGCGCCGTGCCATTGCGTGGACGTTATCATCGATCGCGAATGCGGTGGAACGCCATGCGATCGAGCGCGCTGTCGGAAGGTGGCGATAGCGGTCGAAGAAAACCGGATTCGGGGGATCCGGGAAGGCGAAAACGGCGCGAGGCCGGTGGGGCTGGAGAAGCGGGGTCGTTTGCACTGATGAATGGCGATGTTCTAGCCTCTGGACGGGCCGGACAGGAGTCGGCACCCCCTTATGATCGTCGGAATAGATATCGGCGGATCCACCACTGACGCGGTCATCCTGGACAACGGCGATGTCCATGTCGTGACTATCGAGGCCAACGACCCGATCGCAGCGGCGGCGGGCGCACTCGGCAAGCTGGTCGAGACCTACGCCATGCCGCTGGAGAAGATCGATCACGTCGCGGCGACCGGGGCCGGATCGAGGGCGCTGGCGGCGACGCTGCTCGGGCGTCCGGTGATCAAGGTCAACGAGTTCTCGGCGATCGGGATCGGCGGCACGTCGCTGGCCAAAAAAGATCGCGCGCTGGTAGTCTCGCTCGGCACTGGCACTGCGATCGTTTCGGTCAACGGCGCCAAGATCGATCACGTCAGCGGCACCGGCCTGGGCGGCGGCACGCTGCGCGGGCTCTCGAAACACATGCTCGGCGTCTCTACTTTCGAGACCTTGGAGGCGTTGGCGGAACGCGGCGATTTGACGCGGGTGGATCTCACCGTGCGCGACATCGCGGGCGGGGCGATCGGTGGACTGCCGCCCGGCACCACGGCGTCGAATTTCGGCAAGATCAGCGCGGACGCGACCGCCGAGGACAAGGCCTTGGCGATCATGAACATGATCGTAGAGGTGATTTCGGTCCTCAGTATTGCGGCGGCCAGAGCTTGCGGGCAGGAAGATATCGTACTGACGGGCAAGCTGACGCGAATCTTTCGGTTCATGCAGAAGATGAAACGGCTCAATTTCGCGTTTGGCGGCGGCTTCCTGATTCCCGAGCATGCAGATTATGCGACGGCGATCGGAGCCGCACGCGCCACGATGGATAAGTAGCGCCATCGGCGGCTGTACTAACAGCCGCATCACTTTGAACGTCCGAACGATCGGTGCCGGCCGGTGCCGACGGCAATCAATTGGTGAAGGTTCTTCAGGTTGGGTTCGCTTCGCACAAATCCCGGTTGGCTTCTCGTCCAGGTCTGTAGCATTTTCATTCTGCTACAGAAAGCAGCATAGCATAACTTTTGGCTTTTGTAGAGGGTGCGGCGGATGAGGACGCGGCAGCGCGCTAAGGTTTGCACCGTCCGGCAATTGACCTAGAATCGCAGGGCGCCGGCGACGAGGGGTCACGACGGCGACGGGGAAGTCGTGACGGCGAGTCGCGAGATTGGCGGCGCGGGCGTTAGACTGCTGCGGGGAACGGGTCTCGCACGTGTCGGGGAACCACCCGGGAAACCATACAAAGACGGAGTCGCATCAATGCGTTCGGAACTACTCAAGGGCTTGCGCATGCTCGATCTCACCGACGAGAAGGGCGCGCTGTGCGGCAAAATGTTCGCGGACATGGGTGCGGAAGTAATCAAGGTCGAGCCGCCGCAGGGATGTCCGTCGCGCCGGATACCACCGTTTCTCGACGATCAACCCGGACTGGACAACAGCCTCCATTTCCTGGCTTACCAGGCGGGCAAGCGATCGATCACACTGAATCTGGAGAGTGCCGACGGCCGCGAGCTGCTGAAGGAATTGGTCAAGCGATCGGATTTCATAGTCGAGTCGTTCGCGATCGGGTACCTGGAAGCGATTGGACTCGGGTACGACGCGGTCGCCGAGCTCAATCCACGCATCGTTTACGCTTCGATAACGCCGTTTGGCGACAAGGGTCCGGGCAAGAATTACAAGGCGGCGGATATGGTTTCATGGGCGTCCGGCGGCGCCATGTTTCTGATGGGCGAAGAGGGCAAGCCGCCGATCCAGATGAGCGAACCGCAAGCGTGGTTACACGCCGGTGCGGAGGCCGCGGTGGCCTCGATGATCGCGCACTATGCGCGCCAGTCGGACGGCGTGGGCCAGCATATCGTGGTGAATGCGCAGGCGTGTGGCGTGTGGACGCTGATGAATGAGCAGGCGATGCCGTTGCTGCACGGCGATTACCTGCGGCGCAACAGCGTTTACACCGGCGCGATCGGCGGACGGCGCAAGACCGTGTATCAATGCAAAGACGGTCACATTTCGTTTCTGCTCGCGGGCGGGGCCTACTTCAACTCGAGCAAGGCGGTGATCGCGTGGATGAGGGAGGAAGGCGCGGCGCCCGACTGGCTGGCGGAGGAAGGCGGGCTGAAAACGCTGACGCCGGCGGGATTCATGGCAGCGTCGGCGGCGGATTTGAAGGAACTCGACGACGCGGAGGAGGCGATCCAGCGCTTTTTCCTGGGCAAGACCAAAAAAGAGATGTGGGAGAACATCCTGAAGCGACGCCTGTTTGGCGCGACAGTGGCCAATGCCGCCGATATCGCGGAGGACCCGCAACTGAAGGCGCGCGAATACTTCGTCAAGGTCGATCATGCCGGGCTCGGACGCGAGTTCACGCTGCCGGGTGCTTTCGCGAAACTGAGCGAGACGCCGGTCGGGCCGCAAGGCGCAGCGCCGCAGCTCGGAGAACACGATCACGAGATCTACGGCGGGGTGCTGGGACTGAGCAACAGGGAAATCGTCGGGCTGCGAGCGGCGGGCATCATCTGAGAGCGCGGGGAGAAGAGAATCGATGAGCGGTCTGCCATTTGCGGGAATTCACGTGCTGGACTTCACCTGGTATGCGGTCGGGCCGGTGACGACCAAGTACCTGGCGGATTATGGAGCGAACGTCGTCCGGATCGAATCGGCGGCGCGGCTCGACGGGCTACGGCTCGCACCGCCGTGGAAGGACGCTCAACCGGGAGTCGATAACAGCCAGTTTTTCGCCAGCTTCAATACGTCCAAGCGGGGCTTGGCGCTGGACATGAGCAATCCGCGGGCGCGGGAAATTTTCCTCAAGATGCTGCCGTGGGCGGACGTCGTAAGCGAGAGCTTCACGCCCAAAACCTTGCGCAATTGGGGACTCGATTACGAGAAGATGCGCGCGATCAAGCCGGATCTGATCATGCTTTCGACGTGTATGCAGGGGCAGACCGGACCGAATCGCGACTATCCGGGCTTTGGCAACCTGATGGCGGCGCTATCGGGCTTCTACTATGTCTCGGGCTACTCCGAGGCGGAACCGTGCCCACCATACGGAGCGTACACCGATTTTATTGCGCCGCGATTTGCGGCCTGCGCACTGATAGCGGCGCTGGATCATCGACGCCGCACCGGCCAGGGGCAATATATCGATATGGCGCAGTACGAGGCCGCGCTGCATAACCTCGCGCCGATGCTGGTCGATTACTTCGCGAGCGGGCGCGTGCTGGGTCCGACGGGTAATCGATCCGATCGTTATGCGCCGCATGGCGCGTACCGCTGCGCCGACGAGGACGGTCACGAGCGCTGGATCGCGATCGCCGTCGCCAATGAAGACGAATGGCAATCGATGATGGCAACGCTAGGCAATCCGGCGCAGGACACGCGCTTCGCGACGATGATCGGCCGTTTGCGCAATCGCGAGGCGCTCGACGAGTACGTGGGCGCACTGGCTCGCGAGCGCAATGCCGAAGAGCTTACCGTTGCGTTCCAGGCAGTCGGCGTCTCGGCGTATCCGGTGCAGAGCTGCATGGACATTCATCGCGACGAGAACCTGGAGGCGTTCGGCTTCTGGCAATGGCTCGATCACAAGGCAATGGGGCCGTCGCCGTACGAAGGCTTCGAACATCGCATGAGCCGCACGCCGGGCAGTCTGCGGGCGGCGCCGGCGCTGGGACAGCATAGCGACGAAGTGCTGAGCGAGATCCTGGGGATGACGGCGACGGAGATCGAAGAGCTCAAGCGCGAGAAAGTGATATATTGACGGTTTGCCGCGCGCCGCGGATTGCTTGGGCAAGGCGGCGGATTTGAGCGCGGGCAACCGGTACTTCACTTGCGATACGAACTTCAGATAGCGGTGCGCTACTTGCGGGCGCGCCGGCGCGACGCCTTCATCTCGATCACTACGATCTTCACCGCGATCGGCGTGATGATCGGGGTTGCCGCGCTGGTCATGGTGCTCGCGGTGATGAGCGGGTTCGAGCAGAGTCTGCGCCTGCGAATCCTGACGCTGACGCCGCAAGTGCAGATCCTGAGCTTCAACGGTTCGATCGCGAACTACCCGGCGCTGCTGGCGCGCGCGAACGCGGTGCGCGGCGTCGCCGGATCCGATCCGTTCATAGTGGGGCAGGCGATGATGAGCTCGCCGCGCGGAATCAGCGGCGTAATCGTGCGCGGGATCGATCCGCAAAACGCCGCGATCGTGTCCCAGCTCCTGCACTACATTCAACACGGGTCGCTCGACAGCCTGGCAGTTCCCGGAAGTCCGCCGACGCCACCAATCGTCAATAAAGTGGTTGGGCACGCGGCGCGTGCGCGCGCACCAGCGACAGCCCCGGCAACGGCGGCGCCCGCGCCGTCGGACGGGGCAATCGCGATCGGGTCAACGCTGGCCGAAAAGCTCAAAGTTGCGATTGGGGATCCGGTCACCGCCGTGGTCCCGGTAACGGCAGGACCGGACAACGACATAGTTACCAAGACCGGTCATTTCACGGTCGGAGCGATCTTCGAATCGGGCGTGGCGTTCCTCGACCGTGACCTGGTCTTCATGGGCCTGGCCAACGCGCAGAGCTTCTTCGGCCGCGAGGGCAAGGTCGATGGGCTCGAGGTTCAGCTAATCAATCTTGATGACACCGACCTGGTGACGGCGCAACTGCGAGTGCAATTCGGGTCGTCCTATCGAGTGAGCAACTGGATGGAGTTCAACGAAGCCGCAGCGGCCGGCTTCGAAATGCTCAAGCGGGTGTACGCACTGGTGCTGTTGATGCTGATTGGCGTCGCGGCCTTCAATCTCGTCGCCACTCTGATCATGGTGGTGATGGAGAAACGCAAGGATATCGCGGTACTGATGTCGATGGGGGCGACGCCGCGCGAGGTGCGGCTGATTTTCGTGCTCAAGGGATTGATCGTAGGAGCCTTTGGCACAGCGGCGGGACTGCTGCTGGGGGCGACGGGCTGTTTCGTGCTCTCGCACTACCATTTCATCCACATACAGAAGGAGATCTACGGGATGTCCACGCTGCCGATCGCGATCGAACCGCTGAGTTTCGCGATGGTGGCGGTGGCTTCGATGATCCTGTGCCTGATTGCGACGTTTTACCCCGCGCGACAAGCATCACGCGAACTTCCGGTCGAAGTCTTCCGCAGCTAAATCCCGAATCGCCCGCCGCAGCCTGACAAGGTCTTCAAGTGACACCGACAGGAGTGTCCGCTCAGCACGGATCATCGAAGATGGATCGAATCTGGCGCGGGAACGCGCAAGAACGCGATCGGATCGCCGCGAAGCGCACGGCAGGACGCCGGATTGCCAAGTCAATTAGGCGGTCCGGACTGTAATTGCGATGTTTTTTGGGTTGACTGGGAGAGAGCTTAGTTGCCGTTGCGATCGGTCGTCGCCGACGGCTTCGCAGTCAACTTGGGCTTGCGAATCACGAGCGTCTCATGTCCTCGCACCTTGATCGTGCGTGCCGACTCGGTCTTGAAGGCCGCGTTCAAACCGCCGTCATCGTGCCGCGGTCCCCCGGTGGTGCGCCGCCGCCGCCAGTTATTGAGCTCTTTAGAGAGCTTGGAGGCGAGCAGGTCGCTGTTGCGCTCCTCTTGTTGTTCGGTCTCTTCCTCGGTGACGGACTCGTCCGTCAGGTCCTGCGCACTCATCTGGTTCCTCTGGTTCCTTTCGTTGTGGGGCTGTTGATCTTGGTTCATATTCGCCGCGCCCGTAAAATTTACGCGGCAAAGCTTGTTAGCAATTTGCTTGGGTTGCGCAGTTGCGCGTATGCGGCAGCCATCTGTGCTGTTTGAAATCGGTCGCTAAGCACTTCGTACCAGTTCTGTACTCGTGCGGAGCAGTTCTTTTTGAAATGTTTTTTGGTGGGAAGGTATAGCTAGCGGTCAATCCATGCGGCCCGGCCAGATTTGGGCCCAATGTCGATCATCGGCGTTGTTTCTCTTATCGCCTACGCAAACAGACTCTGCAAGCGCAGCGCGAGGCCCATATCGCCCGCGATCCGCAACTTGCCGGTCATAAAAGCCATCTGGCCATTCAGCTTACCGGCCAGCATGTCGAGGTAGTCGGATGCGGTCATCGAGATGGTGATATTAGGCGACGCATGCGCGCCCTCCTTCACCGAGCATTGATCATTGGCGATCTCAACCTGCCATTTGCCACCGCCATCGCCGGAAAGGTCGAACTGATAAACCGCAGTGAGCCCTTTGCCCGCTTCTTTGTTGAAACGGGTCGGCATTAATTCGAAAGCTTGCTTACAGGAAGTCGGGGCGGCGTCTGCCATGTGGAACGGGCTCCTCTAGCGGGGGCAACAACGGGGACACTCTCTGTCCGCCATATAAGCGTTGACGTTAAACATTGTCAATACCGGTTGGCTGGAATCAGTCTATCGCAAAGCGGGTTGGATCAAAAGCCGAAGAATCCCGGATCGACCCGAATCAGGTTGGTCCGCACTTTAACCGGCGCCGCCATTACGGCGACGGTAGCCGCGCGATCGCGATCGAGTTTGTTCTTTACGGTGCCGTCGAGATACGCACCATCGCCGATTACTTTGACGGTCACGCCGGTGAGTCCCTCGGCCTGCAGCCGCTGATTGATGAGAGCCTCGTTCCGCGCCCAGACGGAAGTATCGGTGGTGAGGTTATCGATCACGCCGCTAACGCCGCTGACGTTGCGTACGGTGCGCTCCGCAACATTCTTCGCATTATCGTCGAAGACCTTGCCGGTGAGAGTGACGAGGCCGCCGCCGCTGGAATAAGCGCGAACCCGGCGGAGCCGCTTGTCGGCGGCGAGCGCCTCATTGACGCGATCGGAAACCGAGGGCGTCGGAGCCGGCGCCGGGAGGGGCGCGCGGTGGCGCCGAGGCCGCGGCGGCGCGCTGATCGCAGGCGCCTCCGGCGATGGCAGCGCGGCGACTGCGGGCGGAGTGGGGGCCGGTGCGGCGGCTTCGGGGGTGGCCTCCGGCGGCGTCGGGGCGACCGACGGCGCTGAGGCGTATTCGGGCGTCTCGTCAGGACCGAGGCTCGCGAACTTGGTATTCAGGTCCGCCTCGAGGCTGCCGATATCGCTACTGCTGGTGGCGAATATCAAGGGATAGTCGATGTCAACCGGCGCGGTGCCGGAGGGCGCGAACTTCCAATCGCTCATGCTTTTGACAACTTCGGCATCGAGACTGGGGTTAATCGAGGTCGAGACCATCACCGATCCACCTTCAACGCTGCCGTCGGGGAGCACGTGCAGCCGCACCACCATCCCGTCGCGCAGCGTATTGTCGCGCTCCAATGCCTGTTTGTAGGTATCGAGCACGGCGTCGCGGTTGGAATCGAAGACCGAGCGCACACTCGTGGGGTCGCGCTTCAAGGCGGCGGCGAGGTCGCCACCCTTTATTGCCACTTGCATGTTACGCGCGAGCGTGACGGTGGGCGCATTCAGCGCGGGGGACGCGACGGCGACTGGCGGACTGGCGTGATTGCTACTGAGATGCAGCGCGAACCACGCTCCCGCAGCGATTGCGATAATTGCTGCGATCGCATAACCGAGTCCGCGCGTGAAGCGTTGACCGAACGAAGCTTCCTCGATCG
The DNA here is from genome assembly GCA_036489375.1 of Binataceae bacterium (SeqCode). Lineage (GTDB taxonomy): Bacteria > Desulfobacterota > Binatia > Binatales > Binataceae > JADMIL01. Next base: position 15,707 of record DASXFX010000137.1, on the reverse strand, counting down.
GCGCATCGTAATCCGGCTCGGCATCGAAGCCACCGGTGCTGATGCGATTTTGTGAGGGAACGAAATTCTCGGGCGAGGCGGCGGTCTGAGTTGTGGAGTAGGAACGGGGAGGAGCAGGCGGCGGGCTATAGCCACCGGGCGGAGGGGCGGTGGGCTGTAACTGCGTGCCGCAAAAATTACAGATCGTTTCGCCCGGCTCGGCCTTGCCCTGACATTCGGGACAGATAATCGGCGGCGCGGACTGATCGCCGTCAGGCACGACCATCGTTGCGCGATTGCCGGCACCACTATCCGCAACCAGCGCGGTGCCATCGGATTCACAGAATTGTTCAGTGTCGGGATAGGTGCTCCCGCATCGCGGACAGCTCTTCATTGGCCGGGCGTGCCTCCACGCATCGATCTTCGTGCGAGATCATCAGACTTCACGAAGATCATAGGCGTGGAGTTGACCGGAAACCAAGCGCTGGAAAAAACCTCAGGTGACCGGATCGCCCTCCAGACGGAAGCCGATGCGTACTTCCACCTGGAATTCGAGTTTGTCACCGTGGACTGCGCCGCGAATGTTCTGGACTTCGAACCAATCGATATTGCGCAGGGTCTGACCCGCTTTGGCCATGGCATTACGGACGGCATCGTGGATGCTATCGGTCGAAACACCAACTACCTCGACGATTTTGTAAGTCTTGTCCGGCATAGGGTCCTCCGCAGGGTGAACAGATGGGTTCCAACGCCGATCTATCTCCGCCCGCAGTCATTTGGCAAGCGCTGCACGGCCGGGAGGGCGCGCGGGAAACTCGACAGCGAACGCGGCGGGATCCTCGACCGCACGGAGATCGAGGAGAAATGCGCCGTCCGTGATGCGTCCGATGACCGGCGGACGCGCGTGGCGAAAGAGGCTCGCGATGGCGTCCGGTGAAAGTTCGCGATGCGTGATGCGCAGCGCGCGCGACTCGATCTCGGCGGTCGGCAAAGCCCCCGACCCGATCTCCGAGGCCGACACGACAACCTCGATAGTGAACTCCGCGCCGAGGCGGTCGGCGAGATATTCGCGCGCTCGCGTCGCGGCGACCTCCAACTCGGCGGGCGTGCGCCGAAGCTGTCGGAGCGTAGGCAAATCCATCGCAATGTCGCCACTGCGCAGGTAGAGCCTGAGCGTTGCTTCAAGGGCCGCCAACGTGAGCTTGTCGCAACGGAGGGCGCGCTTGAGCGGATTAACCTTGAGGCGATCGATCAAATCGCGCCGCCCGACGATCAATCCCGCCTGCGGACCGCCGAGGAGCTTGTCGCCCGAAAACGTTACGAGGCCGGCCCCCGCCGCGACGCGGTCGGCGACGATCGGTTCGTTCAACGCACTCGGCATGCCATGAAGCCTCAGGTCAACCAGCGCGCCGGAGCCGAGGTCTTCCATCACCGCAACCTGATGCGCGTTGCCGATCTCGACCATCTCCGCCAGGCTGACCTCGGCGGTGAAACCGATAATCCGGTAGTTCGACGGATGCACCTTGAGCAGCATCGCGGTGTCGGGGCCGATCGCGGCGGCATAGTCGCGCGGATGAGTTCGATTGGTGGTGCCGACTTCGCGCAGGCGCGCGCCGCTACTTTCCATCACATCGGGAATCCGGAAGGCGCCGCCAATCTCGATCAACTCGCCGCGCGATACGACAACTTCGCGGCCATTGGCAATCGAATTGAGCGCGAGCAGCACCGCCGCCGCATTGTTGTTCACGACGGTCGCCGCTTGGGCGCCGGTCAGTTCGCACAACTCCTGTTCGATTAACGCGTCGCGATCGCCGCGACCGCCGCTCTCGAAATCGTACTCGAGGTTGACTGGCGACCGAGCGGCGCGCACCACGGCTTCGATCGCCGCCTCCGCCAGCAACGCCCGTCCGAGATTCGTGTGCAGGACGACGCCGGTCGCGTTGACGACCGTCCTTAGCGACGGCTCGTCGGCCGCGGCAAACGCGCACGCCATGCGCACGATTTCAGCCACCATCGAGGCTCGCGTCGGAGCGCCTTCGCTAGCAGCCGCTGATGATTTTTGCTCGAGCGCCGCCTGCGCGCGTTCGCGGAGCGCGGTCTGTGCCTGCCGCACCAGAATGCGGAGATAGCCTCCGCCAAAAGAGCTCAGAGCGGGTTCGCGAACGACCGCGCGGAGACATTCGTCCACCGGCGGCACCGTGCGCATTACCTGCGATCGTTCGTCGCTATGCTCGCGAGGTGGAGTCTTCTTGCGCGCCGCCATGGGCCGGAATTATAGCCCGTGTTCGCCCCGATCGCTTGTGCGTCGATCCGGTCTGCTCAGGCCGCCGCTGCCTCTTCCTGCGCCTCACGAATCAGATTGAGGCGGGTCAGCAGCAGCAACGCACAGCCGAGCGAGAGAGCCCCACAGATCACGACGGTTGCCTGCACCCCGAGGTGTTCACCGAGGGCGCCGACCATCAACGCGCCAAGTGGCGCCAGACCGATGAACGACATGGTGTAGAAACTCATCACGCGGCCGCGCAGTTCGTCCGAGACGAAGATTTGCAGCATCGTGTTGGTCGTCGCCATGTAGTTGATGAGTCCCGCGCCAATGAACAATTGTGCGATCAGCGAGAACATCATCGAAGAAGAAAAGCCGAACGCGATGATCGAAATGGCGGTGAGAAACAGCCCGAACGTGAGCGTCTGGCGCAGTCCGCGCGGCGTTCCCGATCGCCACGCCAGCATCACCGCACCGATTACCGCGCCGATGCCCTGGGCGCCCATCAGGATGCCGTAACCGCGCGATCCGGTGTGCAGGATATTCTGCGCAAAAACCGGCATTAGCACGTTGTACTGGATGCCAAGCCCGCTGTTGATCGCGACCACCAGCAGCAGGTAGAAGGTCGGCCGATGCTCCCAGACGTAAGTCATGCCCTCGAACACGCGCCGCAACATATCGATACCCGCGCTCTCGACCATCTTGCGCGGCACGTTCATCGCGACCAGGCTCCAGATCACGGCCAGATAGCTGACGCCGTTCAGAAAAAAGCAGGCCGCAGTACCCACCAGGTAAATCAGCATGCCCGCAATCGCCGGACCGATCGTGCGCGCACCGTTGAACATCATCGAATTGAGCGCGATCGCGTTGGGCAAGTCCTCCATCCCGACCATCTCGACCACGAACGCCTGACGCCCAGGCATCTCGAAGGAGCTGACGAGGCCGTTGAAGGCCGCAAGAATGATGACGTGCTCGACCTTGACGACACCCGTCCACGTCAGCGCGGCGAGCACAAAGGCGCTCAGCATCAACAGCACTTGTGCCACGATGATCAGTCGGCGGCGATCGACGTGATCGACCACCACGCCGGCGAACAACGCAACGATTAAGATGGGCAGGTAATTCGCGAAGGTGACAACGCCAAGCATCAGCGGCGAATCGGTCAGCTTCAGTACCAGCCACGACTGCGCGACCGTTTGCATCCAGGTGCCGGTCAGAGAAGTTAGCTGGCCGCCGAAAAAGAGCCGGAAATTACGATGACGCAGGGCGCGAAAGGGCACGAACCATCCGCTGATAATTTCCCGAGGTGCCTCGGTTAAGAATGGCGGCGGCGATTCGGCGGCGGACGAAGACTCGGATCCGGCGACGGGCGGGGGTTCAATTACTTCTTCAGACATCGCGAATCATCCAGTTTTGCAGACCTCGCCGATGAGCGCGAGCACATTATGCGAATTTGTGCCTCATCAATATGCCGCGTCAGCTGGCCGCGGGGTCTCGGAAAGGTCGTCGAGCGGCACGTTGCGCCCGGAAAACAGGATCCGATAGAGGGTTCACGGCGGGCGCACGACTGCGATAGAATGGATGGGCTAATTACGGTTCGCCGGGCGGAAGCTGCCGCGCAGCGCCCCGCCACGAGGAAAGATTTATGTTCGGGGAAATAGCGCCACGCATTCATTCTCCACGCGCGCCCTTCATCACCATCGAAGAAGCGCTCGAAGAGACTCGCCGCGGTCGCATGATCATCCTGATGGATGACGAAAACCGCGAGAACGAAGGCGACTTCTGCATGGCGGCCGAAAAGGCCTCTCCCGAAGCGATCAACTTCATGGCGAAGTTCGGCCGCGGACTGATTTGCCTGCCGATGGCGGCCGAGCGAATTGAGCAACTCGGCCTGAGCATGATGGTCGGCGACAACCAGGCACCGCTCGGCACCGCCTTCACCACTCCGATTACCGCGCGCCGCGCGGCAGGCTCCGGAATTTCGGCTCAGGACCGAGCGACCACGATTTTGCAAGCCGTGAGGGAGGATGCCACCGGCGCCGAGTTCATCACCCCCGGCTACGTCTATCCGCTGCGTGCCCGCGAGGGCGGCGTGCTCGTGCGCACCGGTCAAACCGAAGGCGCGGTTGATTTGGCGCGACTCGCCGGGCTCAAGCCGGCCGGCGTCATCTGCGAAATCCTCAAGGAAGACGGCACCATGGCGCGGCGCGACGACCTGGTCGAGATCGCGCGCATCCATGGATTAAAGATTGTCACGGTCGCCGACATCATCGAATATCGGCTGCGCAACGAAACCATGGTCCAGCTTATCGCCGAGGCCCGGCTGCCGACCGATTTCGGCGAGTTTCGCGCGTGCGTCTATCGCAATCGGGTGGACCAGAGCGAGCATCTGGTGCTCTTGATGGGCACCATCTCGCCAGAGCGACCGATCCTGGTCCGGGCGCATCGTGAGTACCTGCCTGGTGATGTTTTCAGCTACACCAAACGCAACACGCGCGGGTTGCTGCACTCCGCGATGGAACAGATCGCTCGCGCCGGACAGGGCGTCATCCTCTATCTCAAGCGCGAATCCGACGCGATCGCCAGCGACATCGACAGCAATGGCGGCTCGCGACGCATAATTCGACAGGCGGCCAGCACGCGCTTCAACGCTCCCGAGGCTGACTTCCGCGACTATGGTATCGGTGCGCAGATCTTGCGCGACGTCGGCGTGCGCAAGATGATCCTGCTGACCGATCGTCCGCCGCGGCTGGCAAATCTGCCGGGCTATGGTCTCGAAATCGTCGATAGCGCCCCGCTCTCGAGCGACGGCGGCGAGCCGCTCGACGGCTAGCCGGCGACTATTCGCGGAACCGGTCGGCTTGCTCGCGGGTTAGTCTTCGGGGGCCGTCGGTTTACTGATGCGATGGCCCCAAGCCTGATTCCTTACAGTGACGATCAATGATTTGAACGCGTCGCGTCCGAATTCGCACCACGGTGGAGCGCAGTATGCGGTCTATCGCGCGCGGTTTGGCGCGACCATCGGGCTGTTCGCGATCGCACTGTTTACGATCGCACTAATCCTCGCTCGCGCCGGCGCCGTGCACGCCGCCCAGCAGAATCCCGCTGACATCGTCGCGCTCCAATCGGCGCAACTCGAAAGGCCGCTTACTGCCGGACAGAGCAGCGTGGCCGTCGTTACCGCGCGCATCGCGGACGGATGGCATATCAACTCCAACCGTCCGATCGGCAACTACGCGATCCCGACCCGCATCGAAGTGACGCCGCCCGCCGATACTACTGTGGGTGCGATCGCCTATCCCGAGGCGCACCTCGTTACACTCGCGTTCGCGGGCACCGAGAAGCTTGCGGTCTATAGCGGCACCGTTCAATTCAGGATTCCATTCAGCGCCAGCGCAGCGTTCCGCAACAGCGTCGGCGCCCCCGCCAAAATCGAACTCCATTACCAGGCGTGCAATGATTCCCAATGCCTGCGACCGGTATCGATCGGCACGACTATCGACCTTTCCGCCGGCTCGACCGCCTCGACGACGACGGACTCAAACGGCATCGGCGCCACGGCGAGCGGCTTGACCGAGAACGGGCTCGCGTCGTCCGACTCGGCGATCGCGGAGGTCTTTCTCAAGCACGGCTATATCGTCGGCCTGCTGGTGGTCTTGCTGGGCGGCCTCGCGCTTAACCTGACGCCATGCGTCTATCCCCTGATTGGAGTGACGATCGCCTACTTCGGCAACGAGAGCGGCGCGCCCCGCAAAGTTATCGTACTGGCGAGCCTCTATGTGCTCGGCATCGCCCTGATGTTCTCCGGCGTCGGCGTCGCGGTCGCACTTTCCGGTGGCCTGTTCGGTGCCGCGCTGCAGAATCCATACGTGCTGGCAGTCATCGCTGCGATGCTGTTGACGCTCGCCGCCTCGAGTTTCGGGCTCTTCTCGCTGCAGCCGCCACAATGGATCATGCAGCGCGCGGGCGTCGCTCGCCCCGGCTACTTCGGCGCGCTCCTGATGGGACTGGGGATGGGCGTGGTCGCCGCACCCTGCATCGGACCGATCGTGCTCGGTCTGCTGCTGATGGTCCAGCGCAGTCAAAGCGCATTGTTCGGGTTTGTGCTCTTCTTCACTCTCGCGGTCGGGCTGGGCCTCCCTTATATCGCGCTCGCGATGGCCGCGGGCAGCATCCGCAAGTTGCCACGGTCCGGCGAATGGCTTGCGTGGATCGAACAACTCTTCGGCTTCGTCCTCGTTGGGCTCGCGCTTTATTTCCTCGACCCGCTGACTCCGAATCGCCTGATTACGCGCGCGCTCCCCTATTACGCCGTCGCGGTGGGATTACTTCTGGGTTTCATCTCCCGTGCGGGGCAAAATTTGCGTCTGTTCGTAGTGATTCGTTATGCGATCGGCACGGTTTCGGCGCTCGCGCTGGTCTATCTGCTCACCCACAATGGGCCCGCCGTCACGCAACTTGCCTTCGAGCCGTTCAATCCCGCCCTGCTGCAGACGGCAAAGTCCGAAGGTCGGCCGGTTGTGATAGACTTCAGCGCTGACTGGTGCGTGCCTTGCCGCGAAATGGAGCGCACTACCTTTGTCGATCCGGCTGTCGTGCGCGCTGCCGATAAGTTCGTCCGTTTGCGCGCCAATCTGACGGCGGATAACACCGCCAATCAGGCGATCATCAAGCAGTTCACGGTCGAGGGCGTGCCGACGACGGTCTTTATCGACGAGCACGGCATCGTTCGCAAGCGTCGCGTTGGCTACGTCGGTCCGGGTGAGTTCCTGGGCTATCTGCATCAGTTCGATTAGTAGGCAGCGGCGCGCGCTTCAGATCGGGTTATCTAGCCCGATCAACGACCGAACGATGTTCTATTTATGATTGCGCGGTGACTGGCGAGCCGTTCGAGAGAGGGCCGTGGAAAAAACGAATTGTACTTATCGAAAGTCATCATTTTGCGATGTTGTGAAGCGATATCAAATAACGTTTGAATGAACATCGATTCTTTACTCCAAGGCCTACGCAGCGTAAAATGAATCGAGCGGTTGGGGGCGGTTGATCAAGGCTGGTTCAGCTTCGTCTTTTCCTATGGCAAACAAACAAAGTTCCGATGGCTACGGCGCCGATTCGATCCGCGTTCTCGAAGGGCTCGAGGCGGTTCGAAAACGACCGGGAATGTATATCGGCGACACCGCCGAACGTGGACTCCATCATCTGGTTTCGGAGATCGTCGATAACTCCGTCGATGAAGCCCTTGCGGGTCATTGCACTGAAATTAACGTCGTGATTTTGAGCGACGATCGGATTTCGATCGAGGATAACGGCCGCGGGATTCCGGTCGGACCTCATCCGACCGAAAAGCGCGACACCCTCGAAGTGGTGCATACGGTGCTTCATGCGGGCGGCAAGTTCGATCGCGGCGCCTACAAGGTATCCGGCGGTCTGCACGGTGTCGGCGCTTCCGTCGTCAACGCATTGAGCACGCAGTTCGAAGTCGAAGTACGCAAGAACGGCAAGATTTTTTTCCAGGATTACGAACGTGGCGCACCTCAGCACAAGGTCGAGGATCGCGGCGCGACCAAAATTTCCGGCACCAAAACGACCTTTTCGCCCGACGCGACGATCTTCAAAGAGGTCGTCTTCAAGTACGAGATTATCGCGCGTTACTTGCGCGAGATGGCCTATTTGAACGCCGGCCTCAAAATTCGGCTCAAAGACGAACGCGTCGGCAAGGAAGAGGAATTTCACTACGAAGGTGGTATCGCCGAATTCGTCGAATCGGTCAGCAAGGGCAGCGCGGCGCTCCATAACGTAATCTTCTTCAAGGGCATGCGCGAAGGAATCGACGTCGAAGTCGCGCTGCAATGGACCGACGCCTTTCACGAGACGATTTTTGCCTACGCCAACAATATCCATACGGTGGAAGGCGGAACCCATCTCTCGGGCCTCAAATCGGCCTTGACGCGCACGCTTAACAGCTACGCGACCAAGAACAATCTGTTCGCCAAGAACAAGGATTTACGCCTCGAAGGCGACGACACCCGCGAGGGCTTGGTCGCCGTCGTCAGCGTGAAAATTCCGGAGCCGCAATTCGAAGGTCAGACCAAGACCAAGTTGGGCAATTCCGAGGTCGAGGGGCTCGTTTCGGGACTGGTCAACGAAAAGCTCGGCGAGCATTTCGAAAAAACGCCAAACGAAGCCAAACGGGTCATCATGCGCGCGATCGACGCCGCCACCGCACGTGAGGCGGCGCGCAAGGCCAAGGACCTGGTCCGGCGCAAGGGCGCGCTCGATTCCGGATCGCTGCCGGGCAAGCTCGCGGATTGTCAGGAACGCGATCCTGCGCGTAGCGAGCTGTTCATCGTCGAGGGCGATTCGGCAGGCGGCTCAGCCAAGCAGGGACGCGACCGCCGCGTGCAGGCGATACTGCCGCTCCGCGGCAAAATTCTCAACGTCGAGCGCGCGCGTATCGACAAGGTGCTGTCGTCGGTCGAATTGCGCACGATGATCACCGCTCTCGGCATGGGTATCGGCGACGAGAAAGACGTCGCCAAGCTGCGTTACCATACGATCGTAATCATGACCGACGCGGACGTTGACGGATCGCACATCCGGACGCTGCTCCTGACGTTTTTCTTTCGCCAGTTCCCCGAAATCATTGAGGGCGGCTACCTGCACGTCGCGCAGCCTCCGCTGTTTCGCGCCAAGAAGGGCAAGACCGAGCGCTACCTCAAGGACGAGGCCGCGCTGGAGGATTATCTGACCGACCTCGGCGCCGAAGCGGTAACCTTCGAGTCCGGCAAGGGCAAGGAATCGCGCGAACTCAAGGGCGCACCGCTCAAAGCCTTGGTGCGCAAGCTCCTCCATCATCAACGCATGTTCGAGAACCTCGAACGGCGCTCGAAGGAACGCGCCGTGGTCGCCGCCGCCGCCGCGCTGATCACCGACCGCACCATCACCGCCGATACCTTTCGCGATCGCGACGCGCTGGAAGCCGCCGCCAAGCGAATCGAACAGGTGGTCGGCGCGTCCAACCTGGTTCATCGCATCGACCAGGACGAGGAATCGACCTTCAAAATCGTTTTCTCGCATACCCATAACGGCGCGACGCCGCCAACCGTGGTTGACCTGACCCTGTTCCATAGCGGCGAGTTGCGCGAAATCCGTAAACTCGATGCCGACCTCGAGACCTACAAAACTCCGTACAAAATCAGGACCGGCGACGATGAGCGCACGGTCGAAGCGCTCAAGGCAGTGGCTGACGCAGTCGTCGCGGCGGGCCAGAAGGGCATCGAGATCCAACGCTACAAAGGCTTGGGCGAGATGAACCCGGACCAGCTATGGGAAACCACGATGAATCCGGAGAAGCGCTCGATGCTGCGGGTGGAGGTCGGATCGCAAGAAGAGGCGGAAGAGATCTTCAGCCGCCTGATGGGCGATCAGGTCGAGCCGCGCCGCCAGTTTATCGAGGAGAACGCGCTCAACGTCCGCAACCTTGATATTTAGCCGTGGCCTGTTCCTCCTCTGCGGGCCAATCGCCGCGCGGACGCCAAATGGACAATTCAACTAGTGCGACGGCGACCCATGGCTGAAATCGATCGCGACGACGAAGCGCAACTGGCGCACCCCGAGGCTGCCGACCGCGGACCGCTCAATGGCCTCAAAAAGCCCTCTCCTGTGCGAGGTGACACTGGGGCGGACAACGAGGTAGTGCGGCTGCTGCGTGAGATGCGCCACGATATGGCGAAGCTGATGAAGATTTCAGCGAAAGCTTCGCGCCGCAACAAGGCTCATCTCGATTATCTCGAAAAGACCAATCTCTCGCGTCGCTGGGGTCTCGCGCTGTTGATCGTGATCGCAGTCCTGATGGTGATTCAGATCCTGCAAATGGCGGGCTACGGTCCGGGCAGCGGCAACGGTGACGACAACAATACTCAGACTCTGCAGCGAATCCGCACGCATTCTCAGACGCTCGAACGAATACATACGGCTGGCTGATATAAATGGCTGATACCAACGGCAACGAACCGATACGCAACGAACCGGCGCGACTGAATATCGAAGACGACATGCGGCAGTCCTATCTGGACTACGCCATGTCGGTAAATATCGGACGCGCGCTGCCCGACGTCCGCGACGGCCTGAAACCGGTTCATCGCCGCATCCTTTACGCGATGTTTCGCGAGGGTCTGCTTTCCTCGCGCCGTTACTCCAAGTGCGCCGGCGTCGTCGGTGAAGTGCTGAAACGGTACCATCCGCACGGCGATAGCGCCGTATACGATTCGCTCGTGCGCATGGCCCAGACCTTTAGCATGCGTTACCCGCTGATCGACGGCCAAGGCAATTTCGGTTCGATCGACGGCGACCCGCCCGCCGCCTATCGCTACACCGAATGCCGCTTGACCCGCCTGGCCGAGCGGATGCTGGCCGATATCGACAAGGATACCGTCGATTTCGTCGATAACTTTGACGGCTCGCAGCAGGAGCCGGAATTTCTGCCGGCGCAGATTCCGAATCTCCTGATTAACGGCTCGGATGGAATCGCGGTTGGGATGGCGACGAATATCCCGCCGCACAATCTCGGCGAAGTCTGCGATGCGCTGCTGCAACTGATCGAGCATCCCGACCTCACCATGGAGCAACTCCTCCAGATCATCCCGGGCCCCGACTTCCCGACCGGCGGCCAGTTGCTCGGCCGCGAGGTGATCCGGCAGGCCTATCTGACCGGGCGCGGAATTCTGACGATGCGCGCGAAGGCGGCCATCGAGACCGATAAGCGCACCTCGAAGGCGTCGATCATCGTTCGCGAGATTCCCTATCAGGTGAACAAAACGCGGCTGATCGAGCGGATCGCCGATCTCGTTAATGAGAAGCGCATCGAGGGAATCAGCGATTTGCGCGACGAGTCCGATCGCGACGGCATGCGTATCGTGGTCGAACTCAAACGCGACGCCGAGCCGAAAATCGTGCTCAACCAGCTCTACAAGCTCACCCAGATGCAAGAGAGCTACGGGCTGATCATGCTGGCGATTCACGAGGGCCGCCCGCGCGAGCTCAACCTGCGCGAGATGCTGCAGGAGTTCCTGCGCCATCGGCAGCGCGTGATCATTCGGCGGTCGCAGTTCGAATTGCGCCAGGCCGAAGCGCGCCTGCACGTCCTCGACGGCTTACTGATCGCGCTCAAAAACCTCGACGCCGTGATCAAGTTGATTCGCGCGTCGGCGGACGCGGAAACTGCGCGAACCGGCCTGATGCAGCAGTTCGGACTCTCGCAGATTCAGGCTCAGGCGATCCTCGATCTGACTTTGCGCCGGCTGACTTCGCTCGAACGCGGCAAAATCGAGGCTGAACACAAGGAGACCCAGGAGACCATCGATAATTTGCGGAGAATCCTCGGCGACGAGCGCGAACAGATGGGGATAATCGCGCAGGAGCTCACCGATATCCGCAAGGAGTTCGCCGACGAACGCAAAACCCAGATCATCGAGGCCGAGGGCGACTTTTCGATCGAGGACCTGATCGTCGAAGAGGACGTCCTCGTGACGGTCACGCACGGCGGCTATATCAAACGCACGCCGCTCTCGCTCTATCGCACGCAGCGCCGCGGCGGACGCGGCAAGATCGGCGCGGGCGCGAGCGCCGAAGACCTCGTTGAACATCTCGTCGCCGTTGGCACGCACGACCGGCTCTTGTTCTTTACCAATGCGGGCAAAGTTTATGAGAAAAAAGCCTACGAGCTACCCGAGGGCGGCCGCGCCTCGCGTGGACGCTCGATCGCGAATCTCCTGAGTCTGGCCAGCGACGAAACGCTCTCGGCGTTCCTGCCCGTCCCCAAGGATATCAAGGGCAAGTACGTGTTCTTCGCGACTCGCCGTGGTTTGGTGAAGAAGACCGAAGTCGATCAGTTCGGGAACATTCGCAGTACCGGAATTATTGCGATCAATCTGGAAGATAACGACAAGCTGATCGGCGTGCGTATCACCGACGGCGATCAGCACATCGTGCTCTCGACCCGCGAAGGTCAGGCAATTCGCTTCAAGGAAGAAGAAGTTCGGCCGATGGGACGCGGCACCTACGGCAACATCGGGATGGATTTGGAAAAGGACAAGAAAACCGATGAATTGATTGATGAGGTGGTCTCGATCGCGGTGTCTCGCGAAGACGAGACCCTGCTAACGGTTTCAGAACGCGGCTTCGGCAAGCGCACCGAGGCTGCCGAATACCGTCTGACGCATCGTGGCGGCAAGGGCGTCATCACAATGAACGTGACCGAGCGGACTGGCAAGGTTGTCAATGTACGGCAGGTCGGCTCCGACGATACCGTCGTTCTGATCACCGATCGAGGCCAGGTTATCCGGCTGGCGGCGAAGCAAGTCCGCATCACGGGACGCAACGCACAGGGCGTCCATCTGGTCAGACTCGAAGAGGGCGAAAAAGTGCGCGCGGTCGCTCGTTTGGCGGAGGGTACCGACGAGGAAGAAGGTCCCAATGGCAACGACAGCAATGGCGACGGCGGCGCTACCGAATAGTCAGTAGCGCGGGATTGCCGTTGGACCTTGCTCGAACGTGGCGCTAATTATTAGCCATGGCACTTGATGCATCATTGGTCGGAACCCGGACCGAGCCTCACCTGAGCGAGGTTGACGAGCGTTGGACGATGGCCTACGCGGCTGGCCTCGGCGACATGCTCGACTGTTATATCGATACGCGCCGCCCCGAGGGCGTCATCGCGCATCCGCTGTTCCCGGTCTGCTTCGAATGGCCGACCGCGCTCTTGCTGCGCGTGAAACATCGCGAAAAAATGTCGGCTGCCGAGGCCGCGCGCGGCGTGCATGCCACCCATCACACGATAATCCATCGCAACCTGCGGCCGCCTCTGCGCGTGACGACGCGCGCCGTTATCGACGGTATCGAACAGCGCAAGCCCGGCGCCTTGGAAGTCACGCGCTTCGAGACTGTTGACGATCAGGGCGTGCCCATCTGCACGACTTTTACCGGCAATATCTATCGCCAGGTCGAGATCGTCGGTGAGGAACGCCCGGCGACGATGCCTGTCGTTCCCGCGCCCACGAAGCCTCCGACGCGCCCGCGCGCCGAGTTGCGAGTGCCGATTTCTGCGGGCGCGGCGCACGTCTATACCGAATGCGCGCGCATCTGGAACCCCATCCACACCGACGCAAAGGTCGCGGCTGACGCCGGATTGCCCGCGATTATGCTGCACGGCACCGCCACCCTCGCATTCGCGGTCTCACAGATAATCGCGACCGAGGCCGCCAATGACCCCACGCTCGTCGCCGAGATCTACGCCCGCTTCGGTGCGATGGTCTTCATGCCGTCGGAACTGACCGTGCGCATAATCTCGCGCGAAAAAATCGACGGCGGCCGCGATGCGATCTTCTTCGAGGCCCTTAGCAGCGAAGGCGGACGTGCGGTGCGCGACGGCGTCGTAATCCTGCGCGCGTCATGAATGCTACCGACAAAGCGATTATGCCGTGAAATTGTCGAGCGCTCGGGAATCACGGTCTAGCCTTCGGGCTATCTGGGAATTGAAACGATGAAAGTACGGGCAGCGTTGGCGCGCGCCGCAGGAGCGCCGCTGGAAATAACCGAGGTCGATCTCGAAGGCCCGAAGGCTGGCGAGGCGCTCGTCGAGATCAAGGCGACTGGCATTTGCCACACCGACGCCTTCACCCTCTCCGGCAAGGACCCCGAGGGCCTGTTTCCGTCGATCATGGGTCACGAGGGCGCCGGCATCGTCGTCGAAATCGGGCCCGGTGTGACTACGCTGAAGCCCGGCGACCACGTCATTCCCCTCTACATCCCCGAGTGCCGCAACTGCCCCTCGTGCCTGTCCGGCCGCACCAACCTCTGCACTGCCATTCGCGAGACCCAGGGCCGCGGCCTGATGCCCGATGGGACCAGCCGTTTCTCGCTCGGCGGCAAGCCGGTGCACCATTACATGGGCACTTCGACCTTCGCGAATTACACCGTCGTGCCCGAGATCGCACTGGCCAAAATTCGCGCCGATGCGCCGTTCGACAAGGTCTGCTACATCGGCTGCGGCGTCACGACCGGAGTCGGCGCCGTAATCAATACCGCCAAAGTTCAGGTCGGCGATCGCGTCGTCGTATTCGGACTCGGCGGCATCGGTCTCAACGTCGTGCAGGGAGCGCGCCTGGCCGGCGCCTCGATGATCGTCGGGGTTGACCTGAATCCGGCGCGGCAGGCGATCGCCACCAAATTCGGCATGACTCACTTCGTCAACCCCGCCGAGGTCCGCGGCGAACTCGTGCCTTACCTCGTCGATTTGACCAAGGGCGGCGCGGATTTTTCCTTCGAATGCATCGGCAACGTCAAGTTGATGCGCCAGGCCCTCGAATGCTGCCAGCGCGGTTGGGGCACCTGCGTGATAATCGGCGTCGCCGGCGCCGGCGAGGAAATCTCAACGCGGCCGTTCCAGCTCGTCACCGGACGCACCTGGAAGGGCACCGCGTTCGGTGGCGCCAAAAGCCGTCGCGACGTGCCCAAAATCGTCGATTGGTACATGGACGGGCGCATCAACATCGACGACCTCATCACCCACACCATGCCGCTCGATCGCATCAATCAGGGCTTCGACCTCATGCATCAGGGCAAATCGATTCGCGGAGTGGTGATTTTTTGAGGCGAACCACCGCGAATTTTCACGCCAGTGCCATTCGAATCGTTGTCGCGACGTTGCTCTGCGTGATCGCACCCGTCCTCCACGGATGCTCGCACGAATCTCAGCAACAGCAATTCATGAATGCGCTGAATCGCGGCAACGGCGCGCAGGCTTCTCAGCTCTGGCTAAATATGAGCGCCAAGGACCGCTCAAATTTGTCCCACAACGTCGGCTTCAAGCAGGAAGCCAGTCAGGACGATGTTCAGCGCGCTTTGCTCAAGCATCAGAAAGAGCAAGCCGCGAAGAACGGCGACGATCAGGACGCGGATAGCGATATTAGCCAGCAGCAGGTGGACATGCCGGGGCCCGAAAGCGATCCCGCCGCCAACAGCCTCTCTAATCTTTCCACCCTCGGCACGCTCCAACAGTCGGCGCCGATAACCTCCATCCCGGTACAATAGGCGAACCGCAAAGGGCGGCGAGTGCGGGTCGATGCTATCTAAACGGGCCCTCATGGCGACGCTCACTGCG
This sequence comes from Binataceae bacterium (SeqCode), assembly GCA_036489375.1. Classification (GTDB taxonomy): domain Bacteria; phylum Desulfobacterota; class Binatia; order Binatales; family Binataceae; genus JADMIL01. The sequence continues at coordinate 306 of DASXFX010000137.1, read as the reverse complement.
GCGTTCCTGCTCGTGCTGGTCGCGACCCAAAATGCGCTCGCGGACGACAAGAAACGGACGTGCGGACCCTTCGGTAATTCACCGCAAAAGATGATCGCGAACGTCGTGCCGACGTGCCCCGAAGGCCAGGTTCTCGGACCGTGGAAGGATTCCGACGGCACTCCCCGCTACGCGTGTCTGTACCAGCCGCCGACGACCAAGCCGCGAAAGCCTCTGCCGCTGATCGTTTATTTGCACCCGTCGCTGGTCAATGCCGACAGCGTGTACAAATTCACCAACCTGCTCGACTTCCTGAAGACCGCGAAC
>DASXFX010000115.1:0-3252 GCA_036489375.1 Binataceae bacterium (SeqCode) | reverse complement strand
ACCCGAGAGAATCTTGCCCGAGGGCGGCACGACGGTGTTATAGGCGCGCGCCAGTCGCGTAATCGAATCCAGCAGGATCACGACGTCGCGGCCGTGCTCGACTAATCGACGGGCCTTTTCAATGACCATCTCGGCCACCTGTACGTGGCGGGTAGCCGGCTCGTCGAAGGTCGAGCTGACGACCTCGCCCTGCACCGAACGCAGCATGTCGGTGACTTCTTCGGGACGCTCGTCCACCAGCAGGACGATCAGGATGACTTCGGGATGATTGCGCGCAATCGCCTTGGCGATCGCCTGCATCATCATGGTTTTGCCGGTAAACGGCGCCGCAACGATCAATCCGCGCTGGCCTTTGCCGATTGGCGCGATGAGATCGATGATGCGGGTGGTGTAGTCCTCGTGGTCGTATTCGAGCTTGATGCGCTCCTCGGGATAGAGCGGCGTCAGGTTGTCGAAGAGGATCTTGTCGCGCGCCTTTTCGGGCTCCTCGTAGTTGATCGACTCGACTTTGAGCAGTGCGAAGTAACGCTCGCCTTCTTTAGGCGGACGAATCAAGCCGGAAACGATGTCGCCGGTGCGCAGATTGAACTTACGAATCTGGCTCGGCGAAATATAGATGTCGTCGGGCCCGGGCAGGTAATTGTAATCGGGAGCGCGCAGAAAGCCGAAGCCATCGGGCAGGATTTCGAGCACGCCCTCACCCAGGATCGAGCCGTTGCGCGCCGCCTGAGCCTGCAGGACGGCGAAGATCATCTCCTGCTTGCGCATGTTGGTGGCGCCGTCGATGTTGTAATCGCGGGCAACCTGGGCAAGTTCGGTGATCTTGGCGCCCTTGAGGGCTTTCAGATTGAGTCCGCCGGTATCGCTGATGACGGGAACCACCGCGTGGCGATTCGGCACATAGAGCGAAGGCTGCTGCACCACGCGCTCATCCGCACCGTTGGGCGAACCATTGGCGGTGTCCTCGGCGACAGGAGCCGGCGCGGCCTGCTGGCGCGGGGCGGCATGTGCGTTATGACGCGAGCGGACAATCGCGGCTGGTGCCGGCGAATTCTCGTCGCCATGTTCTTGTGCGTCGTGTCTCGGTGCTCCTCGACCCTTCATATTACCTCCCCGCAACCTATTCTCCCCCTATGCGAACTTTCATTTTGTCTTTTTTTACCGCGAACCGCGCCAAGCTTTTGGCACGCGGTGCCTGTCTAATGTTTAGGACGGCCGATTTCTTGCTGCGATGCCCGCCTCCAGGTTTCCCTGCGTGCATGGCCGATCGGGGTACGAGAGAGGACGCCGGCACGATTTTGGAATCGAGGGGCGTCTGGAGACGGGTCCGAAACTCGATCTGCTTCGGCGCACTTGGTGCGAGAACTCAACTTGAAGGTAACCAAGGCCCGGCGATGTGTCAATCGCTTTCGGATGAAGGCACACGATTCGCGCGACGCTGCGGGTCATTCGGTGCGGCTCCATTGCCGGAGTGTGGCAGCGGATGGATCGAACGCGCGCGCCGCCAGATAGCTCGAAAAATCGAGGGGCAGCGGAGCGATAAATTCGCGGCGATCGCCGCCGCGCGGATGCGTTCTGGTTAGGGCGAACGCGTGCAGGGCCTGGCGATCGAAATTCACGCTCTCGGGGCGATCCGTTGCACTCGTCGCGCCGCTCGCTGGGTTGATCGCGCGATCGGTTGCAATCGTCACGCTTGTCGGACTAGCCGCCCGATTCGTTGCGTGGTTGCCACCGCCATAGAGCGGATCGCCGAGGCACGGGTGTCCTATAGATGCGAGATGCACGCGGATTTGATGGGTGCGGCCGGTCTCCGGGCGCACGCGCACCAGCGTCGCGGGGATGGCTTGGTCGGTGAAACGATGGAGCACTGTGACGTGACTGACCGCGTCGCGAGGATTGCGCGACCGCACTGACATCCGTTTGCGTTCGGTCGGATGGCGTCCGACGGGACGCGCGATCGTTACATCTTTCGAAAGAGCGCCGCGCACGATGGCGAGATAGATTTTGCGCACTGTGCGATCTTTGAACTGACGCGAGAGGGCGGTACGCGCGAACGGAGTGCGCGCGACCACCATCACGCCCGAGGTTTCCTTGTCCAAGCGATGGACGATGCCGGGACGCATCACGCCGTCCGGCTCGGCCATCGCGGCCAGCTCGGGAAATCGTGCGAGTAGCGCGTCAACCAGCGTCGAGTGAAGACTGCCCGGAGCGGGATGCACGGTCATTCCGGCGGGCTTGTTGACCACGATCAGTTCGGTATCGGCGAAGATGACGTCGATTTCGGGCGCGAACTCGGGCGGCGGCGGTAGCGGCGCAGAGGGAACGGGAGTTATCGCGACGCGATCGCCGCGCCGGATGGCGGCAGCGGCCCGCGCTGGCGCGCCATTGATCGTGACGCAACCCGCCTTGATCATGCGGGCGGCTTGCGAGCGCGAGTATTCGGGAGTGAGCGCGGCGGCGACAAACTGATCGAGTCGCAAGTGCTCGTGTTCAGTACCGGCGATGAGGACTTGTGCGTCCATCCTTCAAAACGCCTTGCAAACCGCCTTGCAAACCGCGCCGGTACGATCACGATACGGCGCTCGGTGGCCGCAAAAATCACCTAAGAGCGCCGGCGTTGCTAGAATTTATAGGGCACCGGATGAGCCGCTTCGTGCGCCTTGATCTTCTCGTCCTGCATGAGGGTGAGCGCGATATCGTCGAGCCCTTCGAGCAGGCAGCGCTTGGGAAACGGGTCGATGTCGAAATGCGCGGACCAGCCGAACTCGTCCGAGACCTTCTGCGCGGCCAGATCGATGGTCAGCAGATAGTCCTGATGCTGCTTGATCGCATCGAAGATGGCGTCGGTTTCCGCCGGTTTCAAAATCACCGTGAGGATGCCGTTCTTGAGGCAATTGTTCTTGAAGATGTCGGCAAACGACGGTGCGATGACCGCACGAAAGCCGAAATCGGCGAGCGCCCAGACCGCATGCTCGCGCGAGCTGCCGCAACCGAAGTTGGCGCGCGCGACCAGGATCGTCGCCTTCTCGAAGCGCGGCTGATTGAGCACGAACTGGCTGTCGGGCTGATTGCGCCAATCGAAAAACAGGCCCTTGGCGAGGCCGCTGCGCACGACCGCCTTCAGGAACTGCTTGGGGATGATCTGATCGGTATCGACATTAGGACGGTCGAGCGGAGCGACCAGCCCGGTGAAATTCTTGAATGCCTTCATCATAAGAGAGTCCTCACAGATGCGTGACGGCTGTCGTGAAT
>DASXFX010000047.1:0-13039 GCA_036489375.1 Binataceae bacterium (SeqCode) | reverse complement strand
ACGCCAACGATTGGCGCGTGCGCGAGAGGTTTTCGCATGGCCAACGAACCGATCGGCAAACTCGACCACATCGGCATCGCCGTGAAGAGCCTCGCCGAGGCTCGCAAGTTCTTCGAGGGCGTGCTTGGCGCGCGCTTCCTCTATGAGCATGAGAATCGCGCCGCCGGCTACCGCCTGATCGAACTCGACCTCAACGGCACCACCTTCGAACTGCTCGAACCGCTCGGCGACGATTCCTTCGTCAAAGCGTTCCTCGAAAAGCGCGGCGAGGGACTGCATCACCTGACTTTCGACGTGTCGAATTCCAAGGAGAAGATCACGGCGCTGAAGGAACAGGGCCTGCGGATGGTCGATGAGCGCGAGTTCGCGCCCGACTCTTACGAGGCCTTCATCTCGCCGCGCAACAGCCACGGCGTGCTGATCCAGCTCGGATCGGGCTACCCGACCCTCGCGCGCGCCGCCGAATGGTTCAAGAAGTAACCCTGAAATAATCCGGGAAAATCTGGCGACCCCCGTGGCTGGCCGCCTCGGGCCGGCTGCGCCTCTGCCGCGCGGGCTCTACCACGTCATCCTGAGCGCACCGAAAGCCAACGACCGCCCTTGCCCGCCGCGCTTCAGCGCGGGGTGTCAGACCATCCCGAGAGTATGGCAATCCAGCGCCCGCCCTTGCCGGCTGTGCCAGGTCATCCCAATCCGTTGAGCGCCTTGCGCGACCGAGCGCCTTGCGCGACCGAGCGCCTTGCGCCCGCCTGCCGGGGCATTTCCCGACGCACCTCGACCAGCAGAATTCAAAGTCGAAATTTTTTGAAAAAGCCCGAATTGTGCTATACTAATTGTAGAGTCGCGGCAAACGCCGGCCTCAGGACGCGAAGCTCCCCGCTACAGAACGAACCCAATCGGCACTCGGGCATTCCCGAAAACTCCAGTATTCCTGCGCATGCGGTCAGCCTCGCGCCCGCCTGGATCTCAATAAATGAGCAAAATACGGCCGCTAATGACCAAAAAGGAGCAACTTTGAGCCAGTTTTCACCTCGCGCAGCCCGCATTTCGCCGAATTCGGACCTGAAAACGCATGAGTTTCGCCAATAAACTGCGAGTTTCGCGCTCCCACAAGCCTGAAATAGCCCCGCGCAGACCCCGCGTTCAGCCCATTAAGCCCTGCGTGAACCCGCCATCTATCGTGATATTGGCGCCGTGGATAAAGGCGGCGCGCTCGGAAACCATGAACAGGACGAGATCCGCGACCTCCTCCGCCTTGCCGACGCGCCCGATCGGAGTCATCTTGCGCAGCGCCTCGTCGGCGGCCTCTGCCGACCCGGTCAGCCCGGCGCGCATCTTGAGCAGCCGCTCGGTCAGAATCGGCCCCGGATTGATTCCCACCACCCGCACTCCCGCCTTCGAGCCTTCGTCGGCGAGCGCCTTGGTGAAATGATTCAGTGCGGCATTGGCGGCGCCTCCGATCATGTAACTGCGCCGCGGATTCATCGCCGCCGCGCCGATCACGTTCAGGATCACACCGCTCCGCTGCTGTTCCATGTGCGGCAGCACCTCGCGCGCCATCCGCACGTAGCCGAAGAACTTGAGTTGCCAGTCGTCGATCCACGCCTGGTCGTCGAGCTTGAGGAAGTCGCCGGGGCGGGCGCTGCCGGCGTTGTTGATCAGGATATCGACGCGTCCGAAGCGCTCGATACACCGCGCCACCACGTTCTTGATCGAGGCGCCCTCGGTCAGGTCCGCGGCGATCGTTGCGACGCGTTCGCGCGCGTCTCCAGCCGCGCTCGCGACCTCATCGAGCGCCGCTTGCCCGCGCGCGCAAACCAGCACCGAAGCGCCCTCCGCGATCAGTCCGAGCGCCGTCGCCCGTCCGATACCTTTGCTGCCCCCGGTGACTATCGCGACTTTGCCAGCCAGTCCGAGTTCCATCGAATGCTCCTTATCTTGTGGCTCGCGGCACCGAAGCTTCAGGCCTCGCAGATTCGTTCGCACGCTACGCCTGCGGCGCCGCTAATGCCTGCGCGGCGTCTGTGCTCCGCGAGTATCTGGTGTAGTGTTAGCTCTCCCTATCTGGCACGATTAACCGATAAATCGCCAATGAAGGAACTGATCGCCTCGATTCTCAGCGCTGCCGTAGCCCGCGCACACGCATCCGGCAAACTCAACTCGGCCTCCGTCACCGTCACGATCGAAGCGCCGAAGGATCCTGCGCATGGCGACGCCGCCAGCAACGTCGCGTTGACCATGGCGCGGGGCGAGGGCAAGCCGCCGCGCGCGATCGCGACCGTGATCAAGGACCATCTCGCGACGCCCCCCGAGATTGCGGAGGTCAGTATTGCCGGTCCGGGCTTCATCAACTTTCGCATGGCGCCTGAGTATTGGCATGGCGAACTGCGTCGCGCCGCCGCCGATGGCGCGTGCTTCGTGCGTCCGCAAATCGGCCACGGGAAGTCCGTTCAAGTCGAATTTCTCTCGGCCAATCCTACCGGTCCCTTGACCGTCGGACATGGCCGCAACGCGGTCCTCGGTGATACGCTCGCGCGGCTCTTCGAGGCGACCGGCTATCGCGTCACGCGCGAATACTACTTCAACGATGGCGGCCGCCAGATGAAGTTGCTCGGCGCGTCGGTGCGCGTGCGCTACTTGCAGGAATTGGGACGCGAGGCAGAACTGCCCGAGGACGGCTACCAGGGCGAGTATATCCGCGAAATCGCGAAGAGCCTGATCGAACGTCATCGCGATAGCCTCGCCGAGACTACGGACCTCGAAGTCTTTCGCACCGCCGCGGTGGACGCGATCATGACCGAGATTCGCAAGACCTGCGACGGGCTCGGCGTGCGCTTCGACAACTTCACCAACGAACGCGATCTGATGACGCCGCAAGCCGCCGAGACGCGCAGCCGCGTCGATGCGGTGCTCGAGCAACTGCGCCAGCACGATCTCCTGGCCGACTACGACGGCGCGACCTGGCTACGGGGCGAACCCCTCGGCTTGCCGAAGGACGCCGTCCTCGTGCGCTCGGGGCCGGACCGCGAGCCCACCTATCGCACGCCCGACATCGCCTATCACATCGACAAGCTCAAGCGCGGCTTCGACCTCATCATCGACGTCTTTGGCGCCGACCATATCGCCGAACATCAGCAGGTGATCGCCGCGCTCAAGGCGCTCGGTTACGACGTCGCCACCATTCGCGCGATCATCTATCAGTTCGTGACCCTCACGCGCGCAGGCGAAAAGGTCAAAATGTCAACGCGCAAGGCCACCTATGTCACCCTCGATGAACTGGTCGAAGAGGTCGGCAAGGACGTCGTGCGGTTCTTCTTTCTGTTTCGCAAGCACGACAGCCATCTCGATTTCGATCTCGATCTGGCCAAGCGACAGGCGCCGGAAAATCCGGTTTTCTACGTGCAGTATGCGCATGCGCGGCTGGCGAGCGTTTTTCGCGAAGCAGAGAAGGCCGGTCTTGTGCTGCCGGTCGAGACGCTGGCGGCCAACCCGCAAGCAGTCGATCTGACCCGACTCTCGGCCGAGGAAATTGAGCTCGCCAAACGCGCGATCGGGCTGTCGGAAGTCGTCGCCGGCGCGGTCGAATCGCTCGAGCCGCATCGCATACCGTTTTATCTGCTGGATATGGCCGGCGAGTTCCATCGCTATTACAACAAGGCCGCCAATCGTATAATCAATCCTGATGATCCGGGGCTGAGCCAGGCGCGGCTGTTCCTCGCCAAAGTGATGCGCGACAGCATTGCGGGCGGCCTCGAATTGCTCGGAGTCAGTGCTCCAGATCGGATGTGAGGACGAGGGGGAATGCGGTTCGAAATCAAATCTGGCGGCGTCGTCGCGATACTCTTGGGCGTTGCGGCACTTTCGTTTGCCGTGTTCATGCTCGGGCTACTGGCCGGCTACGACGTCGGGCGCGAAAGCCAATCGAGCGCCGCCCAGGTCGCAACCTCCTACCCCGTGACGCCGCCGCCAGCCGGCGCTGCATCTGCGGCGCAAGCGGCGACGACGCCTGGTAATGCTGTCGCCGCCGCGCCCGAGGCTTCGCCGGCCGCAGCGGCCGCGGTCTCGCCGGTTGCGGTGCCATCGGTTCCGGCAAGCGCACCGGTGGCAGCCGTTGCAACCGCCAAACCCGTACCGAAACACTCGAAGCCTGCGCGTTCGACTGCCTCCGCAACCGCATCGTCCGAACGAATGTCGGCTGAAGCGCCGCCTCCAGCGAGTGCAATGGATACGCCCTCGGATGAAGATGATGCGACCAGCGCGTCTGACAACGACACCGAGTCCGCGGCGCCTCCTCGCACGCCGCGTGCGGCTGCCACGGCGGTCGCCTCGGCGCATCCACCGGCGCGGCACAAGCCCTACACCATCCAGATCCAGGCCGCGATGGATCACAACGGCGCCAACGAAATGATCCAGCGGCTCCAGGCGCTTGGCTATCCGTCGCACATGGTGCCCGCTGAGCTTAACGGGCAGACCTGGTACAAGGTCGTGATTGGACCGTACGCGACGCAGGAAGAGGCCGCGGCGGCGCAGCAGCAAATGCGCACCAAGTACAACAGTATCTATGGCGGATCGTCGCCCGGTCCGCCGTCGTCAGGCTCCAGCGATTGACATGCCAGGCGCCTGCTGGCTATTTTTGATTGCGATGACGAATTGCGTAAACCGGAATGACGGGGCGAACTGGCGTTGGCGCCAAGAGGCTTTCGCCTGCGCTCCGGTTTTGTAATTCACGACAGAACCGATTTACCAAAGGGCCGCGGGCGACATGTCCTGCGGCCCTTTTCGTTGTGGGTGACGCGGGATTTGCGCCGGCGGTGAATGAATCTGGGAGGCTGTTTGCGATGCTCACGCCAAGTGCCAGCGATTTCGATGCGCTCGCCGCTCGAGGCTTCAACCTCGTACCGGTATGCCGCGAAATCGCCGCCGATCTGGAAACCCCGGTCTCGGCTTTTCTGAAAGTCGCGCGCGGCGACTACTCGTTCCTGCTCGAAAGCGTGCGCGGCGGCGAGAAGTGGGGACGCTATACGTTTCTAGGTAGCGAACCGGCGCTGGTCGTGCGCGCGAGCGGCAAGTGTATCGACTTCATCCGCCCGGGACGCGCCATCGAATCGCGCCCCGTTGACAACGCGTTCGAGGCGCTGCGTCACGAAGTTCAGCGCCTGCGCGCTCCCGAAATTCCCGGATTACCGCGCTTCTTCGGCGGTGCGGTCGGCTTTCTCGCCTACGATATCGTGCGCTGTTTCGAGCCGCGCATTCCCAACTCCGTGCAAGACGATCTCGGCATCCCCGACCTCTACATGATGTTCACCGACACGGTGCTGGTCTTCGACAACGTGCGCCAGTCGCTTAAAATTATTGCCAACGTGCCGATCGAGGAATTCGCTTCGACCAAAATCGCGTATCAGAGCGCGCAGGCGAAAATCGATGAGATCGTCGCGCGCCTGCGCGATGCGGCCGTCGCTCCGTGTCTGGCCACTCCGGCGGCCGACGGCAAAGATGATCTGAATGTCACCTCCAACCAGACCCGCGAGGGCTACATGGGGATGGTTGACGCGGCCAAGGAGTACATTGTCGCTGGCGACATTATCCAGGTGGTGCCGTCGCAGCGCTTCGAGGCGCCGCTGACGGTGCATCCCTTCAACCTTTATCGCAGCCTGCGCACGATTAACCCCTCGCCGTACATGTTTTACGTCCGGCTCGGTGACATGACGCTGGTCGGCGCGTCGCCCGAGTCCATGGTGCGGGTAGAGGGCCGCGAAATCACTCTGCGACCGCTCGCCGGCACGCGGCGGCGTGGCGCCAATGAAGCCGAGGACGTTGCCCTCGAACGCGAATTGCTGGCCGATCCCAAGGAGATCGCCGAGCACATAATGCTGGTCGATCTTGGCCGCAACGACGTCGGTCGCGTCGCCACGATCGGTTCGGTCAAAGTGACCGAATTGATGATGGTCGAACGGTACTCGCACGTGATGCACATCGTCTCCAACGTGGTCGGCGAACTACAGGATGGGTACGACGCCTTCGACGCGTTTGCCGCGACCTTCCCGCAAGGCACGGTTTCAGGCGCGCCGAAAATCCGCGCGATGGAAATAATCGACGAACTCGAATCGGTGCGGCGCGGCGTTTACGCGGGCGCGGTCGGTTATTTCAGCTACACCGGCAATACCGATACCGCGATCGCACTGCGCACGCTGGTGGTCAAAAACGATCGCGTTTATATCCAGGCGGGCGGCGGTGTGGTTGCCGACTCTGACCCGGGCGCCGAGTTCGAGGAGTCAGTCAACAAGGCCCGCGCGATGATTCGGGCGCTCGGCGCCGCTCGCGAGTTCGAGGCCGCGGCGCGCGGAGGTCAGCCCTCATGAAGCTCTTGATGATCGACAACTACGATTCGTTTACCTACAACCTGGTGCAGTATCTGGGTGAACTCGGCGTCGAAGTTATCGTCAAGCGCAACGACGCGATCGATGTCGCCGGCGCCCGTGCGCTGAAGCCCGACGCGATCGTGATCTCGCCGGGTCCGTGCACTCCCACAGAAGCCGGCGTCTCAGTGCCGATCCTGCGCGAACTCGCCGGCGAGCTGCCGATGCTGGGCGTCTGCCTCGGTCATCAATGCATCGGAGAAGCTTTCGGGGGCAAGGTGGTTCGCGCGTCGCGCCTGATGCATGGCAAGACCTCGCCGGTGGTCCACGACGGGCGCACGATCTTCGCCGGCCTCGACAATCCCTTCGGAGCGATGCGCTATCATTCGCTGCTGGTCGAGCCCGCTTCGATTCCAAAATCGATGGAAGTTAGTGCGCGCACCGCCGAAGGTGAGATCATGGGACTGCGCCATCGGCAGCATCGCATCGAAGGCGTGCAATTCCATCCCGAGTCGATCGGCACGCCTGCCGGCAAGGACCTGTTGCGCAACTTTCTCGCCGAGGCCGCCACGTGATCAACCTGCGCGAAGCTTTCGCCGAAATCCTCAGGGGACGATCGCTCGACGCGTCGCAGGCCGAAGGCGTGATCGGCGAAATCCTGGATGACGTCGTGCCGGACGCGCTGGTGGCCGGCTTCCTGGTCGCGCTCAAAATGAAGGGCGAGGCCGCCGCAGAACTCACCGGTGGTGCGCGCGCGATGCGCAAACGCGCTCGTCCGCTCAACCTGAACCACGGCAACGTGCTCGATACCGCGGGCACCGGCGGCGACGGCGTCGGCACCTTCAACATTTCGACGGCTGCCGCGATGGTCGCCGCGGCGGCCGGCGTTCTGGTCGCCAAGCACGGCAATCGAGCGATTAGCGGACGCGTCGGCGCCGCCGACGTACTGGAGCGCTTCGGCGTGAAGATCGATCTCGATGCGGCCGGCCTCGAGCGCTGCCTCGCTCAGGCGGGTTGCTGCTTCGTCTTCGCGCCGGCTTACCATCCAGCGCTGGCGCGCCTCGCGCTGCTGCGCCGGACTCTCGCGATTCGCACGGTGTTCAATCTGATCGCGCCGCTCTCGAATCCTGCGCGTCCGTTGCGCCAATTGCTCGGCGTCTCCGAACCGCGGCTGCTGCGACCGATGGCCGAGGCGCTCGCCGCGCTCGGCGCCACGCATGCGATGGTGGTGCACGGCAACGACGGCCTCGATGAGATTTCGCTGAGCACGTCCACCCAGGTGGTCGAGATAAAGGACGGCGAGCTGCATACGTTCGAGATCGCGGCCCCCGACTTCGGCCTCACGCCCGCGAGCGCCGCCGGGTTTCTGACCGACGACGCGAACGAGGCCACCGAGTTGCTGCGGCGCACGCTGGCGGGAGATCCGGGTACGGCCCAGGATGTCGTCGCGCTCAACGCCGGCGCCGCCATTTACGTCGGCGGAGGTACCAATACGCTCGTCGGCGGGGTCGCGATGGCGCGCAAGATACTCGCGGCGGGACGCGCACTCGACACAATCGAAAGGCTGCGCCGCGCGAGCCTCGGCGAACCGGTGGCGCCGAGCTGAATCCGGGGTAACTCGATGGCTTCAATTCTGGATGAGATATTTGCCGCCAAGCGCGCCGAGGTGCGCGCCCAGCGCGCGACCGTAACGCCCGCAGCGATCGCCGCGGCGGCGGTTCGCGCTCCCGCACCGCGCCCGTTTGTCGATTCGCTGCGCGCGCTTCGGCCCGCGATCATCGCGGAAGTCAAACGCGCCTCGCCGAGCAAAGGCGATATCTTGCCCGGCCTCGATCCGGCCGCGGTCGCGCGCGACTATGCGGCGGCTGGCGCCGCGGCGATCTCGGTGCTCACCGATCGCCACTTCAAAGGTTCCCTGGAGGATTTGCGCGCGGTGCGCGAGGCGGTCGATCTCCCGCTACTGCGCAAGGACTTTATTTTCGATCCCTACCAGCTTTACGAGGCGCGCGCGGCCGGCGCCGACTGTATCCTGCTGATCGCCGCGATGCTTAAGGAAGGCGAATTGCGTTCTCTCGCGGCACTCGCGCGGGAGCTCAAAATGGCCGCGTTGATCGAGGTTCATGACGGCGATGAGTTTGCCCTGGCGGAAAAGGTCGATGCTGAACTGATCGGCATCAACAACCGCGACTTGCACACTTTCAAGACCGATATCGCGACCACCGAGACCTTGATGAGCGGTTACGACGGCGACGCGCTGATCGTCTCGGAGAGCGGAATCGAAACACCAGCGGATATCGCTCGCCTCAGCGCCGCCGGCGCGCGCGGCTTTCTGGTTGGTGAGAGCCTGCTGCGTGGCGGTGCGCCGCGCGCGGCGCTCGCGGCACTGACCGCCGCTGGCGGTGGGAATAGCGCACGGAAATAACGTGAGCGTTCGAATCAAAGTTTGCGGCGTGACGCGCGTCGAAGATGCCGAGATGGCGATCGCACTCGGCGCCGAGATGATCGGGCTCAACTTTTATGCGCCGAGCCCGCGCGCTCTCTCGATCGAGCGCGCGCGCGCGCTGTGCTGCGCGATTGCCGGTCGCGCGATCGTGATTGGCGTCTTCGTCAACGCCAGCCGCGACTATATCGAGGCACGCCTGCGCGAACTCCGCCTCGACATGCTTCAGTTCCATGGCGACGAAGACGAAAGTGCGCTCCGCGGATGGCCGGTCAAGGTGATTCGCGCCCTGCGCCTGCGCGTAAACGATCCCGCGACGACGGCGCCGTCAACAGCTTCCAGTCAAATGCCCGCTGGCACCGCGCCGAATATCGCCGGGCAGACGGACGCTGTACTGCCAAACAGCATCGCCGACTACCTGCTGCTCGATACTTACCATCCGGGATTGTACGGCGGCAGCGGGCTGGCGCGGCCGCTGGACGGGCTCGAGCGGCTCGACCTCACTCGCGTCTTTCTTTCGGGCGGCCTCACCCCGGTCAACGTCGCCTGCGCTGCCGCGCTCAATCCTTATGCGGTGGACGTCGCGAGCGGGGTGGAATCGGCCCCGGGAATCAAGGACCCCGACAAGCTAAGGAGCTTTATCGCGAATGCAAAATCTCCCAGATAGTCACGGGCGTTTCGGGCAATTTGGCGGACGCTTCGTCGCCGAAACCCTGATGCCCGCGTTGTTCGAACTTGAAAAAGCTTACAAGCTGGCACGCCGGGATCCGAAGTTCCGCGAAGATCTGGCGCGCTACTCGCGCGAGTACGTGGGACGGCCGACGCCGCTCTATTTCTGCGCCAATCTCACGGCCAAACTCGGTGGCGCGAAGATTTACCTGAAGCGCGAAGACCTCTGCCATACCGGTGCGCACAAGGTCAACAATACGCTCGGCCAGGCGCTGCTCGCCGAGCGCATGGGCAAGTCACGTATCACCGCCGAGACCGGCGCCGGCCAGCACGGCGTGGCCACTGCGACCATGGCGGCCTTGTTCAAGCGCGAGTGCGAAGTTTTCATGGGCAGCGTCGATGTCGAACGGCAGTCGCTCAACGTCTTCCGCATGAAGCTGCTGGGCGCGAAAGTCACTCCGGTCGATTCCGGCAGCAAGAGCCTGAAGGACGCGCTAAACGAGGCGCTACGCGACTGGATCGCGACGGTGCGCGACACCTACTACCTGATTGGCACGGCAGCCGGCCCCCATCCGTACCCCATGATCGTGCGCGACTTCCAATCGATAATCGGCCGCGAGGCGCGGCGTCAGATCATTACCCATGAGGGCCGCTTGCCCGATGTGCTGATCGCTTGCGTCAACGGCGGCTCCAATGCGATCGGGCTCTTTTATCCGTTCATCAAGGACACCGCCGTTCGCATGATCGGGGTGGAAGCCGCCGGGCTGGGGCTGAACGGACCCATGCACGCGGCAACGATCACGAAGGGCAGCGTGGGCGTGTTGCATGGGAATCGCACCTATCTGCTGCAGGATGAGATGGGGCAGATCCGCGAAACGCATTCGATCGCCGCGGGCCTGGACTATCCGGGCGTCGGTCCGGAGCTCGCGTGGCTTAACGAAACCGGCCGCGCCGAATACGTCGCGGTCACCGACGACGAGGCGCTGGCGGCGTTGCGATTGCTCTCCGAAACCGAGGGCATCATCCCGGCACTCGAAAGCTCGCACGCGATCGCATACGTCGCCAAGCTCGCACCGACGTTGCCGCGCGAACAGGTCGTCGTGGTGAACCTGTCGGGGCGCGGCGATAAGGACATGGGAACCGTCGCCAAGGCCTTTGGCGTGACCCTGTGACTATTGCAATGACTAATCGAATCAAGAACGCTCACGGCCGTATTGCGGTTAAATTTGTCGAATTGCGCGCGCGCGACGAGGCCGCCCTGATCCCGTATATCGTGGCCGGCGATCCGGACCTCGATCGCACGCGACAACTGGTGCTCGAACTGGAAACGCGCGGCGCCGACCTGATCGAACTCGGCGTGCCGTTTTCCGACCCGATGGCCGACGGACCAGCCAACCAACGTGCGTCGGCGCGGGGCCTGGCCGCAGGCGCCACCCTGCCGGCGATTCTCTCGATGGTCGCCGACCTGCGAAAAAGCACGCAGGTCCCGATGATCCTATTCGGCTACTACAATCCGATTTTCCACTATGGCGCCGATCGCTTCTGCGCCGACGCCGCGCGCGCCGGTATCGACGGCTTGCTGGTGGTCGATCTGCCGCCCGAGGAGGCGTCCGAACTCGCACGGCCGGCGCGCGCCGCCGGCCTCGATATCATCTCCTTGCTGGCACCGACTACGCCGCTGGAACGAAGCCGCGTAATCGCGCGATCGGCGAGCGGCTTTCTCTACTATGTCTCGGTTGCGGGAGTGACCGGGGCGCGGACCAGTCTCGCTCACGATCTGCAGGCCAACCTGCGCGATCTGCGCACCGTTACCAATCTGCCAATCGGTGTCGGCTTCGGTATTTCGACCCCCGGCCAAGCGCACGAGGTCGCCACCTTTGCCGACGCGGTAGTGGTCGGCAGTGCGATCTCCCAGTTGATCGAAGTGAACGCGCACAACGATCGTCTAGTTGAAATCGTCGGTGAATTCGTGGGCGCGCTGAAGGATGGGACGCGCACGGCGCGCCGTACCGGCGCCATTGCTAATGCGTAATCGATTAACGGTATAGTTACTTTATGGCGACCGACCGCGTACAAAGCGCATCTGCGACCCCCAACGCCGCCGATGATATCTGGGTCAAATGTCCCGAGTGCAAGGAGATCACGTTTCGCAAAGAGGTCGAGCGCAACCTCAACGTCTGCCCGAAATGTGGACATCACTACCGCGTCACCGTCGATCAGCGGCTCAACATTACGGTCGATCCCCGTTCGTGGCGCGAACTCTTCGCTGACCTTACGATCGGTGATCCGCTGGAGTTCGTCGATTCGCGCCCGTACCCGGTGCGGATGGAGGCGGCGCGCCGCGCTGCCGGCCGCAACGACGCAGTCCTGACCGGCCTCGCGAAAATCGAAGGCCACGACACCGCGCTCGCGTTGATGGATTTTGGCTTCATGGGCGGCAGCATGGGAGTGGTGGTCGGCGAAAAGATCGCGCTGCTGATGGATCACGCGCTCAAGCATCGCCTGCCGGTCATCGTCTTTGCGGCCTCAGGCGGCGCACGGATGCAGGAAGGCGCGCTCTCGCTGATGCAGATGGCGAAGGTCTCGAGTGCAATCGCAAGGCTCCGCGATGCGCGCATCCCCTATATCTCGGTGATGGGCGATCCGACCACCGGTGGCGTGGCCGCGTCGTTCGCAAGTCTCGGCGACGTGAATCTCGCGGAACCGGGCGCGGTAATCGGTTTCGCGGGCCGCCGCGTAATCGAGCAAACCACCAACCAGCAATTGCCCGACGACTTCCAGACGGCAGAGTTTCTGATGGTGCACGGAATGCTCGACGCGATTGTGCCGCGCCACAAGATGCGATCGACCCTCGGTCAACTGATCGATATTCTGCGCCCGCCGAAACCTCCCGTTGCAATGCATCGCGATGCGAAGAAATCTGCCGCCACCCGTCCGCGCAAGGCATCGCGATTGTAAGGAAGCGGCTCCGGGAAAATGTCCGTTGCAGGTACCCCACGAGCCTGGACTCGAACCACTAAGTTCGTCGGCCTGGTTTTATTGGGTTTGCTCCTCGTCCTGGCCGATGCGGCTTTTCCTTTGGTACGCTTCACCAACGAGCTGGCGAACGTCATCGTCGGTACAATGAGTTTGCTACTGCCCTTCGTGGCCGCGATTTTTGTTTTGATCGTTCCATTTCCACGACGTTCGCTGACTGCAGGTATAGCAATTGTCCTGCTGCTGCCCCTTATGTTGTTTTGCGCGTTTGGCCTCTTGACTTGGAGTTTCTCAATTGGTGACACCTATCGCACGGGGGTGAATCCGGAATTCGAACGAATCGCTAGCGTACCGATGGACGGCTACTCGGTGAGCATCTATCGCACGGATTGCGGCACGCCATGCTCGTTCGGAATCTACCTGCTTCAGGAGAAACAGATATTCCCTGGACTTTTACTCGTCCGCAAATTGTACGATTTAGATCCGGCTCGAGGAGCGACATATAACGTCTTGGCAAGGGACACTATCCGGGTCGACGTGCCAGCGTACGATGAGAACAACGGAGCACAGTCAAAAGTCTTTCGCTTGAAACCCTACT
>DASXFX010000006.1:0-3229 GCA_036489375.1 Binataceae bacterium (SeqCode) | reverse complement strand
CGTCTGTAATTCCCGCGAGCCCCTTTTGGGTATCGATGATGTGGGTTTCCGCCTCGGCGCGAGTGGCGAAAAACCTCTCTTGGATAATGCCCTCTTCTATAGTGATGACTGCCTTGAAGGGCATTTCCTGAGTCGGCGTCTCAATCACTTCGCCCTTTGCACTGTCCATCGCTGTTCTCCTTAGGTTGCCCGAGATGCACGACACTGATAACGCCGGCCCGTATCAAGTCGTTCCCCCTCAATTCGCCGCCTGAGGGTTTCTCCCGCATGATCGCAAACGACAGAAGCCTTTCACGATGGCATCGCCGACCGGACGCCGCAGGACGAAGTCGAGCACCCGAATTTCGCGAACATCGAACGCAATTTCGCGCTTGACGCCATCGGCGACGAGCCGACGCACAATCGCGTCGCGCCATGCTGGTCCTGCCGATGATTCTTGCAAATGGGCTCGGGGCCGCCCAGAACATGTCGGACCGGCCGTCAGCGTCACGCCCCTCGCGATCAAAATTTCATTGCCGACTGTTTCTGCAGAGCTGACCTCAACGCAATTGTTTCAGTCTCTAATTGAAGCTAGCATTACAGTTGTGATTTCAGTTGCGGTTCGGATTGAACTCTGAATCCATGGGTCACCATGATTCGGAGATCATGGATGACGGGTGCATCGATCGAGACGACGCTTGAGTTGTGGGCATCGTCGCTGCGGGACGTGAAGAGGCGGATGCGTTCGCTGTTTGCGCAGGAACGGACGGCAGCGAGCGCGGGCTTGTTTATCGACGGGTTGCTTGGTGAGGAGCGGCGCAAGACCGGATGGATGCGCGCGGAGGCCGCGGGCGATCCCGGTCCGTGGCGCCAGCAGGAACTTCTTGGCCGAGACCGTTGGGATGCGGACGCACTGCGTGATCTGGTGCGTGATTATGTTATCGAGCGGCTCGCTCACGACGATGCGGTGCTGGTGATCGACGAAACCGGCTTTTTGAAACAGGGCAAAGCCTCGTGCGGCGTAGCGCGACAATATACGGGCTCGGCGGGCAAGATCACGAACTGTCAGATAGGCGTTTTCGCCGCCTACGTTTCGCGCCATGGCCATGCCTTCATCGATCGCGCCCTCTATCTGCCGAAGAGTTGGGCTGACGACCCGGTTCGCTTGAAAGCCGCCTCTGTGCCGAGCGACGTCAGCTTCGCGACGAAGCCTCGACTGGCGGCGGCGATGATCGAGCGCGCGATCGCGGCGCGTGTGCCGTTTCGTTGGGTGGCGGCCGATACGGTCTATGGCGTCGGCGATATCGAGCGCGATCTGCGCCGCGCCGGCAAGGGCTACGTGCTCGGCGTCGACGCCGCCCATGTCTTTCGCTCCTGGGACAAGCCGCGCCCGGTGGGCGGCACGGCCGCGGCAATCGCCCAAGCCTTGGGGCCGTCGGATTGGAAGCGCCTGTCGGCGGGCGCCGGAACCAAGGGAGCGCGCCTGCATGACTGGTGTTATCTCGAACTGGCCGATCTCGAAGCCAAAGAGTTCAACCAGGAAAACCATGGTTTGTGGACGCGCGGACTTTTAGTCCGACGCACTATCGCCGATAACGATCTCGCCTACTTCACCACTTGGTGTCCGGCGGGTACATCGATCAAGACGCTGGTCGGGATCGAGGGTCATCGTTGGGCGATCGAGGACAGTTTCGAGACCGCCAAGAACGAGTTTGGACTCGATCACAACGAGACCCGATCCTGGCATGGTTGGCATCGTCACGTCTCGTTTGTCATGCTCGCCTTCGCCATGCGGACGACTGCTCGCAGTCGCCTAGAGATGGCCGCCATCCGCCATCAGGCCAATCGGCCGGCGCCCAAAAAAACCTCGAGCGCGGTGCGAAAGCGTCCAGCCTCATTCGTTGGTCGATTCAGGAAATCCATCGGATAGCGCAGCGTCTCGCGCGAAAGCGCATCCAACCCGCCTACGTCATCGCATGGTCGCTCTGGCGGAGAGCACATCAAGCCGCCGCGCAAAAAGCGCACTTCAAAAGTAAATCACAACTGTAATGCTAGGCGGTGTGGACGAATTTGATCAAGCACAGGCCGGCTGCGAAACTGACGATGGATCGGAAGTTTCGGGCTGTCTTTTCGCAGCGTAGCGCGACGCGCTTGAAGCGCTTGATGCGTCCGATGCCCTGCTCGATCCGAGCGCGGGCTTTGTAGAGCGTCCTGGCGAAGAACTTCGGCTTGTCCTTCTCGTTGGACTTGTGCGGGATCACGGGGGCGATGCCGCGCGCTCTCGCCGCCGCGCGGTTTGCCTTGCTGGCGTAGCCCTTGTCGCAGATAGCGGCGCGCGGCCGAATGTCCGGGCCGATGTCGAGCAGCGTTTCGAAATGCGGCGCGTCGGCAGCCTCGCCGCCGGTCAGATCGAAAGCGATGATGTCGCCCGATGCGTCCGATTTGGCGTGGATTTTCGTGGTGAAACCGCCGCGCGAGCGACCGAGCGCCTGCGTTTCCTGCCCCCTTTAGCGCCTGCGGCCGATACATGCGCGCGCACGATGGTGGAATCGAACATCTGGATCAGATGCGCGGACGAACTCATTGAGGCAAGCGCGTCGAAGAAGGCCTCGAACACGCCGGCCTTGCTCAATCGGTCGAAGCGCTTCCAGACGCTGTTCCAGTTGCCGAACCGTTCCGGCAAGGCGCGCCAGCGCACGTTTTCGACGGTGAAAAAATGAAGCGCTTCGAGGAACCGGCGATCATCCTCGCCCTTGCGTCCGCGACGCGGAAGGCACGCCCGAAACACCGTGAGCGTATGCCCCCAGTCCTCCTCGTCCATCCGCGTCGACATGGCTCGTGGTCTCCGACTCAGTCGGAGTCCTATGAATCATGCTTGATTCCCCGCGGGAATCCCTAAACGATCTTCAGTCGAAAATTCGTCCACATGGCCTAGGCAAAACGGTTGTTTTTCCGGATTATTTCAATGACATGCCGGCTCGTCGGCAACGCGGCAAGGTCGTCTATCCTCGCTGGCCCTACCGGCGAACCTGGTTGGCCCCATGATCCGCAATCATTGGGCCGTCGAGAATAGCCTGCACTGGGCCGCCCCCGCGTCGGAAAGGGCCGCGCGATGCGGCCGCGCCTCGCGCGACGTCTGGTAGGCTTCGGCGGCGTCGGCTGGCGATAGATCGCGCCCGCGGACGCCTCGGTAATAGCCGCCGCCATTGATGCGCTCGCGATGCGAGCGCACCAGCGCCGACACCACCTT
>DASXFX010000130.1:0-10977 GCA_036489375.1 Binataceae bacterium (SeqCode) | reverse complement strand
GCCTGCTGCAACAGCATGCAGTCTTCGACCCGCGGTTCGGGACCCTCGCTGATAAAGGGGTTCCGTGCCGCTGAGCACCCGGTTATTCCGAGCATTGCGATTCCGGTTACCAGCAAGCCGGCTCGCAACGGACGATTACTCAGTCCGATTTTCATGATGTAGCGATCCTCCTTCCGCAACATGTTGCGACTCTATTGAAGGTTGATTTGATTGATTTGCTGAAGTTCCTTTTGCACCACTGCCGGAGGCAGCGGAGCATAATCCAGCGGCGCGGCGAACTGCTGGCCGGTGGTCAGACACCATTTGAGAAAGTTCTTGATCGCCTGTCCCTTCTCTTTGTCAGTTTCGTTCTTGTAGATGAGGAGCCAGGTGAACGATGAGATCGGGTAGGAGTCGGGGCCGGGGGCATTGGTGATCGAAACGCGGAAATCGTTGGGCATATTGCTCGCCGCGCCGGCGGCAGCCGCGGTAACGCCGGTCAGACTGGGCGTAATCCAGTTGCCCGCGCTGTTCTGGACGATCGCGGTTGGAATGTTGTTCTTGAGCGCGTAAATGAGTTCAACGTAGCCGATTGCACCCGGCGTCTGTTGCACCATCCCGGTAACGCCTTCGCTGCCCTTGCCGCCGAGGCCTACCTGCCATTTGAGGGAAGTGCCTTTGCCGACTTTCTTGGCCCATTCGGGGCTGACCTTGCTGAGATAGTCAGAAAAGATATAGCTCGTGCCGCTGCCGTCGGAGCGATGAGCGGTAACGATCGGCTCGTCGGGAAAAGGTACGCCTGGATTGAGCTTGGTGATCGCCGGGTCGGTCCATTTGACGATGTTGCCGAGGAAAATGTCGGCGATAACCGGCCCGGTCAGACGAATTGAAGTCTTGACCTCGGGCAGGTTGTACATCACTACGACCGCGCCCATCACCGACGGAAAATGCAGAACCGGGCTGGGGTTTTGCTGCAACTGTTCGTCGTTCATCGGGGCGTCGCTGGCGCCGAAATCGACGGTCTTGTTGCGCAGCATCATGATGCCGCCGCCGGAACCGATGGACTGGTAATTGAAGTGAACCGAGGGGTCCACCTTGGTGTATTCGTCGAACCATTTTGAGTAGATCGGATAAGGAAAAGTGGCGCCCGCGCCGTTGATTAGAAGCGCACTGCGCGCAACTCCGAAGACCAGTGGAACAAGCACAAGTGCCGCGCAAGCGACTAATAGCCGGTAACCCTTTCGCATCTTTCCTCCTAATGACCGCCCGTTTTTCAGATCGCGGCTGGCCGAACATAGGTGGCGATTGTTACTGGCGGATTACGCTCGAATTATGATCCGACGAATTTGCTTTAGATGTTCGGGCGGCACGAAATTGACGCAGAAATAGGCTAATACACGCAAAAACGGCAGATCTCATACGACCGGTGGAGGCCGAATGAGGCGCCGAACCTACATCCGGCGCAGTGGCAATGAGGGAGTAAGCGCGATTCCTTATAATGAGGGCCGATTTCGTCTATAGCTTCTAACGAGCCGGGTGCGCGGCAGGCGGCGAGGAAAGAATCGTGGGGAACGATGCGAACGGCAGGGACAGCGGGATAGACCTCGAATGAAGTCTGGAAAGATTAGATGAAGAAAGGGGAATCGAAGCATAACCAAGGGATCGGCAACGGCCATCCGGAGCAGCCTCCGTTCGCGACTATCAGCGACGAGCACTTCGACGAGCAATTTCCGCTGGCGCCGATCGACGACCACATGATTCATCAGACGCCGGATCCGATCCGCGTCATGTGGTCGAGCGATCCGCGGACCTACGAGCGCTATTGGGTCATCTGTCACGACAATGCGGGCGACCTGATCCTGGTCACCGGCGGCAGCTTTTATCCGAGCCTCGATACCGCAGAGGCGTACGCGATCGTGAACTATCGCGGCGATCATCGGTCGGTACGAGGCTTTCGGCGGCTCGGGGCGGATCGGATGAACCTGCACGTAGGTCCGCTGAAGCCGACGATCATCAAGGGGATGCGGCTATGGCGTTTCGTGCTGGAAGAGAACGAGTGGGGAATCAGCTACGACCTGCTGTGGCACGACACCAAGCGTCAGATTTATCATGCGTCCACGTTGCCGGTCGGGAGCGGCAATCCGCGCGGACGGCAGAGCGACGTGACGGCGGGCTTCGAGGGCTTCGGCGCGGTGGAAGGCTGGGTTAAGGTCGGCGACCATCGGATCGAGTTGACGAAGGCGACCTGCGGCGGCACTCGCGATCGCCATTGGGGCATCGGACGCGGGGTGGGCGGGCCCAACTTGCAACTGGGGCAAACCTTGCCGGCGGGATGGATTGGCGGCAACTGGATTTCGTTCAAGGATTTTGCGATCTGGGGCAATACGGTGCTCTACAACTTCGGCGATCCGCGGCCGCGAATGGGCAAAGTGGTCAAGACCGAACGGCGGCTCCGGTTCGAACCCGAGACGCACATATTTCTCGAAGGCGTAATCGACTATACGCTCGGCGATGGCACGGTGAAGCGGGTGAACTTTCGTCGCATGGGCTTCCAGACCGCATATATGCGCTGCGGGATGTACGGCGGAACGCCAGACAAGAATATCCATCATGGGGTGTACGTGGGCGATAACGTGGTCGAAGGCGACCGCTTCGACGTGACGCAAGCCAGCGTGCGGCAGCGGTTGATCGGCCTCGACGAACATCAGTGCGAAGTGAGCTGCGAGGGCGAGACCACGGTGGGGGTGTTGCAGCCGCTCGAACCGGACGCTTACGAGGCCTGCGTGAAGAAACTGCGGGGCTGGAGGTTTATGGAATGAAGGAGGCCGTGCGCGACGCCGCGAGTATCCTGCGGGAGCGCCTGCGCGATTTTATCCAGGCGCAGGAGCCGGAGGCGCAGGGAATCGAAGTCGGAAACCTCGCGCCGCTAACGGCGGGAAATACACGCAATGCGTGGTCGTTCGACGCGAGTTGGACGGAGCACGGGAAGGCTCGCAGCGTCGGATGCGTGATGTTGCGCAAGGCGGAAGCCGGACAACTCGAGACGCCGTTGATACCGGAGTTCGAGGTTATCCGCAGGTTAGGGAAAACCGGCGTGCCGATTCCGGGCGCATACTGGATCGATCCGGAAGGCAAATGGCTCGAGCGGCCGGCGTTCATCCTGGAACGCGTGGCGGGCACGTCGGATTTTCCGGCATTGATGAGACCCGAAGGGGCTGAGATGAGCCGGGGAGTGGCGGAACATCTGGTGGAGGTCGCGGCGCAACTGCATACGGCGGATTGGAAGTCGCTCGGCCTGGATTTTTTGCCCGCGACCAGTGTCGAGACCGCAGCGGCGCAGCAAGTCGAATACTGGGAATCGCTATTTCGCCGGCATCGGCTGGAGCCGCATCCGGCGATGGTGGGCGCGTTCATCTGGCTCAAGGAACATCAGCCGGTGGCGGATCGGATCACGGTCGTACACGGCGATTTCCGCTACGGCAATCTGCTGTACGAGGGCAAGCGCATCAACGCACTGCTCGATTGGGAAATGGTGCATCTGGGGGACCCGATCGAGGACCTCACGTGGGCGTATCGCGCGCTGTGGACGCCGGCGGGAGTGATGTCGCTGGAGGAGTTCGCGCAACGTTATACGAAAGCGAGCGGAATCCCGGTGCATCCGGACAATCTGCTGTTCTATCGGCTATTCAATGAGATGAAACACGCGATCATCTCGCTCACCGGCGCGAAATCGTTCCACGACGGACGGACCCGCAACATCGTAATCGCGGATCGCGCAGCGACGGTGACCAGCTATCTCATCCAGTTTTACGACTGGCTGCCGGAAGTGGGTGTGGGGAAGGCCTCGTGATTAAGCCAACGGTGGGTGAACTACTGGGCGGCGTTGCCATCAGCCTGCGCGAGCGGGTGCTGCCGGAGATTCCGGCGGGGGTGACGCGGCGGCAAATTCAGGCGGCGATCGGAATCATCCGGCGCGCGTCGTTGGTCTGGGACAAGGTCGGGCCCTACTTTTTCGCTGACAACCGCGATATCGAGGAGACGTTGCGGCGGCTGATCCCCGTGATCGAACGGGTGACCGCGAACGAGACGGATGCGGACCTCGAAGCCGTGGCGACCAAGCTGCGCGCGACGCTGGATCGATCGGGCGAACAGGAGGAGCTATATCCGTCGCCGGCAGTGCTCGGCGCCCGGAACATCGAATTGCAGGAAGTGCTGGCCGAGTTGCAGGAAGCTCTGCACGAAAATCCAGTAGCCAAGAGCGCCGGTCGCCTGGAGATCGATGCGCTCATCCGCGATCTACTGCGGCGGATGCTGGCGCGCGAACTGGAGATCAACTCACCGGCGCGACCCTGACGCACGCTGGCGAGCCTCAAGACGAACCTGACACTCGTGGCATCGGCGGGCTCGATCGCCGCGAGGATCGCGCACTACCGCTCAATTACGATTTCGGTTTGTCTTCGCTACCGAAGCCGCCTGCTTCGGGCCGATGTCCGAAAATATCCTCGACGTAATATTCCGATTGATAGGTCGCGGGCCGTCCGCCGTAGCCGTATTCGAACATCCAACCGGACGGATTGGCCATATAGAACGAGTACATGTGATCGTTTGAATGTTTGCCCGGCGAGATGGTGACCGGCAGTTTATGCTTGCGCACGAGGTCGTAGGTCAGCCCGACATCGTCGAAAGTATCGACCTCGACCATTATATGGTTGAGGCGGCGGCTCTGCGGACCGATGCCGAAGGCGACGGTGTGATCGCGATCATTGCAGTGCATGAAGATGGGCGCGACGACATTTTTGCCCATGCGGAATTTGTATTCGACGCCGCCGCGCATGCCGAGCGCGGTGTAGAAACGCTGGGCGGCAGGCGGATCGTCCTGGCGGACGATGCAATGGCCGAGGCCGCCCGCAGCGGTTTTGAAGCGTCCATGCATCGCGCGGCCGGGATGAAACGGTTTGCTGAACTGGACTTCGGGGCCGTGGAAGATTTCGACCGGGTTCCCGCCCGGATCGGCGAGCTTCATCACTTCGAGCACGCGCCGCTCCGCAGCTTCGTCCTCGGAGCCGACGCGGAATTTGATTCCGGCGGCTTCGAGCTGATGCTGCATTTCGGCGAACTCCGCGGCGCCAGCGACACGGAAACCGAGGTACTCGAGGTCATCGGAGCCGTTGTCGTGGAGCACGAGCCGATGATGCCAGTAATCCATGCGCAGGTAGCAGCGGTCGCGTTCGCCGTCGTCGGACAGTTCCATTCCGAGAATTTGCGTGGCGAAGCTTTTCCATTCGTCCAGCTTTTTTATGCCGATACCCATGTAGCCCAACTCGGTTACCTGGACCATTTTGTCCTCCGCAGTTTTGCCGTTGCGCCGCAAACCGATTCACCGCATTGGCGCAATCGTTCTCTCATGGGGCGGTCGGCGTCAAGCGGAAACGCTATCTCGGGCACGGGCGAGTTAGAGATGGAGGCGCGGACCCCAATCGACAGGGTCGCGACCACGCTGGCCGTGAAGCGATGACAGCGGGCGGCTGCACACCGGGGTCGCGCGAGGGCTCGATTGCGATGGCGGTTATGGCCGCTGGCGTGTATAAATTGCTTCGCCAGGACTCGAAGCCGCGGCCTGAAGGAGATCCCCCATGCGTGCGACCGTGATGCGCAATAAGAAGCTCGTAGTCGATGACATCGCGACTCCGGAACCGGGTGCCGGCGAGGCCTTGGTGAAAACCCTGGCATGCGGCATCTGCGGGTCGGATCTCCATGCGCTCAAACACGCGGACCGGCTGGTCGAGGGCGCCAAGCGGTCGGGCGGCCCGTTCGTGATGGATCTGGCGCGCGATATCGTGATGGGCCACGAATTCTGTGCCGAAATCGTCGATTACGGTCCAGGCGCGAAGCGACGTTTCAAGACCGGCACGCGGGTCTGCGCGATGCCCATACTGATTCGTCCCAGCGGAATTGAGACAGTTGGCTATTCCAATGAAAATCCGGGCGGTTACGGCGAGTACATGAGACTGACGGAAGGCCTGTTGCTCGAAGTGCCGAACGGCCTTTCGACCGAACGCGCGGCGCTGACCGAACCGCTCGCGGTCGGCTATCACGCGGTGGAAAAGGCGCACCTCGGCGCCGATGACGCGCCGTTGGTCATCGGCTGCGGGCCGGTCGGCCTCGCGGTGATAACCGCGCTGAAGCTAAAGGGTGTTCATCCGATCGTGGCGGCGGACTTCTCGCCGCGCCGGCGTCAACTCGCGCAGCAGATGGGCGCCGACGTGGTTATCGATCCGAAGGAGAAATCGCCGCATGAAAGCTGGCGTGCGATGGCGGTTTACAGCGACCCCTCGAAGGCGCCGCAATTACCGCCGTGGCTGCCGGGTCCGGCACTGCGTCCAGCGGTGATTTTCGAATGTGTGGGGGTTCCGGGCGTGATCGATTCGATCATGACGGCAGCGCCTGCCAACGCGCGGGTTGTAGTGGTCGGCGTCTGCATGGAGCGCGACAGCTTTGAACCGATGTTTGGCGTCAACAAGGAGCTCAACATCCAGTTCGTCCTCGGTTACAACGGGGAGGAGTTCGCTACAACCTTACGCAACCTGGCGGAGGGCAAGGTTATCGGCGATCCTTTGATCACGGGCAAGGTCGGAGTAGAGGGTGTCGCCAAGGCGTTCGAGGATCTGGCGTCGCCGGAGACGCACGCAAAGATTATCGTTGAACCGTGGCGAAACTAGTCCGATATAACGTCGTTCTGTCATTTGGATCGTTGTAAAATGGCGATGGAGCGATTCTTGCATTTAGAGTCTTCATTTTCCAATGAAGATACTTTCCGCACTCGCGTCACGCATTCAGACCCTTGCAATTACACCGCAAACGCATGGATTCGGCCCGAATGGCGCCTTTATGAATCCGCAAAATTTCCAACGACTTGATGTCAATATTGCGCGCGGGCGCATCGTACTGTCCCTTTTGGCTACGCTCTCGCTTTACGTCGATCCAAGTACTGCCGGCGGTCTCTTTCATCTGAGCGGTCATGCCCTGACGGTACTGCTTTGCCATCTCGCCTATTCCGTTTCGATGTACGTGGCATTGCTGCGGCGGCCGCCGGGCGAGCGTCTGCTGATGGCTTCGACCGCATTGGACCTGTTCTTCGCGACCGCGGTCGCATTTGTCACCGAGGGGCAGACCAGTCCGGCCTACGTATATTTCGTGTTCGCGATTATCGCAGTGGGCATTCGACCCGGCCTGCTCACCACGATCGGCGTGACCTGCTGCAGCGTGGCGCTGTATCTGCTGGTAATCTTGTTGTCCGAGCGAATCAGCGATGCGTACGTGATGCGCGCCGCATACCTCGCGATCGCGGGTTACCTGATTGGCTTCGTGGGGCAGCAGCGCGCCGATTTTGAAGAGCGAGTGCGTGAGCTCGAAACTCGCGCCGAGCGGCATTCCATCGCGCGTTCTTTGCATGACGGCTATGTCCAGGCGCTGGCCGGGGTGAACATGCGTTTGCAGACCTGCCGCGAGCTGATCCGCCGGCGACAGCCTGAAGACGCGCTGGCGGAGCTGGTTGCGCTGCAGGCCGGGGTCGCGCGGGAGTACGATCAAGTGCGGGCGTACATCCGTGAGCTCGCAGGGGTAGAAGAAGCGCGGGCGACCGAAATCGTCGTGCCGAGTTCGGATCCGCGCTTCGAGGTATGTATGAGTTTCGCGGGCCGCAGCACCACCGGCGAACACCTGCTGCAGATATTGCTCGAAGCTTTGCGCAACGCGCGCAGACACGGGATGCCACAGTCGATAAAGATCAACGTTAACGGAGTTGAGGACAAGTTGCTGATCACGATAGATGACGATGGAGTCGGGTTTGTGGAGCCGGCTAATCCACCGTGGGCCATCGCATCACGCGTGGCTGAATTGGGTGGACAACTGATCGTGAATCAGAACGGTTCGACACGCCTACAAATTGAGATGCCTAACGATTAAAACATGCAGACGCCAATACGCCTGATTCTTGCCGATGACCATGCGCTCTTTCGTGACGGGCTAAAGTCACTGCTGCGACTGCAGCCCGATATCGAAGTGGTTGCAGAAGTCGAACGCGCGAGCGACGTGCCGACCGTCCTCGCCACCACCCCATGCGATGTGCTGCTACTCGACTTGCAGATGGATCGATGGTTGATGGACGATATCGGACGACTCTCCGAAATCACCAAGATCATCGTCCTGACAGCGAGCGAGAGTGGCCAAAATGGCGTACAAGCGTTGCGTTCGGGCGCACGCGGCGTCGTTCACAAGCGCTTCGCCATCGAGACCTTGATGACAGCGATCCGAACGGTGGCCGAAGGCCTGGTGTGGATGCCGCCGACGGTGCAGGCGGAATTCGCTGCGCAAGGAAGCTCGAGCTCGAAACGTTTGACTGCACGCGAATTGGAAATCGTTCGATTCGTTGCCATCGGTTTGCGCAATGCTGAAGTCGGCGAACGGCTGGCGATCAGCGAGAGCACGGTCAAAACTCATCTCAACAATATTTTTCAAAAACTCACTGTGCGCGATCGCCTTGAACTGGCTCATTACGCAATCAAGACCGGGTTGGTGGCGGTGATCGATCAGAATCGCTAGAGCATTTGTCGATCGTTTCTTAATGCCACCACATCGCCGTGTTCATCCCTTGCTTGCATCGCGCCGCGGTCGTCTGACATGGGCGCGCTGATGTTTGTCCGGTACCGGCCAAACCCAATGCTCAAGCGGCGAGCATTGCATACTCATTAGGCACAAGCCGCCGAGCGCGTAATATATTTTTCTGCTATAAAACCCCGCCTGATTTCGGTATCGAAAACCTTCGACTTATATTTTGATACTTCGTTTGAATTAGTTAAATATCCATCGATAGATGGATATAAAGTCCATTCTTCGTCGGCATTTACCTTGCTCTAGGGTGTACGTTCGAGTGCACCCAAATCGATCAGTTAGCTGCCAAGCTGCGTGGCGGGAGCGTAATCGAAACACCACAGGAGGAGCCGATAGAAGTGTCTAGTTCAAGGATGGTTGGAGCATACCGATTGCTCAAAGAGAGGTGGGGAGATCCGCAGGTGCGGAGGAATGCCACTCACCTGTTGTTTGGCAAGATGATCGGCCTCGGCATCGTATTGTTCTTTATCTCGAAAGTATGGATGCCGAATGCAGCGTACGCGGATACGGCGCCGGCGCTGCCTCCGCCGCATATCAATGCGATTAATACCATGTGGACGCTGGTGGCGGCGTACCTGGTTTTCTGCATGCAGGTGGGATTCGTCATGCTGGAGACCGGATTCGCGCGTTCGCGCGAGACCGTCAACATCATGGTCGAAGGTATCGCCGATACCTGCATTTGCGGCGTTACGTTCTGGCTGTGGGGCTTCGCATTCATGTTCGAGCCGGGAACTCCATGGATCGGAACCACCGGTTTCATGCTGCACGGACTGGCGCCCACTTACGGCACGACGGGCGTTCCGGTGCTGGCGTACTGGGTATTCCAGTATGCATTCGCAGATACCTGTTCCACGGTTACCTCGGGCGCGATGATCGGGCGCTGCGATTTCATTGGCGACCTGCTCTACAGCGTGGGCGTCACC
The DNA here is from genome assembly GCA_036489375.1 of Binataceae bacterium (SeqCode). Classification (GTDB taxonomy): domain Bacteria; phylum Desulfobacterota; class Binatia; order Binatales; family Binataceae; genus JADMIL01. The sequence continues at coordinate 1,405 of DASXFX010000130.1, read as the reverse complement.
GGCTTTATCTACCCCATCATTGGTCATTGGGCGTGGGGGCCGGACGGTTGGCTCGCGAACATGAGCCCGATTCCGTTCCACGACTTCGCGGGATCCACGGTCGTGCACACGATCGGTGGCGCGATATCGCTGGCCGGCGCGATTGCACTTGGACCTCGGCTCGGACGCGTATTCAAACGCGACGGCGGAGCGCCGATGAAACCGCACGATCTCATTATCGGTGCAACGGGAGGTCTCATTCTCTGGTTCGGCTGGTATGGCTTTAATCCAGGCAGCACCTTGTCGGCCCTGGATGCGCAAGGCATTGGCCGGGTCTCCTTTAACACCACGATCGCTGCATGCTCCGCAGGTCTGACTTCGCTCATCTATTCTTACTTCAAGACCGACGGAAAATGGGATCTCGCGCTGACCGTCAATGGATTTCTGGCGGGCCTGGTTGCGATTACCTGTCCTTGCTACTGGGTCGATCCGGAAGGCGCATTCCTGTTGGGGATCGTCGCCGGCTTCGTCGTGGTATGGGGTATCGATCTGCTGGAGTACCTGCGTATCGACGATCCGATCGGTGCGGTTCCGGTTCACATGATGGCCGGTATATGGGGCACGTTGTCGCTCGGGCTATTCGCGGCGGGCAAATACGGCGCTCCGACCGCGACTGGCGCCGATACCAGCACGGTGGTGACTGGACTCTTTTACGGCGGCGGCTTCGGGGTTCTTTATGCGCAGATGATCGGGAGCTTCTCGGTCACGATCGCGACCTTCGTCGTGTCGATGATCCTGATGTACGGCATCAAGTACACTTTCAGGCTGCGAATCCCGACCGAGGGCGAGATCGAGGGCCTGGATATTCACGAACACGGATTCCCGGCGTATCCGGAATATGTCGTGACTGGCGACGATGGTGCGCCCAAGACGATCGACGAAGTACCGATTGGCCGGCGCACTTTCGCCCGATCGGACAAGAAGCGGAAGGTCGCCTAAACGCAACGACGATGTCAGCGAATCCGGAGGTCGGGTAGTTGGCATAGATTTGAGCATCAGTTGCACTCAAACCTGGCGGGCCGGTCTCCAGTTCTAGGAGGCCGGCCTGCTTATGTCTCAAAGCGTTGCTCAATTCCGGTACGCATACGATTGGATGGATAAGCCGCCGCCTAATCCAGTGGCAGACTCAGACTTCGACCTCGCACTTCTTTCGGACATCGGCAAGGGCCGATCCACGAATGAAGATTCCTGCGGCTCCTATCTCGAAGGGCCCGCAACGGCGGTCTTTGCGGTGGCAGATGGTCTCGGTGGATACGACGGCGGAGCGATCGCAAGTGCGATGGCGATAGAGGTCATGCTCAAGGCCTACTGCGAAAATCCGCTGCCATGGGGAACCGCGACGCGACTCTATCGGGCCGTCCAGCAA
>DASXFX010000209.1:0-11403 GCA_036489375.1 Binataceae bacterium (SeqCode) | reverse complement strand
GGTGCGCGGGAGAATCTTCGGCGGTTCAGGCGACGGTGCTGAGGTAATCGAGCCCGAGCCATCCGTGGAGCGGATCGACGCGAGCAATTTGGACCACGATGCGGGACTGGCTTCCGAGCCTCGGAGCGCCGCGCAGACTGCCGCGGGCGGCGTAAGCGTCGAGTTCCGCGCTTGCACCGTCGCGAAAGACTGTCGCCTCGAGCGGAATTCCGAGTGCGTTGCGCTCCAGGTAGCGCAGTGTCCAGTAGCGCTTGGCGCGTCGTTCTAGTTCCTTGCCGTCGGCCTCCGCCGCCTCGGCATTAGCCAGCACAGTAAGGAGTTCGTCGGCCTGGTAGGCGATGCTCGGGGGATGCGCGAGCGCGGCAAGTAATTGGCGCTGCAACACGAGATCCATGTAGCGCCGAATCGGAGAGCTCGCCTGCGCGTAGTAATCGAGTCCGACGCCGGCGTGAAACTCGGGATGGAGCGACAGGCGCGGCCTTTGTGCGGCGAAGTCGCCGCCTACAATCGGCTGCACCCGGTAGATGATCGGCACACGATTGTCGGCCGCCCATCGGGCTGCCGCGTAATTGCTCAAGACCATCAGCTCGGCTACCAGTTGGCGGCTGGGGGACAAGTTATCGATGAGGGTCAGTTCGATCTCGCCGTTACTGTCCACCTTGATTTTCGGTTCGCGCCGATGAATCAGCAGAGCGCCGGCAGAGCGTCGCCGCTCGCGCAATTTGAGGGCCGCCTCATGCATCCGGCGCAGCGCTACAGCCTGCGTGGTATCTGATTCGGAGAGCAGCATCTGGTCGCAGGCGTCGTAGCTGAGGCGGGCAGCGATTTTGATGCGCGAGGGGTAGATGGAGTAACTGGTTATTTCGCCGGCCGCGGACAGCCGCACGTCGGTAGTGAGGACGTGGCGTTCCTGGCCCGCGATCAAGCTCGCAGCGTCGGACGAGATGCGATCCGGGAGCATCCGGATGGTCGCCTCGGGCAGATAGACCGTAGTCGCGCGCATCGCGGCTTCCTTGTCTATCGGACCGTGCTGGGCGACGAAATCCGCAACCAGCGCTATGTGGACGCGAATGCGCAGGCCGCCGTCCGCGAGCGGATCGCATGAAAGCGCGTCGTCCACTTCGATGGTGTCGTCATCGTCGATAGTGACCGCGGCGGTATCGTCGCCGGCCTCGCGCGTGGGCGCCACAACCTGATTGGCTTCGGCGAGGGCCGCCTCGGAAAAGCCGGTACGCACGCCACCAATGATCACAAAGCGCGGTCCCGATGGCGCCGCCCCGAGCCGTTCGAGAATCTCGAAGGCCGCTTCCGCTGGGGTAATATCGGTCACAGCCGCTTCGATCATCGCGGTGAGATCGCGGTTGCGGGTGAAAGGATTATCGAGGTAACGACGCAACTCGGCGACCAGGGGCGCCGCCTCGTCGGCCAGCGGTACGAGGCCGTCTTCGAGCACTCCGCGAATGAGATTGCGGGTGTTGCGGCTCGCCTCACTGCGCAGGCGCACCTTGTCATACTGAATGCGAAGCCGTTCGACCTGTTCGGTATCGCGGGCAACGAATTCCAGGTGACGGCGCACAAAGAACAGACGGTCGTTGAAGAGCGCCTCGAGCATCGCGGAGGTAGCGCTCGCGGAACGCCGGCCAAAGAACAGTTCGGCCAACTCCTCGGCAGTGAAGCTCCGACCCTGCTCCCGCACCACCTCCCATAGCAGATTCAGATCGAGTTCCGCCGTCAGTTGCGCGTGCTCGGCCCGGAGCGTATCGACCACAGCGACGAGATTGTCGCGGGTGACCTTCTGATCGGTGTGCCGCAGCATTATGAGATCGCGGGCGATTGACCGCTCGCGGCCGCCGGCCTCCGCCACGGTGACGTGATTTGCCTGTTCGCGCACGACCAGGCCGGGCTTGAGGCGGCCCTCGTCCAGAAACTCAATCAAGGTGCCCAGATATTTCGGGTTTGAATCCATCGAGAGACTTATTTTGACCTGTGGTGGTGCGCAAGACTATATGAAGTAGGCGTGATCAAGCGATCGGAGACGCGTGATGCTGTCGAAGTGTCGAGTTTTTCATCAAATGAGCAGAGCGAGCGATTAGATCAGGATCGAAAACGCGATGCCTATCACACGAATAATACTGGAGCTGCCGGAAGCATTGGCGAACGAATTAGAGCGAATCGCCGAGGCCTTCGAGATTCGCGACGTCAACGAAGCGGCCGTGATCGGACTCGCAGACTGGATTGCGCGACGCAAATCGGAACTCGACGACCGCGACCCGGCGCAGCGCTACTTTATCAACGAAGCGCTCGATCAGCTGGCGACGCGCAAGAAAGATTAGATTCCCAGCTCGCAGCGGTCACATGATGGGCTGGCTGATAACCTCGGTATTGCCGGTTTCGTCGTCCACCAGCAACATTTGGATGCGCTTGTAGTCGCCTTTGGGGAAGAAGACATATCCGCTGACGGTGAAATCCTGACGGACGTCCTCGGCTCGCAATGCGAGCGCGGTCAATTGAGTGCGGGCCTGTTCGTTGGCCTTGGCCGGGCCGGCCGTCGCACCGTGAAATGCGCCGGTACCGGTACCGATCGCTCCGCCGATCGCAGCTCCGCTTCCACCACTATGAATAAGCGATCCGGCGATTGCGCCGATGCCGGCACCAAGTGCCCCGGCGACTGCACCACTGGCTCCGGCGCTGAGTAATCCGGCGCGTAATTCGCCGGCGCCTCCGGCCTGGCGCGCGGCTTCAGCCGGCGGCAACGGAGCGATGCGGCTGCCGGCGTCGTTGAGGGCAAAGATCTGACTTGGCACGATTGCGCGTGGCGAATCGGTGCCGTTGGCAATCGAGACGTAGATTGGCAGGACGTCGCCAATCGGCTTGGAGGGCTCAGAACTGACTGTAAGCTGTCCATTCACGGGCGTCGCGACGACATGCGGAGTATCCTTAAGCGGTGCGGGAGCAATCGCACAACCGCAAGTTGCGAGCGTGCAACCCGCAACCATCGCCACGCTGATTGCGAAACGCCAATATTGTCTGATGGGGCAGGGACCGTGGTGCGTTGTGGCCATGTATGTCTTCGCTCCAGATATTACATACATTCATGCGCCTGCGGCAGCGTTATGCAAGCGTCCCATGACGGCGGCGCAACCATGATGGAGCGACCTCCGGAGTCGGTTAGCCTTCCGCCGGTATCAGTCGTCTGTCGGCGACCGGTTCGGAATGGCCCATAGAGGAGTTGGCGAGACGGATACTTACCTGTTTGAAGTAACCGGATCGCTCCAGCTTTAATCCGCTGGTACGTTATTGTGGCGGTGGATCGGCAACTGGTCAAAGGTTGGCTCAGAATTGGGCCGGGGTGGTGAAATGGCAGACACAGAGGACTTAAAATCCTCTGGGGCGCAAGCCCCGTGCGGGTTCGAGTCCCGCCCCCGGCACCAGGTTTTACTACGCCCGATCCGAGCTAAGCGGAGCCAGCAGTTTCCGGAACCAGTTGCTTGAAATCCGTTGTTGTCGGATCGCGCGCAATGCCGTCGCAGAATCTCCAAGAAAGAGTGCCCGGATATCGGCCAGCGGGGGTTCGCGCTCGGGCTTGAGCGAGCGCGACGGGCGGGGCCGGATTAACCGACCCCGCGCTAATTCATCCGGTGAAGTTCGCCGGTATCTTACTGCTACTCGACGATGAGGCCTTCGAGCGTACCCTGTTCGCGCCAGCGCGCGAGCATTTCGTAAAAGCGCACTGCACCTTCGGGATACTGGCTGTCAAGGAACCCCTGATGAGCGTTTTGGCCCTCACCGTTGTAGTAACCGGGGGTACAGGTGTTCTGATACTCGGTGATGAAGCTCGGAGCCGTCACGATCTTGACCCATTCAGCCTCGGCTTCGGGAGTCGGTTCCACGGACCGTCCTTCGCGACCTCGTACTTCGTTGATGACGTGGGCAATGTGATTCGCCTGCCCGTCCAGCATGTAGGTGAAGTTCGGCGCGAGCCCGGTCTGGGTGAGACCCATGTGGAAGCAATTGGGAAAGCCGTGACTCAGAAAACCATGATGAGTCTTCATGCCCTTCGCCCAATATTCGGATAGCGGCCGACCGTTGCGTCCATAGACCTCGAATTCCGCGCGCCGCGTATAGGCCGTCCCGACCTCGAAACCGGTAGCGAAGATGAGGCAGTCCACTTCATACTCGATGCCGTCCACGACCACTGCATTCTCGGTGACACGCTCGACGCCCTTGCCCTTGGTATCGACCAATTTCACGTTGGGGCGGTTGAAAGTGGGCAGGTATTCGTCGTTGAAAGTGGGGCGCTTGCACCATTGGCCATACCATGGCTTGAGCGCTTCAGCGGTCTGTGAGTCGCCCACTACGGTGGAGACGCGAGTGCGAATCTCGTTCATCTTCTGGTAATCGGCGATTTCCGACATGAGAGCCATCTCTTCGCCGGAAACATTGGAATTATCCTTGCCCGAGAGCAATTTCGACAGATTCTTGAAGAGGCTCGTCCATTTGTCCCCGACGAGATCTTCCTCGATGGGAATCCCAGACAAAATCGCACAGAAGTTGTTGTTCCGATGCGCCTGCCATCCCGGCGTGAGCGACTTCACCCATTCCGGATCGGTAGGCTTGTTGCCGCGTTCGTCGACCGAGGACGGCGTGCGCTGAAAGACGTAGAGCTGCTTGGCGTATTGGCCAAGGTGCGACACGCTCTGAATCGCGGTCGCGCCGGTCCCGACGATTCCGACGCGTTTATCGGCGAGCTTGTGCAGGCCGCCGGTGGTGTCGCCGCCGGTGTAGTTGTAGTCCCAGCGGCTGGTGTGGAAGGTGTGCCCTTTGAAATTCTGGATTCCGGGAATCGCGGGGAGCTTGGGCCGATTCAGAGGCCCGCTCGACATGATGACGAAGCGCGCGCTGAAGACATCGCCGCGATCGGTCTTGATTGTCCAGCGCCGGTCGTCGTCGCTCCAGCGAGCTTCTCTTACCTGCGTTTGAAAACATGCCTTCTCGTAAAGGTTGAAGTGTTTTCCGATGCGCTGGGCGTGGGCGAAGATCTCAGGCGCGAACGAGTACTTTTCTTTAGGTATGTAGCCGGTCTCCTCGAGCAGCGGCAGATAGACGTAGGACTCGATGTCGCATTGAGCGCCTGGATAACGGTTCCAGTACCAGGTTCCGCCGAAATCGCCCGCCTTTTCGATGATACGGATGTTGGTGATGCCAACTTTCTGCAGCCGCGCCGCGGCCAGCATGCCGCCAAAGCCTCCGCCGATGATCACGGCGTCGAGCTGTTCATTCAGCGCCGGGCGGGTAAAGCCCGGGTCAACGTAGGGATCCGAATTGTAGTGTTCCAGCGCGCCTGTGATCTCCTGATATTGATTGTTGCCGTCGGCGCGCAGGCGCTTGTCGCGTTCGGCGGCGTACTTCCGACGCAATTCGGCTGGGTCGAAGCCCAGTTCTGCGGGAGTTGGGATTCCTTTGTGTTCTGCTTCGTTTGTGGCTTCACTCATCGCACCAGCACTCCTTTTCGATTGGTCTCGCGGGAGTCTCCCCAAGCCCCCGGTCGTCGCGCGGGCGGTTGGTCCCCGAACCGATCGCGCGGGTGTCCAAGTTAGTACACTTGACGAGGATTTTGCCACAGAAACGATAGTACGAAATCGGCGCCTGATGAGGGCGAACTTAATGGCGAAAGCGATCAAACCTCTTCGATCTAGATTCAACCGGTCTTGCGAAGTCCTGGTCAAAGCGCGCGGAGCTTCATACCGCCCGACGACTTTTTGCGGGATTCCGCCTCTCTATGATCTCGAACAAAAAAGAATCGGGCGGGTGTGGTGGCGGCCGACGTATTCGGATTGGCCTGAATCGACCGGCATGGTTTGCGGGTATTCGCTTCGCGAGGTTCCGAAACTGAAGGCGCCGATGCGGAGAAATTGTTGCAGCGCCGCCTGGCGCTCAGTCCGTTTGAAGTGGTCGGTGGAAACGACCGGGCGGCGCTGCTGAAATTTTCGCGTCTTGCGCGAAACAATCTAAGAGGGCATTTTTTCAAGAAGAGATTTCAAATCCTCGGCGTGCTCTTCCTCCACTTTGAGGATGTCGGCGATCATTTTCCTCGTGGTCGAGTCGTCATCGCCTAGCCAGCGCACAATTTCCGAATAGGATTCGATCGCGATCCGTTCCGCGAAGAGATCTTCCTTGAGCATGGAGCGGAGGTCGGTGCCTTCGGCGTATTCGGAATGGCTGCGGGCCGCCAAGCCGTCGGGATTGAAGTTGGGCTCGCCGTTGAGCTGCGTGATGCGAGTCGCGATCCAATCCGCGTGCTGTTGCTCCTCGGTCGCATGCTGCAGAAATTCGGCTTTGGCTCCGTCGGAGTTGATCCCGGCCGCCATGTAATAATGCCGTTTGTAGCGCAGGACGCAGACCAACTCGGTGGCGAGAACTTCGTTGAGTACTTTGACAACGGCCTTGACGTCAGCCTTGTAGTTTTCAGTGACGGCGCCCTTTTCCATATGAGTCCGGGCGCGTTCTTTAATTTTCTTTAGGTCGGCGACAAATTCACTCATTGCTTATGCTCCAATTTGAATGGGTTAGGAGTAATACTGCGGATCGGATAGGCGGCCGAATTGTAACCGCTCCTTAGAAGCACGATGAAAGGCAGTGCGCGAACTGCGCATCGCTATGCATTGATCTCGCGTGCGCCTAGCCTTTTTCTTTCACGCGAAAAACCAACACCTTCCAACAATCCAAGTGCTAATTGGCCAAACTTACGCCCTATTCTTCCGATTGCGGTAAGTTAGCGAGGTAGTTACCTGGATCGCGGTTCATCGCAGTTCTCAAATCGGGATTCTCAGAGAACAGTTTTTCGAGGTCCGGATGTTTCTGTAAATAGCCGGCGTTATTAATTAATGTTGGCCGGACAGTTAGCTGATGCGCGATGTTTTGATGGTCCTTGGCGAAGCTGCTCCATTGAGTCAGCAGGTGCATTTGCAGGTCGCGATGATCGGCTGCTTCAAAGACGGTAGTGGTATTGCCGTTAACCACGACACCGTTGACTCGGGGCGAGCCGGCACCAACCTGCGCGAAACAGACACCTACCAGCGCGGTTGCAACAGCCACCGCGGTCGACAGACCTAGTATTTTTTTCATTCTCCTACCTCTTCATCGATTCCCGGTTGATTTCTTCTACCGGGAGGTTCGACGCAAAGTCGTTGGATCGTTCAGATGCAATATCGTTGCCACGGTACCTGGTCTTTGCTTCACGTTCCTGATCCTGCTGACAGTCACGGCAATGACGCGTGAAAGGCATTGCCTGGAGGCGCGGTTCGGTGATCTCGAAGCCGCAAGCGGCGCAAACGCCATAGTTGCCCTGGTCTATTCGCTCGAGCGCGCGATCTATTTCGATGATGCGGTCCCTTTCACGCGCCGATAGCACCACGGCCATGCGTTGTTCCAGTTCCATGGAGGCGAGGTCGGCGCTATCCATAGAGCCGTTGCCGCCAGGTGAACGCGTCGCCCGCATATCCGAGGCCAGCTCGTGGATCAGCGCTACTCTCATGCGCTCCAGATGTTCGCGGCTCTTGGCAATAAATTCGCCACGGCCTTTGTACATATTCGGTTTGGTCATGGTTACTTGCGTTGATCTGTTCATTTATTAGGGCCGCCGCGGATCTCGCAGAGTTTGTGGGGTCGAAGGATCAATTTGTCAATAAGTCTTCTGAGAACTGCTTTTCTGTTTGAGCAACGTTTCGGGGTTGCGCCTCGCAGTGGCCGATCTGGGTGCTCCGCAGATACAATAGTCGTCACGCATAGGATCACTAGTTCTGCTCGCGTCGTGGCGGACCAAGAATTGAGCTATTTTCAAGAATGTTTTTTTCATAGCGCCCTGCGCCGTCCCATTGGCGGATCCGTAGAGATGCGTTGTTGCCGGTGATCGCCAGAGTAAATGGTTCGCTGCCGTTATCGAGTATTCTATTGCGAGTGTGCGCGTGCGAATAAGAGAAGAAAAGAGCGATGGGTTATCTGAAGCACCAATAACCGAGTTCGATGGCCAAGGCGCGCAGCTAATCTGTTAGCATCTGGAGTCGAAAGTAATGAATTCTACCCCGAGAGCGAATGGCGCCGTGCTTAAGCGATGAATGGGACAGGCTAATCGGGCACAAACACTGTACCGAGAGGGAAGGACGGAGCCTGTCAAAAATCGCAGTTGGAAGCCGTCGCGCATCGACAAGATCATTCGGGAAAGTTTCGATAGGATTGGGAACTAATGGATAAGCATCACGGCCACCATCATCATGCGGGTCCAAATAAGGAGAGTCCTCCACACGGATTCCACCGGCCGTATTGGAAGCATGCACATTATGATTGGCGGTTATGGGTGGCGGTGGCGCTGATGCTAGTAGCTGTATTTATTTTTGTGATGAGCGATAACCTGGCGTTGCGGCCTCACAACCAACCGCAGCAGTCTCATGGGGGACCATAACAGGCTAATCGATAACTACTACTCGTGAACAAAGAAGCACAAACGCAAACGACGGAGAACAAGGCCTTCACGGGGCGCGAAAGTCCGTCTTCGGCGCAGTTCAGCTTTTCGATCTCGTCGGTTACGCCGGCCTTGCAACTATGCGTCGTACTATCCTAATCAAGATAGAGAGGGACTGGTTAGCGGACGTTGCGGAATTAAAATATCGAGCGGGAAGGGATGCCTATGAAAGTCGGCGTAATGGCGGTGGTATTTGGACGCGTGAAAGGCATGGCGGTGATGAAAGCGTTCGCGCATCATGCCGAGCGTCTCGGCTTCTCGACCTTATGGGCGCCCGAGCACGTTATCCTCGTGGACGAGTACGCATCACGCTATCCGTACCACGACGGGGGTAAATTCCCCGCCCCGACCGACGCTCCGATTGCCGATCCGTTTCTGACTCTCTGCACGCTTGCCTCCGTGACCGAGAAAATCCGGCTCGGCACTGCGATCTGTCTCGTCCCCGAGCACAACCCATTGGTGCTGGCCAAAGTCGTCGCAACCCTGGATTGCTTGAGTGAAGGGCGTGTTACGCTCGGGGTAGGGGTTGGTTGGCTCGAAGAGGAGTTCAGCGCGCTCGGTATCTCGTGGGAGCGTCGCGCTCATCGTACGCGCGAATATATCGAAGCGATGCGCCGTTTATGGGGCGATCCGCTAAGCAGCTATCGCGGCGAATTCGTCGATTTCAAAAATGTCCGGGCGTATCCCAAGCCGGTTCGCGGCGCGGATCTGCCGGTTTTCTTCGGCGGTGAAAGTGGTCCCGCGTTACGCCGCGTCGCAGAGTATGGGAACGGATGGATCGGCTTCAACCTGACCCCGGATGAAGCCGCGGCCAAGATCCGACGTCTTGAGGAATTGCTCAAAATCAACGGCCGCAAACGTTCCGACGTTGAGTTTGCAGTTTCCAATTCCGGCAAGCCGATCACGGCAGACGACCTGAAACGCTATCGCGACGCTGGAGTTGAAGAATTTGTGGTCACTGCGCTGCGTTCGCCGCATACGCCAGAAGAAGCGCAAACAGTACTCGAGAAAGCTGCGCGCGAATGGCTTGAGCCAGCTTCAAAGCTTTAAACCAGGGCCTTAGCAAATGACTACCAACACCCATAAGTCAAATGTTGTCGAGGCCGTGCTTAACTACGCAGACTGCGGCCATAGCCCAAAATCAGTTTCGATCCATGATGGGCGTGAGGTGACGGAGTCATTGTCGCTCGATAAGCAAGGCTTTGAGCTACGCCATCACGACACGACCGTATCAAACTTCTATGACGAAGCTGAAGTGCGTGCGGTCTATTATCCAGAGGTCGAGCGACTACTTAAAACCGTTACTGGTGCGAGTAAAGTCGTGGCTTTCGAGCACGATGTCCGCCGTGCGTCGCAGCGGAGAGCAGGCGCCACGCGGGAACCGGTCCGTGTAGTCCACGACGATTACACCGAGAAATCCGCCCCGGAACGGGTGCGATTGTATGTTCCCGAAGAGGCCGACACGCTGTTGCGCGGTCACTACGCGGTGATCAACGTCTGGCGTCCGATCAAAGGCCCAGTGCAAGGGACTCCATTGGCGGTATGCGACGCACAGAGCCTGAATGATGCGGACATCATCCCGACCGAGTCAGGGGTGAAACACGAAGTTTATTTATTCAACTTCAGTCCGCAACATCGCTGGTTTTATTTTCCGTTGATGCGCACCGATGAAGCGTTGTTGCTCAAGTGCTTTGATTCCATGCGCGACGGCCGCGCGCGTTTCACCGCACATACGGCGATCGACGATCCATCAACGCCGCCGGGCGCTCCTGCTCGCGAGAGTATCGAGGTGCGCGCGCTGGCCTTTTTCGATGCCTGAGCGCGCGGCCCCTCGATTCAGGTAACCAGATCAAAGCTCCATTGGATTGCGGAAGTGGTCGCGAAAAACTCGCGTCCGGTGTTCGAGCAAAAGAGGGTCCAGCGCGGCCTTGACGACGGGGTCGGTGACAGTAAAGCCGGGGCGATAGGCGTCCGGCATCGGGCATTGCTCCTTGGGCAAGGGATCCAACAGATTGGCGAAGGCGGTCCAGTAGATGTCGAGTGCGCTCAAAGAGTCGCCGATAAAGTAATTTGCGCCGCGCGCGTGCTGCGCCCTGAGTTGGGTGGACAGCGCCTTCAGAGATCCGGCGATGCGTTCACCTGCGGCTTTGACGGCGCCTTCATTAAAGCCATATTTATCGCCCATTCGGCTGACCCCTGCCGGAGGGTTGCCGGAAGCGTAAGCCGGCGCAAAGAGCTGCAACCGACGATTCCAGCCGATGCCCAGTTCTCCGCAGATTTCATTCGACAGACCGATCATCAACGCGCGCTGTGAGGCGTCCGCGGGAATCAACGAAGGCGTGGGTGCGAGCCGTTCAGCCAGGTAAAGGATATCGATCCATCGATGGACGGGCTTTTCTTTGGCCCAAGCGACGATTGGTCCACTGGCTTCGCCGCCCCAGGCCACGATGTTCTCGTTGGGTTCACCTGGTTGCCATGGTGCGGCGACGTAGTCGAGGCCCTTTAATTCGAAGATAGTCTTTGCAGCTTGACCCCACGGACTCGGCATCCCCTTGACCAGGACGATGCGGAGGCCGGGATGGTCAATGATCTCTTCGAAGCGGTGATATTGCAGCATCAATGTTCTCCTCGGTCTTACAGCAGTTCAGGTCTATCGGGTAACCAGTTTCTGTGCTGTTTTCAACATCTCGGCGGTGGGTTCCTTGAAAACCAGGGGTTCAGGTACCGCGATGCCACGCTGGCACGCCGGGCGTGCGGCCAATCGCTCGATCCAGGCCTGCAGGTTAGTGAGACCTTCGATGTTGACACCGCTCCACTCATAGATGCGCACCCAACACCAGTTAGCGATGTCGGCGATGCTATATTCGTCGCACAAGTATTCGCGG
>DASXFX010000143.1:0-32970 GCA_036489375.1 Binataceae bacterium (SeqCode) | reverse complement strand
CTCGCCGCCGCCGAAGTTCCGATCGTCGAAGGCTACGGCCTGACCGAGGCGTCCCCGGTGGTCGCGGTCAACCTCCACGGCCACACGCGCATCGGCACCGTCGGGCGTCCGCTCAAGAATATCGAGGTCAAAGCCGCGGCGGACGGAGAACTCCTGCTGCACGGTCCCAATGTCATGGCCGGCTACTACAATCGCGAGGAAGACACCCGCGAGGTGATCGACGCCCAAGGCTGGTTGCATACCGGCGACATCGTGCAAATCGACGCCGACGGCTTCATCAAGATCACCGACCGCAAGAAGGAAATCATCGTGCTGTCAGGCGGCAAGAACGTCTCGCCCGCCAATCTCGAATCGCGCCTGGCGACCGACCCGTACATTGCGCAGGCGTGCGTGGTCGGCGATCGCCGCAAACATCTGGCCGCGCTACTCGTCCCGAACTTCGAGCACCTCGCCGAGCAATTGAAGGGGTCCGAGTTCGCCGGCCTTCCGCACGAGGCGCTGGTCGCCCATCCGAAATTTCGCGAACTGTTCCAGGCGCGGATGCGCGAATTCAACAAACCCCTCTCCGACGTCGAAGCGATTACGGACTTCAAGCTCATCGCACAGCCGTTTACGGAGGCAAATGGGGAGTTGACGCCGACGTTGAAGCTGCGGCGGCGTGTCGTGCAGGAACACTATCGCGGCGAAATAGAATCGATGTACGGGGACTGACCGGACGAGACTCAGAGCCGAACTAACGAATCTGCGCAGCGGGTTTGTGGAAAAGAGAACGGGCGGCAGGAGTAATCCCGCCGCCCGTTGGCATTCAGTCAGTTAGCGATTCGAGTTCAGGCGTAGTTGCCAATGCCCCGGCGCAGTACCTGGCCCGAGGTCGCGCCAGTGCACTTGTCACCCTCGAAGGTCACCTGTCCGTTGACCATCGTGTGCACGTAGCCGGTGGCGCGCTGGACGCGACGCCATTCATTGCCCGGCAGATCGTGCAGGATTTCGATCGGCAGCACGTTCAGCTTGTCGAAATCGTAAACCACGATGTCCGCAGCCGCGCCCTCGCGCAGGAAGCCGCGATCCTTGAAGCCGCCGCAGAACGCAGGCAGCGCGCTCAGCCGCCAGTGGATCTGCTCGAGCGACATCCACTGGTTCTCGCGCACGTACTTCACGATACCCTCGGTCGGATAGCGGCCGGCGGTCAGGAACTTGGTGTGCGCGCCGCCGTCGGAAACACCGAAGGCGATGTGCGAAGTGTCGATCAGTTCCTTCATCAGGTTCATGTCCTGATTGACTGCCGGTGCGAAAAACTCAGTCTTCAGATCTTCGGAAGCCGCGAGGTCGAGCATCGTATCAACCGGATGCTTGCCGGTCTGGGCCGCCGCCTTGCGCAGCGTCAGGCCTTCGAGGTTCTTGTTCTCGGGCTTGACGCACTCGGTGATGATGATCTCGTCGAAGTAGCTGGTGATCAGGCTCTCGCGCGGCATCTGGTTCTTCAGAGCGTCGCGGCGGCGCGGATCGCCAAGCTTCTCGGCGCGCTCTTTGACGGTACCCGTGGTGGCTTCCCGCCATGCGTCGGAATCGTCAAACAGGTTCCAGTCTTCGAAGGTGAAGCTCAGGCCGGCGTCAGTAGTCACGCCCTGTCCGTAAACGCGCAGTCCCTTTTGACGGCAGCGCTCAAGCCACTTGATGGTGTTCCGATGGCGATGCGGGAAACGATCCTGCGTGGCGATCGCCTCGAACATGATCGGACGGCCGCTGACTTCGGCCAGCGTCTCGAAATGTTTCGCGTCAGCCTTCGGATCCCAGCTCGACAGAGTCAATTCCTGGAAGCCTTCGCCGCGCTCGCCCAACACCCGCGCCATCTCGATGCAGGTTTCGTCGTGCATCAGATCGGTGTTCATCGGGGAGCCGTCAAAGTCGCGCTGAACCGACGACGGGCCATTCGGCACCAGTCGCTGCGCGGACCATCCGCACGCACCCGCATCCATCGCCTCGTTGAGCAGGCGGCGCATGGTGGCGTGTTCGGCATCGCTCGGCATACGGCCGGTCTTCGACTCGTCGATACCCATGACGTAACCCATCAGCGGGTTCATCGGAACGTAGGGCAGCAGGTTCATGCCCTTGGGCTGACGATCGAGTGCGTCCATGAACTGGGGATAGGATTCCCAGTCAAATTTCATCGCAGCCTGCATGGAGGCCAGAGGAATCGCCTCGGTGCGGACCATCGTGCGCATCGCGCGATCGGTTTCGTCGGGCTTCACCGGTGCAAAGCCGAAGCCGCAATTGCCGATAACGACGGAAGTGATTCCGTGCCATCCCGAAATCGTCAGATATGGATCCCAGAAGATCTGCGCATCGTAATGCGTGTGCAGGTCGATAAAGCCGGGCGCGACGATCAGTCCGTCGGCCTCGATGACCTTGGCCGCTTCGTGCGGCGCGATGCGGCCGATCTTGGCGATCTTGCCGTTTTTGATTCCGATGTCGTCGCGGTAACGCGGCGCCAGCGTTCCGTCAACGATCATTCCGCCTTTGATTACTGAATCGAATTCCGCCATCTCAAAGTCTCCTTCTCGGATAAATTGCTTGTCCCACTGAAGCCTAGTCCGTCGTATGAAACTAACGGCTGTTTGTTTCTATCGACATACTTGTAGCAATCCAATAAAGTGTTTGTCAATCGAAACGGGATCGACCGTCGAAAGAAAGGCGCGAGCGCCTGCCGGAGCGCTTAAGAGAAGGGTTGGTAGCTGTGTTACAGAGTGACGGGCGGACCATATCCAGGGCAGACGCAGAGAAGGAAATCAGGCCGAAATCGCGAACGAGGGGCGAACAGGAATAACGATGCGGAAACCCGGTTCCAACGGCGCAGAAACCCTGCGCAACC
This sequence comes from Binataceae bacterium (SeqCode), assembly GCA_036489375.1. GTDB lineage: Bacteria > Desulfobacterota > Binatia > Binatales > Binataceae > JADMIL01. The sequence continues at coordinate 30,101 of DASXFX010000143.1, read as the reverse complement.
TGCGGACCGCTGCTATCCAGTTGCTCGCGGAGCATGGCTACGGCGCGATGAACCTGCGGATGCTTGCGAAAAAGGTCGGTATCCAGGCCAGTTCGCTCTACAATTACATCGATAGTAAGCAGCAGTTGCTGTTCCTGCTGTGTGAGGAGACGACTGAAAACCTGCTGGTCGAGTTCGATCAGACCGTCAAAGCAGCGGATGACCCGCGGGACCGGATGCGCCGGTTCGTCGAATGTCACCTCGGCTTCCATATCGTCAACCGCAAGCAGGCCTCAGTCCTGCAAATGGAGATGCGCAGTCTGACGGCCAAGAATTTCGAGGCGATCTCCAAAATACAGCGGCTCTACACCGACAAGGTTCGCGCCATCGTCGATGCCGGGGTTGCGGTCGGTGCGTTTCAGGTCGAGGACTCCGAGATCGCCACTTTCGCCTTGCTCCAAATGCTGACGGCGGTGACCCGATGGTATCGCCCGCAAGGCCGCCTGACGCTCGAACAGTTGGTCGAGATCTACTCGGATCTGAGTTTCGGGATGTTGCATGCCGGGCGTGGAGCGAGCGAGAGCCCCGCGATAAGAACGTCCGCCACCTCAGCCAAAGGCGCCCGCGCAATAACGTCGTCGCCGGTGTCATCGGTAACGCGACGCCAGCGGCGCTCCGAACCTGCACTGTCGGCGGATTCCGCCGAAGGCTGATCCCGTCGAAGGCTGATCCCGCGGAAGGCTGATTCCGCCGAAGGCTGATCCCGCGGAAGGCTGATCCCGTCGAAGGCTGATTCCGCAGCAGTGCCCGGCGCGGGCTTTTGGACGCCCGAGCCCCCGAACGCGGGTGAAAAATTTCACGACAATAGAGCAGCTAATGTTCCGCCGACGATTTCGTCCCGAATTCTTCTTTCACTCCCGGACCAGACCGCCATCCAAATTCGGAGGTCAAGCCCAAAGGAAAGGTCTCGCCACGGCCTCCCGGCCACCGACGAACCCTCGCCGTTACCTGACGACCTCAAGTTGCGTCAGTCTGCCTCGGGCCTGAGTCAGGCTTGCGTCAGGCTTTGAGCGACGCTTCCAGCTTCGCCCCTTCGCGCTGACGAAACGCGACCGCGACACTCAACCGCTCGAGGTGCTGGTCGATCAACTTACCGCCAAGGCGCACCTTGTGCTGGTGAAAAAAGTCCTCGACTTCCTTTTGGCGATCGAGCAAGCCGTTAATCGCCTCGCACATGCGCGGCAACGCGCTGTCGGGAAACTTGCCAACGATAGTCTCCCAGTTGCGCTTGATGTACTCCCAGGCCTCAATTCGAGAGACGTTGTTGGCCAGTAGCGAGTGCAGCAGGTACGGCGAATTCTGCGTCCGCACGTCGCCATTGAGAGTCATCTCCATGGTCTGCCGCAGAAGCGCGAGATCACGGAAATTCGCTAGCGAAAACAGATACCTCTGCTCTTCTTGCGGGGTGCGCGCAGACTTAAAGTGTTTCTTGAACTCCTGATAGCGCTTGGCATCGCCGGAATGCGCGAGAATACTGACGAAGGCCGGCTGCAGATCGCGGTTGGCCTTGGCCGGATCCTGTTGCCAGGCATCGTAGAGTTCGCGTGCGCGGGTCTGAACGGCTGGATCTTCGCCAATAGTGCCAAGCGCGTTGAGCAAGGATGCGCGTAACTGACCCTGCAACTCGTCCTCGCCCTGAAGCGGAGACCACCCCAGGCGCGCCGCCGCCGGACCGACAATATCGCGCACCGCGGCAGCCACCGCCGGGCGCTGTGCATCGCTTGCGATCATGTCCAGGTAGCTGAAAGCGCCGATCAGCGCGCGCCATACATTGATGTCGGTCTCATCGCGAAAGAGCCGCGCCATCTTGACGAATTCGGCCAACGGGGTAAGGCCCGCGACCGTCGCCGCCCACGTATCGCTGACGAGGCCGAAGCGCTCGATCGGCTTCAGCGCCTCACGGTTCCTGGTCAACGCCTCAAGCAGTTCGGGCGAGTAGCGCACGCGATAGAACCCGTGTCCGCCCTCGTTGAGCAAGGCCCATTCGATCTTGCCCGGCAGTTGCAGCGTCGTCTCGGCCTCGGTCAAGAGCAGCTTGTGGACCTCCTCGCCCTGGTCTGTACGGGCGCGGACCATCACCGGAACGTGCCACAATTGAGGTTCCGGATTTTCGGGCGGGGCAAAGAAAAACCGGCGCTGCGAAATCTTGAGGGCGCGGCCATCGGCCGTCGGCGCGGCGCTGACGACCGGGAACCCTTGCTGGAAAATCCAGGTATCCATCATGCTGCGGACCGGCTGGCCGCTGGCGGCTTCGAGCGCGTCCCAGAGGTCGCCGGTCTCGGTGTTGTTGTACTGATGCTTTTTCAGGTAGGCCGAGATGCCCTTACGAAAGACCTCGGCGCCGAGAAACTGCTCGAGCATGCGCAGAACCGCCGCACCTTTTTCGTAGGTCAATACGTCGAACATCGAGCGGCAGTCTTCGGGACTGAGCACCGTGTACTCGATCGAGCGAGTGCTCTTGAGCGCATCGATCGCCATCGCCGCGCCGCGCGAAACCCCGAAACTTTCCCAACGTTTCCAGTTGGGCTTCCAGGCGTCCACCGCGAGCATCTCCATGAAAGTGGCGAAGGCCTCGTTGAGCCAGATGCCGTTCCACCAGCGCATCGTGACGAGATCGCCGAACCACATGTGCGCGTTCTCGTGCGAGACGACGTCCGCAACGCGTTCGAGTTCGGCCCGTGAAGCGGTGTGCTCGTCGGCCAGCAGCGCGGTCTCGCGAAAAGTGATCGCGCCGAGATTTTCCATCGCACCGGCAGCGAAATCGGGAATCGCGATCAAGTCGAGCTTGTCGCCCGGATATGGGATGCCATAGTAATCGGCGAAAAATTTGAGCGAGAAAGCGCCAATCTGTTCGGCCCACCCGGTGAGTGCGCGTTTGCCGGGGACGTGGACCACGCGCAATGGTGTGCCGGCATCGACCGGTGCGGTTGCTTCGAACTCGCCGATGATGAAGGCGAGAAGATAGGTGGACATCCGGATGGTGTCCTTGAAGACGATTTCCTTTTTACCGCCGGCGAGTTTGCGTTCCGTCTTGATGCCGGCGTTGGAGAGCGCAGTCAGGTCGCCATCGATAACAAGGGTAACCCCGAAAACCGCCTTCAGCGCGGGCTCGTCCCAGCATGGGATGGCACGGCGAGCGTCGGTCGCTTCGAACTGAGTGGTGGCAACGGTATGCGACTTACCGGCCGCGTCGGTGTACTGGCTGCGGTAAAATCCGTGCAGCTTGTCGTTGAGAATGCCGCGAAATTTGATCCGCAGGGTCCACGAGCCCGGCTCCAGCGACTCGCCAAAGCGCAGCCGTGCGCGCTCGCGCGCTGGTTCCAGTTCGATTTGCGCGGCTAAAGATTTGCCGGAGCGCTCGGCGACAGCACTTTCGATTTCGAGTTCTAGGGCATTGAGCACGACATCGGTCGTCGCCTCGTGGACTGTAATCGCAACAATCTCGCTACCTTCGAAAGTGAAGGCCTTGAGATCGGGCGTCAGAGTCAGGTCGTAACGTTCGGGCGTGACGTTAGCGGGCAGCCGGTATTCCAAGGCCTGGTTAGCGCTAATCGACGTCTCCTGATCGAACATCGGATAATCTTCTCCGGATCGAATTGATCAAGTTCAATGGGACTCAATCCCAAAGCCAGCATTGTAGTCGGAAAATAGAGCTTGAGGCGAGTTCAAGCGAATTCTTAACCGCTCGCGGTCGGGGCGGATGTGGAATTTTCCGCGCTGGCGAGCGCGGCGAAATTGGTCAGCCCAATACCCTGCTTTTCCAACGCGCCTCGTATTGGCGAGCCGGTAAGAATCGAGACCTCGCGCTGCGCTTCGAGCGCAGGCGTTGGGCCGCCAAGATCTGCGGCCGGGTGAAAGTATAACTCCGTGAGTCCCGCCGGCAGCCGGGCAATCACTCCAAGCATATAAGCTTCAGTAAGATGGCCGCTTTGATGCAGCCCGAAGAGCCAATCGGTTGAGCGCATTCCGTGCGAATCGACCAGGCGGCGGGCGCGGCGTGACAGCGCGCGAAAAATGCCCGCTTCGACGATTTTCCGCGCGGCGTGGTCCCGCGCAAGCGCGAGCGTCGTAAAAACCGGCTCGCGGGGGAGTCGTATGCATCGCACGCGATACTCGGTACATAAGTCGATCAGGATTTCAGCGATAACCGGATGAACGTGAAAGTTAAGATGCCCGTCGATATGGTCGAGGCGACCGATCAGTTTGAGATGGAGGTCGATCTGCGCCCGGATTTCATCGCGCAACCTGGCCCGAAGGTCGCGGTTGAAGTAGTAGCGCATGCCGGCACGCACGGGGCTTTCGGGAAAATTTCCAGAGGCATCGACGATGCCGGCAAGACGATTCGGCGGCAGCGCGCTGTGTCCGCGGCAGACCACTAGATGGAGGCCGACATCGAGCTTGGGATTCTCGCGCGCAAGAGCCGCAGCTTCATCGCGCGCGGCCGCCGCTACCATCAGGCTGGTCGCGGTGAGGATGCCCTCGCGATGCGCTCGGATGATGCCGGCGTTGACCTCGCGCGAGAAGCCGAAGTCGTCGGCGGTCACGATGACCGCGCGAGCTGCGATCGATGGATTCGAGGTCATGCGAATAGCGCGCTCAGTCGAGTGCACGCGTAGGATGCTGAAGGCATAGCGACAACACACGAAGATGAGCTTGATCGGGCGATCGCATCACGGCAACTTTGATTGGGCGCGTCACAGTAATCTTGATTGCTAAAATACCACGGCAATTTTGCTTACAGCCGCGCGGCTGCTCAAGCGGCGTCCAATCGCCGGCGACCAACTAGCACTGAAGGTATCCTAATTGATATTGATTTTCTGCGCGTTCAGCGCTGAGTTGGAGCCCCTGCGTAAACGGCTGACGGCCACTAAGGCGCTCAATATCAAGGGCTTGAAAGGTGCCAGAGGGCGTATTGGCAATTGCGAGATTGCGCTAGTCGCCAGCGGCATCGGGATGCGCAAGGCGACCGAAAACGCGCACCGCGCGTTTGAGGAAATTCGCGAGGCCGACCTGGTAATCCTGACCGGCGTGGCGGGCGCGCTCGCGGACAAGCTCGAAATCGGCGACGCCATCCTTGGAGATCGCCTGATGACTCGCGCGGGCGACGACGCCCACCCCGCGCGCACGATCGAGGTCTCACGCACCCACTTCGACCAGGCTTCGGCCGCTTTGGATGCAGCCGGAATCCGCCACACGCGCGGCGCGATCCTCACGGTGAAATATCCACTGGCAACTGAAGCCGACAAGCGTCTGGCGGGTGCCAGCACCGGTGCGATCGCGGTCGATATGGAGACCGCCGTGATCGCGTTTGAAGCCGCGTCGCGAGGAATTCCGTTCATCGCAATACGGACGATCATGGACACGGTCGAGCACGATGTGGCGGGTGCCGGACTCGCGGACGAGAACGGCAAGGTGCGACCGCTCAAGGCAGCGGCGACGCTGGCGCGAAATCCGGCGATGGTCGCGGGCGTAATCCGCCTGGTGCGAAATTTGCGCAAGGCGAGCGACGCGATGGCGGTCGCGGTGGAAGCTCTCGCGCGCGCACTTGGGTAGTTGATTCAGAACAACCGGCAAGCGACGACGGCAACCTCGCGAGTCAGGCGCGGCGGAGGTGCGAATCTGTAATCGCGGCGGTGGAGTGATCGGCAAATGCAGCGGCGTCGTAGGGAAAATCGGCCAGATGACGCGCGATTGCGGCACTGTCCCCATAGCTCTCCGGGCGTGTGATGATGTGCAGAATCAGCACGACAAAAGGCAGATAGATGAAAACGCTGGCCCAGGCGATATCGTGCGCACCGATGAGGAAGAGCATCGTGATACCGAAGGCGATGATGCCCGCGTAGAGCATCGGTCCGAGCAACGCGCGCGACGGGAAAGCGGGAATCGCACCTGCGGGTTTGGCCGCAGCGTGTTTGAAGGAACCGTCGAGCAATTGGAAGATCGCGACCGTGAGTACCGCGACAAAGAACCACCCAAGGTAGTTCGTGATCGGAACGCCAAAATGCGGGCCCGGCGGATCGTACCAGAAGATTTTTCCAAGGAACCAACGGTCGCCGCGCACGCTCAGCGGATCGACGACCATATCAACCATGACCATGAATAGCGCCGCCATGAGCCATACGCGCGGCGAGCGGCGAATCTTCCACGTATCGAGCACGCGCAAATCGAGGCCGCGGCGATGCAGCGGCGAGGCCACCAGCAACGCGACGGTGTAACTGGCGAAGCCCAGAAAAGTGAACGAAAGCGAATCCATGAAGGGGACGCCGGCTATCCAGATTTCGCGACCGCGAGTGGCGTCGAGGTAGTGGTAGAGGCCGAAGGGGAAGCCGTTGTGCACGGAACTCCACTCACAGGCGAGCGAAACGGCGTAAGTCAGAACCGTGAAGAGCACCGTCGTGCGCAGGCCGAAATTGACGATTGAGATAAACAGGAACGCCGCCAGAAAGATGAAGACGTACGGACGAAGCTCGATGGTAGCAAGCAGTAAATGCATCGGGATGTCAGGCGGCCGCGCGCGCCGCGCCGATACGGCGGAAGAACTCGATCGCACGCGCCAAGCCGTCATCGACGGGCGCCGGCTCGTAGCCTAGTGCTACGCGCGCCTTGGAAGAATCGAAGAACATTTTCTTGCGCGCCATGCGAACCTCGGTCAGGCTCGCGCGTGGCGCACGATGCGTAATAGTACGCGCAACCGCCTCGGCACCGAGAGCAAATCCGAAGGCGACAGAGTATGGAATTTTCATTCGCACAGCCGGCATGCCGGCCAGCTTAGCGAGTCGCTGGAGCATCGCTTCAAGCGTGAGATTCTCGCCGCCGAGAATGTATTTTTCACCGTTGCGCCCTCGTTCAGCAGCGAGCAGATGACCCCTCGCGACGTCCTCAACGCATGCGAGATTGAGTCCAGTCTCCATGAATGCGGGAATACGCCGGTTGAGAAAATCAACGATCACACGTCCGGTCGGAGTCGGCTTGTAATCCAGCGTACCGACCGGTGTGGACGGATTGACGATCACCACCGGCAAGCCTTCGCGCGCAGCCTCAAGCGCGACTTGTTCGGCGAGAAATTTCGACCGTTTGTAAGGGCCAACCATATCTTCGAGGGTGACCGGCGTGTCTTCGCGCCCGACCTTGTCCGCGCCGATTCCGAGAGCACCGACGGTGCTGGTGTGGACGATCTTTGCGACCTTCGCACGGCGCGCCGCGTCGAGCACGTTGCGTGTGCCCTCGACGTTGGCCGCATACATCGGCGCTTCATCGACGACCCACAATCGATAATCGGCGGCGACGTGATAGACCTCGTCGCAGCCGCGGACGGCACGCTCGACTGACGCGAGATCGCGCACGTCGCCGATCGCAATTTCGCAATCAACATTATCGAGCGCGCGGGTATCGGCACCATCACGAACAAACGCGCGTACATGGTTGCCGCGCGCGACCAGGGCGAGAACCACGTGCGCCCCGACGAAACCGTTTGCCCCTGTGACGAGCGCAGTTTGGGCAGCCATCGCGCGGGCCTCAGGCGTTACCGACGCGCGCTGCGACCGCGTTGGCGGCAGCGCGGCCGGAAATCACGGCGCTCTCGATAGTGGCGGGCAGGCCGGTCTGGATCCAATCGCCAGCGAGGAAGAGGTTTGGAATCGGAGTAACCGTGGCCGGGCGGCTCAGATCTGATAGTGGATCGGGCGCGATCGTCGCGTGCTTCTCTTTGAGGACCAGCGCTTTAACGACGTTGGCGTTGCGGGCAGCAGGAATCATCGCGCGCAAATCGTTGATCACGAGGTCGAGCAACTCGCCATTGGAACGATCGACCAGGTGGCGCGCGCCGCTGATAACGAAGCTCAAGTAGCCCGGATGACGTTCACCGTGCTGTTCAAAAATGCGGCGTTTATTGAAAAGCCATTGGGTCTGCGTGCCAATGAAACCGATAAAGGCGGAATCTGTGACTTCGCGATCGAGCCACACGTGCACGCAAATTATCGGTGAACTCTTCAGCGCACCGATACGAGAAAAGAACGGATCGGCGACTGCGGCCTCGGGCAGCAACTTCAGGAATTGCTGCGGTGGCACGGCCACAATGTAATTTGCGGCGCTCAAGCGGCTGCCGTCGCGCAGACGGACTCCGGTAATCGCGGAAGTGGCGTCGAAATCGAAGCCATCGACAATCGCGCGGGTCGCGACCACACCGCCGGTGTTCTCGATCGAATCGCTTGCGGCGCCGCAATAAAGATCGCTCAGGCCGACCTTCGAATAAACGAACGCTGAATCGTCGCGGCGTGAGAAGAAGGCGCGCTTGAGCACTTCGGCCAGCAGTTTGGCAGAGGCAATTTGCGGGTCGTCATTGAGCGTCGCAATCGCGAGCGGGTACCAGAAACATTGGCGTGCGCGGTCGCCCTGCTTAAGCTCGTCCATCAGTTCGGCCACGGTCATCCGGCTCAAGCGATCGCGATCGTACGAGCGCAAGTACATCATGCGCGAACCACCAGCAATCAATCGCATCCGTTCACGCCACGACAGATGACGGTAACGGAGCAGCGCACCGCTCATGTGCAGAGGACCGGGCAGCGCGACGGTTTTCAGAGTCGCTCGTCGATGAGGTCCGTCGAGCATTTCGATTTCAAGATTTCGATGGAAAATGAGGTCGCGCCGCGTGCCGATCTGGTCGAGGAAATTGAGCGTCTCGTGATAGCAGCCCATCAGGACGTGCTGGCCGTTATCGACGAAATCGCCGGTCTCGGCATCTGGAAAGGAGAACGCGCGGCCGCCGAGGGCGGGTTTGCTCTCGAGCAGAGCGACACGAAAGCCACGCGCGCCAAGCGCCACGCCCGCCGCGAGTCCGGCGAACCCTCCGCCGATCACGACGACATCTTTGGCCTCGACCGCCATCGTTGCTATCCCGACGCGCGCGCCAGCCGCGAACCGGCCCATGCGCGGCCGACGAGGTAGAGCTTGCGTGGCGTGGAAAGTCGATGACGACGGTCGAAGACGCGATACTCGGAGCGCACGATTTGTTCGAGCAACGCGCTGTAGATCAACCGCATCGCTTCGGCGGAGAGCATCGAAGGACGATCCTCGCTGGGCAATGCGTCCGCCGCTTCGCGATAAAAGCCTCGCGCGCGCTCAGACTCGAAGGCCATCAGCGCGCGAAAGCGATCATTGTAAACGCCGTCCAGCAATTCAGATTCCGTCACACCAAAGCGCCGCAAATCCTCCAGTGGTAAATAGATGCGGCCGCGCCCGGCATCCTCGCGAACATCGCGAATGATGTTGGTGAGCTGGAACGCGAGCCCCAATTTCTCGGCATAGATGCGGGTTGCGGGATTCGAGTAACCGAAAATTTCGATGCAGATGAGACCGACCGCCGAAGCCACGCGCCTGCAATAGAGGCTCAGTTCGTCGAAAGTTTCGTAGCGCCGCTGCGAGAGATCCATCTCAACGCCGTCGATGACCTCTTCGAAATAGCGGCGCGGGATATTAAAGCGCGCGGTATTTTCGGCCAGAGCGCGCGAGACCGGCCGTGTCGGAGTGCCGGCGAATACATTGTCCAGTTCGTCGCGCCAGCGCGCCAGCATCGCCGCCGGATCCGTAATGCTGTCATCGTCCGCTATATCGTCAACGAAGCGGCAAAATGCATAAACGGCGTAAAGCGCGCGACGCCGTTCGAGCGGCAAAAGCATGAAAGCATAGTAGAAATTGGACGACGCTTGCCGCGTGATTCGAGCACAGCGGGCATAGTCCGCCGCCAGCGCGACGGTCTCTTCCGCGGTCCGCGCCGCCATCTCTTCAGTGCGAAAGGCGTCCACGAATCGCATCACATCCGATGGCGAGGTAGCTGAACTTGCCGAGTTTAGGCCGTTGGTGCAAAACGTCGTAATCGACCTTCTCGATCGCGCGCAGAATCGCGAGACCGCCGCCCGCAAACATCAAAATGTCGCGTCGTAAGCGCCGATCGACCATGCGACTCAGAGCGGCGCCACGGACCAGGAGGTCGCGTGCCAGCTCGATTTCGTGCTTCATCAAGGCGACAAATCCCGGCGTAGCGCGCGCGTCGTGCAAGTCGTCGGGAGAAACGCCAAAGCGTTCCAGATCGCGCCGCGGAAAATAGACACGGCTGTTATCGAAGTCGCCAGCGACGTCCTGCCAGAAATTTGCGAGCTGCAATCCGCTGCACACGAGATCGGAAAGCGCTTGGCGCTGAGGGTCGCGATAGCCGAAAAGATAGAGTACCAGACGACCCACCGGATTGGCCGAATAGCGCGCGTAGCCGAGCAAATCATCGATGGTATCGAAGCCGGCGAAGTTTACGTCCGAGCGAAACGCGCGCAACAGATCGGCGAAGGGCTCACGCGGAATATCAAAACGGCGGGCCGTATCTGCTAGCGCGATGAAAACCGGATGATGCGGCGTGCCGGCATAAGCGGCGTCCAACTCGCTCTCCCATTCGTCGAGCTTTGCGAGGCTCTTATCCACGTCCGCAAAATCATCGGCGATGCGCGCGTAGGCATAAATGGCGTGCATGTGCGGGCGCATTGCACGCGGCATCAACCAGGACGCGATGGTGAAGTTCTCGTAATGCGATCGGGCGAGGCGCCCGCACCATTCGTACGCCGCGGCGAGATCTGAGACCGCAGGGGGCGCCGCTTCGACGCCGTGGGCCTCGATCATCACATTGGCCGCGTCCGTCATGCGTGCACCGTCGAACTTGAGGCCCCAATCAACTCGCGCGCGGCTGCACGTGCCCACCCGTCGGTTCCGATTACATCTTCAAGAGTGCGCGCTGGCGGATTGTGATGACGCGACATTACGGTTTCGATATGCCGCGGAATATCGACGAAGCGGATGCGCCCGGCCAGAAAGCCCGCGACCAATTCCTCGTTGGCGGCGTTGAGGCAGGCAGCCATCGTGCCGCCCGCACGCAATGCCTCATAGGCCAGCCGTAAACAAGGGAACCGTACGGAATCCGGCTGCTCGAAGGAGAGGTTCGCGCAATCAATTAAAGAGAGCCGCGGCAAATGATCAAGCGGTAAACGGTCGGGATACGCCAGTGCGAAGGCCGCTGGAATCGCCATATCGGTAATCGCCATCTCGGCAATGACCGATCCGTCGATCAGTTCGACCATCGAATGGATCACGCTCTGCGGATGAATCACGATGTCGATTTTCTCGGGCGGCAAACCAAACAGCCAGTGAGCCTCGATTACTTCGAGGCCCTTGTTCATCAGCGTCGCCGAATCGATCGTAATCTTATTGCCCATTCGCCACGTGGGGTGATTGAGCGCGTCCTTGACGCTGATTTCGCCAAAGCGATCTGCCGGTAACTCGCGGAACGGACCGCCCGACGCGGTCAATATGATCCGCTTGACGGTTTCAGGCGGGCGCCCTTCGATACACTGAAATACTGCGTTATGTTCGCTATCGACCGGCAGCAGGCGCACGCCATACTCACGCACCGCGCGCGTCACGACTTCGCCGGCGACCACCAGCACTTCCTTGTTAGCGAAGGCGATATCCTTGCCGGCCTTGATCGCCGCGAGCGTAGGAGCCAAGCCCAACGCGCCAACCAGCGCGGACATGACCAGTTTGGCCTCGGGATGAGTTGCGACCGCAACTACCCCTTCGCCGCCATGTAAGATCGTCACTTTATGCGGTTGCAGGCGTTGCGCTAGATCGCGGGCTAACTCGGGCGTTTCGACGGAAACCAACTCCGGATGAAAGCGGCGAATCTGATCAGACAGCAATTCCAGGTTGCGGCCTGCCGCCATTGCCACCACGCGGAAGCGATCGGGGAAGCGCGAGACCACATCGAGCGTGGTGACGCCCACTGAACCGGTCGAGCCTATAATCGAGATCGCCTTCATCGAGAAACCCGCAATCTCACCGCGCCGCTTGTTCTGCCATCCGGCGACGGAAGCGGCCGAGCGCCATCAATGGAAAGTAATGCGCGTACATGTGGTAGCGAAGATAGAAATGATTGGGAAAGCCGGTGCCAGTGAACTCGGTATCCTCCCAGCGGCCGTCGCTGTTCTGTCCCTCGATCAACCAGGCCACGCCGCGCGTTGCACTGTCGCTGAGGTTGTCTTCGCCGGCGATCAATCCAATCAAGGCCCACGCGGTCTGTGAGGGTGTGCTGGTACCCTTGCCCTTTAGCGCGGGTTCCTTGTCGGCGAGACAGGTCTCGCCCCAACCACCATCGGAATTCTGCACGGATTTGAGCCACGCGACCGCGCGGCCGATCCAAGGCTCGCTCATATCGACGCCAATTGCGCGCAGACCGGACAGCGCCGAGAATGTGCCGTAGATATAACTGACGCCCCATCGACCCCACCACGATCCGTCCGCCTTCTGATCGCGCTTTAGCCAAGTGATTGCGCGGCGCGCCACCGGATGATCAGCACGATAACCGACTGCGGCCATCATTTCGAGTACACGGCCGGTCAAGTCCGCACAGGTCGGATCGGTCGCGGCTTCGACGTCCGCAAACGGCGCCTGATTGATCCAGTGGGAAGTGTTGTCAGTATCGAAAGCGGCAAAGCCGCCGTCCTTCGACTGCATCCCCATCACCCAGTTAGCGCCGAGCCTGATTGCACGATCGCGCGCGCCTGCGTCGTCATGCGCGGCCTCGGTCAGCACCATCAGGATTACCGCCGAATCGTCAACGTCGGGGAACCAGTCATTGTAGAACTCGAACGCCCATCCGCCAGGCTCTAGCTGAGGCCGCTTGATCGACCAGTCGCCGGGCTTGAAAATCTGATGATCGATTAGCCATTTTGCCGAATTACGCAGCGCTGGATGATCACCGGAAAGGCCGGAATCGATCAGCGCCTTGGCTGCCAGAGCAGTGTCCCAGTTAGGCGAAACGCACGGCTGGTAGAGAATCGTGTCGCCCTGATCCCAAATCAGTTCGCGGACGCCTTCGAGCGCCTTTTCCATCACCGGATGATCGTTCCGATAGCCGAGCCCCTTCAACGCCATCGGGCTCAGCAGGTAGCAGGGCTGGATTCCGCCCCACGATCCGTTGGCGTCCTGATGCTCTAGCAGCCAACTCTCCGCGCGGCGCAAGGCGCGTGCACGCAGGCCGCTCAAGTGATGATGGTCGTAGGAGCGCAGAATTTTGTCGGCGCCGATCAGCGCGTTGCGCAGCGACAACAATTTCTTGCCGCGTGGCATCTTGAACTTGGTGAAGTGCGGCGGCTCTATGTAGAGCTCGAGCACGCCCTCGATCCAGTCGATTTGGCGCGTGGGCCGCTTGGCCTGCATCACCATCAGGGCGAACAGAGTGCCACGCGCCCATGAGGACAGCTCGTACATATTGATAGGAAACCAGTTAGGCAGGAGCGTGATCTCTACCGGCATCGACGGGGTGGCATCCCACGACACCTGGTTCATCGCGGCGAGATAAAAGCGCGCGAGCGTGCCCGCACTGGAGATGCCGCCGCGCGACAATATCCAGCGGCGCGCCTGCATCATCGGTTCGTCGCCGGCGCGCAAACCGGTGAGCTTCAAGGCGAAGTAAGCCTCGATGGTAGTCGAAATGTGACCTTCGCCGCCGGGAAATAAAGTCCAACTACCGTCACCCTGCTGCGTATCGATCAGCAGTTTTTTGAGCTTCGCATCCAGCGCCGGATCGGGTTCGACCTCCATGAAGCGGTTGAAGATGATGTATTCCGCGTTCATCTCCGCGTTGGCCTCAAGCGCCGCCTGCCAATAGCCCTCGGGATGTTGCTGTTGCAACAAAGCGCGCTGCGCCTCGCCGATCGTATGATCGAGCTTCGCGGCGAATTCGTCGCGCGGCGCGGCGGCGCCGATGGCCCCCTGCCCGTCCGGCATCATCTGTGACACTTGATCCATAAATGATTATCCAATTTCTTATCTGCGGCTTGCCGCGGTAATCGCCGACGCGCGCGCTAGGTTATGGAATCACCGCACACTTCAGCATCGCCCCGCGCTCGAGCATCGCAAAGACTTCGCCGAGTTCGCTCAGCGACCTGCGGGCGTTGATAAGGCGGCCGGCGTTGAGGCTTCCCCCACTTAGCAGTTGGAAAGCACGCTGCACGTCGCGCGGGCGGAAATGAAATGGCGCCAGCAAGGTCAGGTTGTCGTAATGCATCCGGCGCGTATCGATGCTGAGCGCGGTGTTTGCCGGGCATCCACCAAAAAACACTACACGGCCACCGCGCCTGACCCGCGCAAAGGCGTCGCCCCATCCTGCGAGCTGACCGGTGCATTCGATCACCAGGTCTGGACCGTAGCCACCGTTGAGCATGCCAACGGCCGACTGCGCCTCGGATTTGGCCGCGTCGATCACCTGGTCCGCGCCGAGCTCAGCCGCCCATTTAAGACGGCTCTCGCCGCGCCCCGCAATAGCGACCGCGTGCACGCCGGCAGCCTTGAGCGCCATCATATGCAACAGGCCGAACGGTCCCGCACCGACGATCAATACGGTTTCGCGTTTTTCCGGGCGCGCCATTTCCTGCGCATGGACCACGCACGCGAGTGGTTCGAGCAGCGCTGCTTCCTCGAACGGCAACGACGGCGGCTTCTTGAAGGCGTTGCGGGCGACGATGTGAGGTGGCAACAAAAGATAGTCGGCGTACGCCCCCATCACCATCTGGTCCATAGCCTGCGCGCAGAGGTTCTCCTGACCACGATCACAGTAGAAGCACGCGCCGCATGGTGCGGTAGGCGCCGCCATGATCGCGTCACCTACTTTGAACTGATTCACTCCCGAGCCGACTTCCACTACTACACCAGAGAATTCATGCCCGAATGGAGTCGGCAATTTCCACACCGGATGACCACGGCGATAGGTCTTGAGGTCGGTACCGCAACTTAGCGCGCACTTGATTTCGAGCAGGAGCGCTCCGGGCCCTGGATGAGGCGGCGAGAACTCCCGCAATTCAAGCCGGCCGGGCTCTATCAACATAGCCTGGCGCGAATGCGAGCCGCGCGCATGAGCTTGGTACTCCTGCGAGTCTCGATCGACGGCGCCCGGCGATGGCGTCAACTCGGTGACGCGCGATGTCGTCACAGCTTGCGCTCCACGGCGAACGCCGCGAGCATCCTCAGGGGATTCGCGCGATGGTCAAACGCGGTGAGTGCGGCTTGCGCTTTGCGCGCGAGCTCATGACCTAGCTCGCGAGATCGCTCGACACCTATCAATGAGGGATAAGTCGCCTTACCACGCCCTTCATCTTTGTTAGTACGTTTGCCCATCGCCTCGGTCGAGGCTTCTACATCGAGCAAGTCGTCGATCACCTGGAACGCGAGACCCAGGGCCTGCGCATACTCACGTAGGGAGGACATCTGCTCTACCGTCGCACCACCCAACCGCGCACCGCCACAAACTGCGGCAACGAATAGCGCGCCGGTCTTCCGACTATGCAGATGCTCGAGCTCTGCGAGATCCAGCGAGCGGCCTTCGCCTAGTAAGTCAATAACCTGTCCGCCTACCATACCGGCAGAGCCGGCGGCATCGGCTAGTTCGGCAACGGTATCGAGCAATGCTTGCGCGGGTAGTGCCCTACTTGAGCAGGTCGCCGACCGTGCGAGCACCTTGAAGGCGTCAGTCAGCAAACCATCACCTGCCAAGGTTGCGATCGCTTCGCCAAATACCTTGTGATTGGTCGGACGACCGCGGCGCAAATCGTCGTCATCCATGCACGGTAAGTCATCGTGCACCAATGAGTACGTGTGAATCATCTCGATCGCGCACGCCAGGCCCATCGCGGCCTCGATCTCGCCGCCGACCGCCTCACATGCCGCCGTCGCGAGCACCGGGCGCAACCGTTTGCCTCCAGCCATCAGGCTATAGCGCATCGCTTCGAACAACTGACCCGCAGGTCCGCTGGATTCCGCAACGCATTGCGCCAACGCTCTTTCGATTAGAGCAGTACGCTCCTTCAGGTATTGATCGAGATGGATCGCAGGCACCCCATTGGTCGTGGGCCCAATGGCAGGGTGAGCCGCTGAATCTCGATGAGCGGGCTTGGCTTGTTGCATCGTCTATCTATTCTACTCGATCAAGCCGCCGCGCGTGCCGAATCTTCGTCACAAAGGCAACGCGCGATTGCGAACTGTCAGTACGCAATCGAGGGCACTGTTCAAGGAGCAGGTAGGAATTCCCGCTCACGACACCTACGAAATGTAGTGTCGCACCATCCGCCACGAGTCCTTCAGGTTCTTCCCGAAGTCCATCGCAACAGTTCCCTCGAACCCGGAATGGAGCTTGCAGTCGCGACAGCGGATGTCCTGCTTCGTGCGGTAGTATTCCCAGTCCGTCGCGGCGTGAAGCTCAGTGAACGTCTTGTAGTGTCCGTTGGTAATAAGATAGCAGGGACCCTTCCAGCCCTGCGGATTGCGAGTAACTGTGGTCCATGGGCTGCACTGTAAGTCGCGCTCGCCGACCAGGTAGTCCAGGTAGATCGGCGTGTTGATGATCTTGTAGTCATCAGCGAGCTTGCGCACGCGCTGGAACTTAAGCGGCATCTCCTCTTTCTTGAGGTAGATCTCATCGTTGCCAAGCACCTGGTAATGATAGCCAGGCGTCAGTAGCATCCCGTCAACCCCGAGGCCGCTTAGGAACTTGATCAACTCATCGACCTCATCCGCACTGGTTTCGCGGAAAATGGTCGAATTGGTCTGCACCCGATAACCACGCTCCTTGAGCAACTTGATCATCTTTACGACGATGTCGAAGTGGCCTGCGCGATCGGTAATCCGATCGTTGGTTTCGCGCATGCCGTCGATATGCAGGTTAAAGCTCAAGTAAGGGCTGGGTCCCACCTGCTTTACGAAACGCTCCATCAGGATCGCATTGGTGCAGATCATGACGTGGCGTTTCTGCTCTTCGATTAAGCGGGTGGTCAGCGCCGCGATATGCTTGTACATGAGCGGTTCGCCGCCGCAGATTGAGACGATCGGCGCATCGGCCTCGGCCGCGGAGCCCAGCGCCTCTTCGAGCGGCATCTGATCCCGGATCGTGTCCTTATACTCGACGATGCGTCCGCATCCGATGCACGCCAGGTTGCAAGCGTGCAGCGGTTCCAGCATCAAGACCAGCGGGAAATACTTCTCTCCCGAGCGCTTCTTGCGACTCATGTAGCGTCCGAGGTCTATCATTTGTCGTAGCGGCACACGCATATCAATCGATCTCCTAGGATCCCGGCCGGTTGAGTATGTCTAAGGCGACGGCGGGCATTCGCCTGGGCCGTTTTGTGGAGCGTCACCGAAGAGCCAATGGCGCAGCATCGCGATCGCACCATCGAGGTTGACGCCGTTTTCACCCGAAAAGAGAAATCCGATCAGTAGCCCGTTAAGCGTCGAGAGCATAAAGCTCACAGCGTCGGCTGGCGGAAAGTCGCGCTTGCATAAGCCCCGTTCTTGCGCCCGTCCAATCAGATCGACCAACAAAGCACGATAACCCTGATAAAGCTGCAGGACCTGGTTGGTCAGTCCGTCAGAGAGTTTCTCATCATGCAGGAGTTGCGCGACAAAGAAGCGAATCGAGCCGCCATTCTCGCGTACGAACTGCATATAGAGGTCGATCAGCCGAACAATTTGCGCCTGCTCGTCGAGCGCGCCAGCTTCTTCGGCGAAATCGATGAAATAAGGTTCAAGTAGGCGGTTCAACACCGCCATAAAGAGCTCTTCCTTGGTCTTGAAATGCCAAAAGATGAGCGCCTTGCTGACACTCGCAGCGCGCGCCACCTCCGCCATCGACGTCTCATGAAAGCCGCGCACCGCGAACAAGCGCATCGCCGCCTTCAGAATTTGATCGCGGGAGTCCTGTGCTCGCGTCTCGGCCGAGGTTGCGCGAGAGTCAGCCGGATTCGTGGTCGTCGCGTCCGAACTCAAAATCAGTGGTCCAAAGCCTCCGGAGTCTCGACCGCAGAGCCGAAATGGCCTCCCAAGGGCCAAATTGCTCGATCTGACAGTCCGCGAGAGGCACTGGGTTCTGAACCGTGTTTCAGGCGAGCGCAGCTCTTCGCGAGTCCCTAACCTAGCGGTCAATAAGCATCATAACCGTGCCGGACCGATAGTCAAGACGCCGGGGCTCCCTAGATCAGTAGAGCGTTGCCATCATGGTCGTGTGTCAATGTCGTTAAATGTTACGGGCGGCGGCCACGATCGATATGTACCGATCTAGTGCCAAGGTAGGACCTTCCCTCGCCTGGAACTCAAAGCACGATTCGCGTGCCCGTCGCCGCTGACCGATGTGCTCCTTCGGTCAGGGCAAGAGCATATCGAACTTCCCTCTGATTCTCGCGCGCGATCGGTCCTTCAGGACCCTCAGCGATAGCCCGCTCAACTTCCGCGGCCATCCCGGCGAACCATTCCGCATGGTAGGAGTCGTCGGGAACGTCGTTCACAGAAAAATCCTCGGAGTCACCGGACCGATTGGTCAGCAGAATACGATCGCCTTCGATTTCGAGCATCGCGTGTTCACCGTAGATCGCGGCCGAAGTCCGCCGAATCGGACTCCGCCATGAGAGATGGAGGTGGGCTAAGCGGCCCTCGGGAAATTCTACGAGCAGGTCGGCAAGATCATCCACGGTTGAGCCCGGCTGAAAGCCGAGGTGAGCAGAAACGGCAATCGGCGCCGTTCCTCCGCCGAGCCATTGGGTTAAGTAGAAAACGTGCCATCCGTGATCGATCAAGATACCGCCGCCGGTAGCTGCCGAGAGTCGCCAGCGCTCGCCTCCGACATTGCTGCCGCCGGCACCTGCCGGCCCGCTGCGCAGACGCGCGAGTGAAAGGTACCGCAGGTCGCCGAGACTGCCCTGCGCAATCAACTCGCGAGCGCGCCGATAGGCGGGAGCGTGCTTCCAATTATGGACGCACATCAGCACGCGCGATTTCTTCGCGGCCAGCGTCGCCAGCTCGTCGAACTCCTTCGCGGTCAGGCATAGCGGCTTTTCGACGAGGACGTTAGCTCCAGCCTCGAGCGCCTTACGCACCGCTCCCGCGTGGAAGGCCGGCGGACTCGCGATATCGACGAAATCGAGCGCTTCACCGTCGAGCATCAAGTCCAGATCGTCGTAGATACGAGCTTTCTTGAGGACGTTAATTGCGTGATGCCGGCGGGCGGAGACCGGATCGTGCACTGCTACGATCGAGACCTCCGACCGTGTCAGCCATCCGGGCAGATGAGCCTGCGCGGCTACTTCGCCGAAGCCCGAAATTGCTCCGCGCAGCACGCTCAGGCGGGCCTTTGTTTCTGTTGCAGGAGCAATACCGCCTCGCGCGCAAGCGGGGTCAGATCGCCGTCGTCGCGGCCGGCGTATTCGATCAACTGATTGCGCATGCGCGGATCCCAGAAGCTCTTGAGATGCTGGGCAATCGAATCCACGGCTACTTCATGGTCTGGGCTGGACGCGAAGAAGGCGCCGATATCGTTGGCCATTTTCACCAGGTGATGAATGTCCATGGTCTGCGTTAGTTTAGACAGCCAGCGTGATCACGCGCGATTGGTGATCGTTAGCGGGCGGCAGGAGTCGCCGCGGCAATTACCCGGTCGGCGGGTAACCGCTCGGGATGCCTGGCAGTAGGCATCACTTGCACGGCTGTCACCTTGTATTCTGGGCAATTCGTCGCCCAGTCGGAGTTCTCGGTCGTCACCACGTTGGCCCCAGTCTCCGGATGATGGAAGGTCGTATAGACCACGCCCGGCGCCACTCGCTCCGTAACCGCCGCACGCAACGCAATGGTGCCGGCGCGGCTCGTCACTTCGACCCAACTGGCTTCGCGAATGCCGCGCTGCTCAGCGTCATGCGGATGGATTTCGAGTACATCTTCCGCGTGCCAGGCAACGTTCCCAGTGCGACGAGTCTGAGTACCCACATTGTATTGAGTGAGAATCCGCCCGGTAGTGAGTATCAATGGAAAACGCGACGAAGTGCGTTCATCGGTCGCAACATATTCGGTGACTAGAAAGCGGCCCTTGCCGCGGACGAACTCGCCAACGTGCATGACCGGAGTACCGGTGGGCGCGACATCGTTACAGGGCCATTGAATTGAACCCAGGCGGTCGAGCTTCTCGTAGCTGACGCCGGCAAAGGTCGGTGTCAGGCGCGCAATCTCATCCATGATTTCCGACGGATGGCTGTAATCCATCGGATAGCCGAGCGCGTTGGAAAGCGCGCAAGTGACTTCCCAATCTTCCTTGCCGGCGAGCGCCGGTAAAACCTTGCGCACGCGCGAAATGCGCCGTTCGGCGTTGGTAAAGGTCCCATTCTTTTCGAGAAACGACGATCCCGGCAAGAACACATGCGCATACTTCGCGGTCTCGTTCATGAAGATGTCGTGAACGACGATGATCTCCATCGCGGAAAGTGCCGCGGCCACGTGCTGCGAATTGGGATCGGACTGCGCGATATCTTCACCCTCGACGTAGAGCCCCAGGAAGCTGCCGTCGAGCGCGGCGTCGAACATGTTGGGAATGCGCAGACCAGGTTCAGGATCGATCGCGACATTCCAGGCTTTTTCGAACTCGGCGCGCATCAAGGAATCCGAAACGTGGCGATAGCCAGTCAGTTCATGCGGGAAAGAGCCCACATCGTTGGAGCCTTGAACGTTGTTCTGGCCGCGCAGCGGATTGATGCCGACGCCTTCGCGTCCGAGCATCCCCGTCGCCATCGCCAGATTCGCCATCGCAAGCACTGCGGTGCTGCCCTGGCTATGCTCAGTCACGCCAAGTCCGTAGTAAATGGCGGAGTTTGGCCCCTGCGCGAAGAGCCGCGCCGCACCGCGAATCTTTGCTGCCGGGACGCGGGTGATCCTCTCCGCCGCTTCGGGCGAATTGCGTTCTTCGGCGGCGAACTCGCGCCAGAACTTGAATTCATGCGGCTCGCATCGGGCGGCGACGAACTGCTCGTTAACCAGCCCCTCGGTGACAATCACGTGCGTCATCGCGTTGAACAACGCGACATTGGTTCCGGGCGTAAGCTGCAGGAAGTAATCCGCCTCAACGTGCGGCATCCGCATCATTTCGATTTCACGCGGATCGGCAACAATCAAACGCGCTCCATTGCGCAGGCGGCGCTTCATGATCGACGCGAACACCGGATGACCTTCGGTCGGATTCGCGCCAACCACCATGATCACATCGGCCTTCGCGACCGAGTCGAAATCCTGCGTGCCGGCGGGCGTGCCGAACGCGGTCTTGAGGCCATAGCCGGTGGGCGAATGGCAGACCCGCGCGCAGGTATCGACATTGTTGTTGCCGAAAGCGGCGCGCACCAGCTTCTGCACAAGGTAGGCTTCCTCGTTGGTGCATCGCGAAGACGTAATACCGCCAACTGCGCCGCGCCCGTATTTCTGTTGGACGCGCTTGAACTCGGCGGCGGCATAAGCCAGCGCCTCCTCCCACGAGACTTCTTGCCACGGGTCGGAGATGCGCTTGCGAATCATCGGTCGCTTGACCCGATCGGGATGCGTCGCGTAGCCCCAAGCGAAGCGGCCCTTGACGCACGAATGGCCGTGGTTGGGCAGACCGTCCTTGTTCGGAACCATCCTGACGATCTCGTCGCCGCGAACCTCCGCCTTAAAGGAACAGCCCACTCCGCAATAACCGCAAGTGGTGACGATGGCGCGATCGGCGCGCCCTTTCTCGAGCGCCGACTTCTCCATCAACGCGTCCGTCGGACAAGCCTGCACGCACGCACCGCAAGAGACGCACTCCGAGTCGAGGTAGCGCTCGTGCTGGCCGGCGACCATTTGCGAATTGAAGCCGCGGCCCTCAATCGTCAGGGCGAAGGTGCCCTGAATCTCATCGCACGCGCGGACACATCGCGAACACACGATGCATCGCGAAGGATCGAAGCTGAAATACGGATTACTGTCATCGATCGGGAGATGCTGATGGTTGCGGCCGTCATCGGCATATCGGACATGAACCAGCCCGACCGCATTTGCCATTTCGTGCAACTCGCATTTGCCGCCGGCTTTGCATTCGAACGGGTCGATCGGATGGTCCGACATGTACAGTTCCATCACGTTGCGGCGCAGCTTCGAGAGTTGTTCACTTTGCGTGCGGATCTTCATGCCGGCTTCCACTGGAGTGGTGCATGAAGCCGGGAAGCCCTTGCGGCCCTCGATCTCAACCAGGCAAAGGCGGCAGGAGCCGAAGGGTTCGAGCGAGTCGGTGGCGCAGAGTTTGGGTATTGCGACGTCGGCCAATGCGGCCGCCCGGATTACCGAGGTGCCCGCGGCGACGGTAACCGCGTGGCCGTCAACTTCTACCGAGACAAGATTGGCCGAATCGCGCGCCGGCGTGCCGAGGTCCTTGTCGTTGATCGATAACACTGCTTCACTCCAGTTCGAGCAAAATCTGTCAGGTGCCCTGCCCTACTCCATACTAGCGCCTTTCGCCGTCGAAAGACCGAAGTCCTCCGGAAAGTATTTGAGGGCGCTCATCACCGGCAACGGCGTCAGACCGCCGAGCGCGCACAGCGAACCGGCCGTCATCGTCTCACAAAGATCGCGCAACAACTCTACATTATCGCCCCGCTCGCGATTCGCAATGATCCGATCGATGACCTCGACGCCGCGGGTGGATCCGATGCGGCACGGGGTACATTTCCCGCACGATTCGAGCGCGCAGAACTCCATCGCATAGCGTGCCATCTGCGCCAGGTCGGCAGTCTCGTCGAACACCACGACGCCGCCGTGGCCGAGTAGTCCGCCAGCGCCGGCAATCGCTTCATAGTCGATTGGTAGATCGAGCATCGAGTCGGGAAAGTATGCGCCCAGCGGGCCTCCTACCTGCACCGCGCGCAGCGGACGACCGCTCGCGGTGCCGCCACCGAAATCCTCGATCAATGCACGCAACGTCAGTCCGAAAGGTAGCTCGAACAGCCCCGGACGCTTGATGTTACCCGCCAGTTGGAGCGGAATCGTGCCGCGCGAGCGGCCGACGCCATGCTCGTTATAGGCTTTGCCTCCATCCGCGATAATTGCCGGGATCGAGGAGAGCGTGATCACGTTATTGACCACGGTCGGCTGTCCAAAAAGCCCCGCGATCGCGGGCAGCGGTGGCTTGAAGCGAATGACTCCGCGCTTGCCCTCGAGACTCTCGAGCATCGCGGTTTCTTCCCCGCAGATATACGCTCCCGCACCGAGGCGAATTTCGAGCCGAAACGGTTTGCCGCTGCCTGCAACGTCGGCACCGAGATAACCGGCCCGCGTCGCCGCTTCAATCGCTTGTGTCAGAGTGCGCAGCGCGTGCGGGTACTCCGAGCGCAGATAGATGTAGCCCTCGCTCGCGCCAACGGCGAGACCCGCGATCGTCATCCCCTCGATTAGCACGAAGGGATCGCCCTCCATGATCATGCGATCGGAGAACGTGCCGGAATCGCCTTCGTCAGCGTTGCATACGACGTATTTTTGCGGCGAATTCTGATCGAGCGTGGTCTTCCATTTGATTCCTGCGGGGAAGGCTGCGCCGCCGCGTCCGCGCAAATTAGAGGCCGTCACCTCTTGCACGATTTCCGCGCCGGACATCGCGATTGCAGTGGCAAGGCCGCGATAGCCGCCGTGCGCGATATAGTCGTGGAGCGAAACGGGATCGATGATGCCGACCCGTGCAAAAGTCAGACGCGACTGGCGTTTGAGGTACGGAATCTCATCGGTGAGGCCGAGCGCGAGCTTATGATCGGCGCCTTCGAGCAGACCGGCATTGAAGAGCGATTGAACATCGGCAACTGTGACGGGACCATAAGCGACCCGTCCGCGCGCGGCCGTGACTTCAACCATCGGCTCCAGCCAGTACATTCCGCGCGAGCCATTACGGATCAACTCTATATCGGCGCCCCGGCTCCCGGCTTCGCGTGCGATAGCGTCCGCAACTTCCTCCGCGCCCAGCGAGAGCGAACTGGAATCGCGCGGTACGTACACCGCTATCGATTGTCCACTCATCGGCGGCTCAGGTTGGAAATTGCGCCGTCGAAACGCTCAGGCGTCATGCGGCCAAGCAGCTCACCATTGATCACGACGGCCGGCGAGCACGCGCAGTTGCCGAGGCAATAAACCGCTTCGAGAGTAAACGCGCCGTCCACACTGGTGCCGCCGAAGTCAGCCCCGCAGCGCTTGCGCGCATGTTCGGCAAGCGCCAGTGCGCCCATCGCCTGGCACGATTCGGCGCGACAGATGCGAACGATGTTACGGCCCGGCGGCTCATGCCGAAAGTCATGATAGAAGCTCACGACGCCGTGGACCTCGGCGCGCGAAAGGTTAAGCTCGTGTGCGATCAGCGGAACGCTCTCGGGTGGAACCCATCCGAGTTCATCCTGAACACGGCGCAGAATCGGCATTAGCGCGCCGCGCTGGTGTTTGAGGGAGGCGACAATCGAAACGACCGCCGCCCGGTCCCATGAGTGATCGAGCGCCATCGAAACTCCCAATGCGGCCAGCCGGGATTGGTGAAGCTCAGCGGTGAGCATAGCACCAAAGAAAATTTGCCCGGCAGCCCTTGAAGCGAGCCTCATTCATTGAGGCATTCACGTCAAGAGGCGGCCCATTCGGAGCGCCCCTCTCCGATCAACCACTCGCGCGCGAACCGCCTAGTAGTAGTCCGGCACGAATGTCTGGTCTTCGAGTGGCGGCCGCCTGTAGTCAGTCGGCATGTCCGCCCGCGGCGCGAGCGCAAATGGCGTCGGCGGTAACTCCTCGTAAGGAATCAGGCTCAACAGGTGCCTGATGCAGTTGAGTCGCGCCAGTTTCTTGTTGTCGGCCTTAACCACTCGCCACGGCGCCATTTTGTGATCGGTATGGCTGAACATAACGTCCTTGGCCATCGAATACTCAACCCACTTGTTACGCGACTCCACGTCCATCGGGCTGAGCTTCCAACTACGTGTGGGATCGTTCATGCGGCCTTGAAAGCGGCGTTCCTGCTCTTCATCGCTAACCGAAAACCAATACTTCACAATGATCAGGCCGGAGCGGCAGAGCATTTGCTCGAACTCCGGACAGCTGCGCAGGAACTCGCGGTATTGCTCGTCGCTGCAAAAACCCATCACATGCTCGACACCAGCCCGGTTGTACCAACTGCGATCGAACAGCACCATCTCACCGGCGGCGGGCAGTTGCGCGACGTAGCGCTGGAAGTACCATTGAGTCTTTTCGCGCTCAGTCGGAGTGCCCAAGGCGACCACTTTGCAAATGCGCGGGTTGAGGGTCTCTGTGATGCGCTTGATGACGCCACCTTTGCCCGCCGCGTCACGGCCCTCGAAGATCACGAGCACCTTCAAGCCTTTGTGTTTGATCCAATCCTGCATCTTGACGAGCTCGATTTGCAGGCGCGCCAACTCCTTCTCGTAGGTGTCGTTCTTGATCTTGCGAGCTTCGGCTTTGACGTCCCCGTGGTGAATCTGCAATGGCTCGCCATTGGCCGCGCCGTTGGTCGCAGCGATGATAGGTTTGGCCTCATCAACGATGAGACCATTTTCTTTCGCCTTCTTTTTCTTTTCCTTTTTCTCCCTGGTTTTCATCGGGACTCCTTGGGGACGCCAACGTGATTTAGAAAAACGTCGCGAAGCCAAACGAAATGTCGGCTACTTTTCTATAGCGCACAATTAAGGGAGCATAGAGCCTCAATAGATCTTTTTGATGGTTCGCGCCACCATCCGCACACCGCATGTGCTTTGACGGCGAGACCTGGCTTGCCAGGCAGTGCTACAATACGGACCTACGAAAGGCGGGTGCGGCGCCAGGCGCGGCATCGAATAGCGAGGTCGTGAGATGATTCAGAAGTTCAAATTCGAGGACGAAGTGCATCACAGTCTGGCCTGTGTCCCGATGGCGGTGCGGCGCAAGCTCGATCGCGTCGGAGTGAAGGTCAGCCTCGAACAGTGGCAGGCGCTGGCACAACATGAACGTCTCGCGATTTGTCATCTGCCGACGGATTCGGAAGAGGAACGCATCACTGTGCAGACGTTCCTGGAGGAGACCGTGCGGGCGCGCGCGGGTACCCCAACCAAGGCCCTGTCCGAAGAAGTAAAGCGATCGGCGGAGCCGCCGGAGACGCCACCGGAGCGATTAGTCGAGAATGCCAAGGCGGCGGGCGTCACGCTGAATCAACCGGCGTGGAATCGGCTGAACGGAGATGAACGTTACGCGCTGATCAAGCTGGGCGGAGGTACCGAACAAAGTCATAACTTCGTGACGGCGCTGCACGAGTTGATCGGGTAGGTCCGCACGACTGCAGCGGCATAGACTTAGACCGGTCGCTGTAGCTGAGGCCACCATTCCACCGGTCGAACGCTGACTCAACTAAGCTGACTCCCTGCAAGGGCCGTGCGCCGGGCTTCTCACCGTTAAGGATCGATGACGACGAAAACGTTATCGCGGTACATGCCGGCTGGTGCGCCCTGACGCGCCTGAATTCGCCCATAGACAGTCAGGTTGACGGATGCGCCGTTGGGCGGGTTACTCGTTATATAGACTTGTGAACCACCGCTTCCATCGCCCCATATACTGACGCCTGTGGGGTCCAGGTAGAGATTGTATTCGAGCCTTTTGTTACCCAGGTGCATGACCCGGCGAAGAAAAGTGCCCGACTCACCGCGGCTCAAACTGACTCTGACGCGGCCCTTAACTCCAGTGCAGCTATAGGTGATCGTGCTCACCGAGACCGCGTCGGCAGGATGCAGCGGTTGATAGGTGCCAAAAGCGATCGGCGTCGCACTGGCGATACATCCCGAAGCCCAGCACTGCGTCGGCGCTCCCAGTAAGATCGCTGCCGCCAGTAAGACCACGTAGTAACCAAGCCAACGCGTCATTTGGCGCTCGCAGTCAGAGTGAGTACACAGATTTGCTCACCAAGCTTAAGCGTGGGCTTATCGGATTTGGTCACTTCGAATTCGAACTTGCAGACTCCGGCTGAGAAATCTACCGAGGCCGGGTAGCGGCCCGCGGGAATGCTATCGAAGTAGAACTGTCCTTTTCTGCCGAGCGGCGAATCGAAGGTGCGGCCGCCGACATCAACCGAAAGGTCGCCGAGCGCTGGAATTACGGCCCTGCCTCCGACTTGCACACTGATGGTACCGGTCACCTGCTGGACCTTATGCACTGGAAAGGTTACGACTCCGCCGCCGCGGAATGGAACGGAAATGACTTTTCGGTCGACCTCTATCGAATAGTCGATAGGGATGTTGCTATCGGCGATTGAAATCTGGTTGCCGTAATAAGGCAGCAAATTTGGCAAGAGAACGTTTCCGGCTTTGTTGGTGGTGCCGATGACCTGGTTACTCCATTCGGCGGGAACGTTGGCGAGGCCCGGAACTTCCACCAGCGCATATCCATTTTGCACGGGGCGCGTCGCAATAACGTGCCCGTCGATTTCCACCAGGCCACCGGCGATACTGAGGATGTTCGAGTTCTGGCCGGCGGCACGAGTATAATCGTCTTCGTAACGCCCATAGTCGTTCTGATACTGAAAGAACGCGTTCTCCTGTTCCTGATAGCCTTCCCGGGCCTGCAACAAGTACCCATAGCCGGTACCCAGGGGCAGCGCCTTTTGTAAAGCGACCGTACCGGAGTAGCCATTCAAGGTATCGCCCGAGATGGTCCCGACGGTCTCGTGACCGAAGAAGTAGCTCAAGCCGACAAAGACCTCGTTGACCGGCGTACTGTTCCCAGTTAGAGCCCGGGTAACGCTGAAGTTCAAGTTGAGTCTTTTGCCGATTCGCGTGGAATCCGTTGCAGACGCCTGATTTTGCGTGCCCTGATTGCTGTACCGCTGGTAGAGGTATTGCAGCCCGACAGTGGTGGCATAGCCGAGATCGATCGCGCCCGAGGCCTGAGCCTGCAACACCGGGCGATTATCGGTGGGCTTCAACGTAAGGTTCGAGTAGTTGAGCGTCATCCATTGGACGTTGGTGCCGCCGCTGTAGCGCCGGGCGATGAACTGATAGCCGATTGAAGCAGCAGCGCCGTCGTAGTTTTTTTCGCGGCTTATAGCCGCGTTGGTATCCAGTTCGCCAAGCAACGACCCAACCGAGATGGACGGTCCTCCACTTAGCAGATCGTGCTGCGCCTCAACGCGGCCGCCAAGCGTCAACCAGTCGGTGAGGCCGTACAGGTGGAAGGCGGAGAGCGACGGTGCTCCGTAGCTGAAGCTCGAAGACAGGTCGGTACGCTGAAAGCCGATTCCATAGTCGTAGTCGCTGAGTCCCTTCTGAAGGAGTTCGGAACTCAGGTAGTATGGCGAATTGATTTGATGGGTGTTGCCGAGCGCGTCGCGAATCACTACCTGAGTATTGCCCTGCCCAACCTGACCGGGGATGTTGTTGAGACTGAATGTTCCGGGAGGCAGATATTCCTGTTTGATCAGGAGTCCATTGCGATAGACATTAACCGTGGACGGGGTGGTCAGAATTCCAGAAACGTCTTGGCTCGGGAAGCGAATGAAATAGGGATCGAGCGAAAAATTCTTCGCCATGCTAAAGCCCCCGAGCACGCCAGTGCCGCCGAGGATGCCTGATGAGACGAAGGTATCGCCGGCCATGACGCGGCGCATATCCGGCTGATCGTCGTAGGTGTAGTTCGTGAGACCGCGCGTAACCGGATTAGCGCCGTTGCTTGCGAGCAGGCCGCTATAGAAGAGGCCGCCCTTGTAGCTGACGCCGCCTTCGAAGAAGCCATTCCAGGCGGACAGGTTGCCGAGGATGGAGGAGTAATTGAAGAAGGCGCTGGTGTCGGAGCGGAATTCGAGATCGGCCGGTTTTTGCAACTCCAGGTTGAGGTTGTGAGTTGCCAACAGGTTGACGCCGGCAGAAATCCTGAGAGTGAGGTCCCGCTCGTCGAACTTATAGGTGATGGCGGGCGCCAGCGACGCAAGTGAGACCATCGGCTTTCCGTTCAGGACTTCGCGGGTGCCAGCGAACGAATGAATTCCGGCCTTTTCCAAGGCAGCGACGGAGATCAGGATGTCCTTGTCGCGGACGACGACTTCGGTTTCTCCGTGAGCGCCATCGTCAACAAACAGTGTGAGAAGCGCGCGCTGATCGCGAGTGGGTGTCGTAGCCGCGGCAGTTAAAGCAGCAGTCGTTGAAGCAGGTGTGGCCGCCAGAGTTACAGCAGGAGTGGTTGAAGCGGGCACGGCAGCCGCGCTTAGCACAGGAGTCGTTGGAGCAGGCGCGGCAGCGGAGGCGGAAGCGGTGGGTGCGGCATCGGCCGTAGCATGCGCGAGTAGCGCGCACAGGGCCGCTACGATCGCGACCGGCAGGCTTAGTCGCCCACTCCCAGTACACCGCCACCCGCCCATCTACCCTTCCTCTTCTTCATCGAGCCAGCGCCCGAATTGGCGTGATTCCCTTTGTCCCCGAACCAGATCGGAGTGTAAGTTGTGTGATTGCCGGACTAGCGAACGGCGCAACTTCCGGGAGAGCCAGCGACGCGCTGATCGTACGCCTTGGTTTCAGTGTTCACCGTAACTTCAATGGTTTGCGCCTTGGCGCATTCGTCTGCAGTCAATTCGAGGTTGTAGTTACTGCTCTTGCCGGCTAGCACGTACCAAGCCTTGCCGTGGCGAGTGAAAACTGACGCGCCAGCCGCGTTGAGACCCTTAATAGTTGCTTTCTCGACTACCAAATGGACGTTGCCGGTATTGACGACCCGAAAGGAGATCATGCGGCCGCTGGCAGTCAGGCCCGCGAGGTTGCCACCCTTTCTGATCACCGCCGGTTCAACAAAGACCGGAATACTGAGATCCGCGAGTAGCTCGATCCCGCTGCCAGCGGGACGCTCGCCCGGGAGCGAGGGCATCTGCGCGACCATCAGGCGATAGGACTTTTCGGTATCTTCGGCAGGTGCCACCGAACCGATTCTTACCTTGCGCTTTTCGCCCGCATTGAGGGCAAACAGTTGCGGGAAGAAGATCATGTCGTCGGTCGGAGTAAGGACGATCTGACCGTCAGGGCCCTGGCTCCAGATGAAGCCGCTTAGTTCGAAGCGGAGAGTAGCGGCACCCGTATTGCCCATATCGAGCAAGGTGCTGGGGGCGTGCGGCGAGAGCCAGGCGACGACGGGATCTATCGAAAAATTGGCCGCATGAGCAGGAGCGACCC
>DASXFX010000100.1:0-14478 GCA_036489375.1 Binataceae bacterium (SeqCode) | reverse complement strand
CTCAACGTCCATACCATCCATGCCGAGACCGAAGGCATGGGACAGCTTGAGACCTTCGTCGCACTCGTTCGCGCGCTCAAGGATCGCGGCGCCCGCTTCATCGCGCTCCGCCAAGCTGCCGCTGCACTCGATCGCACGTCGTTGCCGGTTTGCGAGGTCGTACGCACCAGCTTGCCCGGACGCGCCGGATGGATCTCCGCACAGGGCCCGGCGCAGCCCACCGCAGTCGCGGCCGCTCCGGCCTCGACAGGTCTGTGAGGACGGCGCGAATTCGTGGTAGGTTCCCGGACATCGCTCGAAGCCCTATTCCAGGAGACGCCGTAATGCCCTCATCGCATCAAATTGCCGAACGCCCACAGGATGTTGGACTCGACCCGGCGAAGGTCGAGGAGTTGTTCAAGCGCGCCGAGCGCGAGGTCTCCGAGGGCTTGCTGCCGTCGTGCCAGATTGCGATCGCGCGCAACGGCAAGGTCGGCGCGATCAAGACCTTCGGCCATGCGGTGCAGGGCGGCGTCGATCAGCCAGCCACCGACGATACGCTCTACTGCGTCTTCTCCTGCACCAAGGCCATCATGTCGTCGGCCATCTGGATCCTGATCGGCGACGGCAAGCTGGAAATTGGCGAGCGCGCCGCCGACATCGTCCCGGAGTTCGGGTCCAACGGCAAAGAGACCATTACAGTCGAGCAACTCCTGCTCCACGTCGGCGGATTTCCTAACGCGCCGTTTCCGCAGCCCGACTGGAACAGCCGCGAAAAACGACTGGAGCGCTTCAAGTCATGGCGTCTCGAATTTCCGGTCGGCCAGCGCTTCATATACCATCCAACCGCGGGCTTCTGGGTGCTCGGTGAGATTATCGAACGGCGCACCGGCCAGGACTTTCGCGATTTCGTACGCGATCGTATCGCGCAGCCGCTGGGGTTGCCGGGCCTGCGAGTCGGATTGCCGCGCGCCGAACACGCTCGCATCGCCGATCTGGTCTGGGTCGGGCAGAATCTGGTGCCCGAGGATTACCAGAAGATGGGCGTGCCGCCGCCGGCGGTTTCCGAAGTCACGGAGGACGCGATTCTGGGATTCAATACTGCCGTGGTGCGCGAGTCGGGCGTGCCGGGCGGCGGCGGCATCATGACGGCCGCCGACCTGGCGCTCTTCTACCAGGGACTGCTGCACAACCCGGCAGTCGCTGCCGGCAAGGAGATCTGGCGGCCGGCGACGCTCAAGGAGGCTCTCCGACCGCGCTCCGGCGACTACTTCGATCCGATCTTCAAGTACAAGTGCAATCGCGCGCTCGGCGTGATCGTTGCCGGCGACGACGGCATGGCGAACTATCGCGGCTTCGGCAAGACCAATTCACCGAACGCCTTTGGACATGGCGGCGCAGGCGGCCAGATCGGATGGGGCGATCCAGCGACCGGCATTTCGCTCGGCTACTGCACCAACGGTTTCGATCGCAACGAGATTCGACAGGGCCGTCGCGGCGTTGCCCTTTCGAGCATGGCGGCGGTTTGCGCCGCCTGACGCCACTACGACAGGTCGGCGCTCAAGCGCTAGTCGCGCGCACTCGCAATTTCGGGCGATGGGTTCGTAACCCTATTGGGCGCCAGGCGGGATCGCCGCAGGTGTCACGCCAGAAAAGGGTTTTCGATCACGATCGTGGCTTCGCGCGCGGCGCCGACCCCAACCATCGCGAGCTTCACACCGCTGAGCTGCGCGACGCGTTCGAGATAACGGCGCGCGGTCCGCGGCAATTCTGCCAGGCTACGCGCTTGCGTGATGTCTTCAGTCCAGCCGCGGAACTCCTCGTAAACCGGCTTCACCTTATCCAACAGATGTCGTTCTGGGGGTATCTCGGCGTAGCGTTTGCCGCGGAGTTCGTAGGCCACGCAAATCTTAAGCGGGTCGATGCCGGTGAGGACATCAAGCTTGGTCAGCGCCAGGCCCCACATGCCGTTGAGCCGCACCGCATGCCGCGCCAGCACCGCGTCGTACCATCCGATGCGCCGCGGCCGGCCGGTCGCGCTACCGAATTCGTCGCCCTCGATGCGCAGGGCGTCGCCGAGCTTGCCCTTGATTTCGCTTGGAAACGGGCCGCCACCCACCCGCGTGGTGTACGCCTTGGTGATGCCCAGCACCGCGTCGAGCCGGCCCGGCGCGATGCCTGCTCCGCCCGACACCGCACTCGCACCGCAGTTCGACGAGGTGACGAACGGATAGGTGCCATGGTCGATGTCCAGCATCACGCCGTGCGCGCCTTCGAACAGGATACGCTTGCCGGCCGCGATCGCATTGGCGAGTAACACCGACGTGTCGCCGAGGTAGCGCAGCAGCCGCGTCCGCACCTTGCGCATTTGTTCGACCAATTCGGTACCATCGATCGGCTTCGCCTTCAGCACCGCCTTGAGATAGAGATTCTTGTCGCGAACATTGCGCTCCAGCTTTTCCTTGAACGACGCGAAGTTCGAGAGGTCGTCAAATCGGAGGCCGGTGCGCGACATCTTGTCCTCGTATGCCGGACCGATGCCGAACCCCGTGGTGCCGATGGCACCTTTGCCCAGGCGTGCCTCGCGCGCGCGATCGATTGCGCGATGGTACGGCATGACCATGTGCGCGTCGTAACTGAGCCGCAGCAGGGCGTCGTTCTTGAGATGGTTGCGCCGCTTGAGAGTGTCGATTTCTTCGACCAGCGCGATCGGATCGACGACGGTGCCATTGCCAATCACGCACACCTTGCCCGGATGCAGCGCGCCCGCCGGCACCAGGCGCAGGATAAACTTCTCGCCGTTGACGACCAGCGTATGGGCGGCGTTGTTGCCGCCCTGAAAGCGCACGATGACGTCGGCATCGGCGGCCAGCAGATCGACAATCTTGCCTTTGCCTTCATCGCCCCATTGGGCGCCAACCACGGCAACAGTCTTCATAACGGATGTCCAGGGCGGCATCGCCGCGCTACGGGCCGCGTCAGGCCGCGCACACTCGGTGCTTCGATCGTCCAGTCGTGGCAGTTCAAAGTTTAATCTGCGATGCGGCGGTAATCGCCGAAATGGTCTTGAGTCGTTCAAGGATGCTGGCCGGAACCGGGCCGTCCACCTCGAACAGGCTGAGCGCGGTGCCGCCGACGCGGTCGCGCCCGAGTTTGAGGCCTGCGATATTGATCCCGGCCTCACCGAGCATCGTGCCGATGGCGCCGACGACGCCGGGAACGTCGCGATTGTGCAGCATCAGGAAGTAGCCCTCGGGCGCCGCCTCGACCCGATAGCCGTCGATCCGGATCAGCCGCAGCGCGCGATTTCCAAACACCGCGCCGGTGACCTCGTGAGTGGTGGTGGGCGTGCGCACGGTAATCGTCAGGATGTTGCGGTAGTCGGTGGTTTCGCGCGATCGAATCTCGGTAATCTTGATTCCGCGATCGCGCGCGATGAACGGGGCGTTGACGAAATTCAATTCATGATCGAGAAAACCGCTCAACAACCCCTTCAGTACGGCGGCGATGATCGGTTCCGAGTTGAGCCCGGCGGCTTCGCCCGCGAAACCCACCGTCAACTGGTTCGGCGCTTCTCCGATAAGCTGGGCCGACAGTCGTCCGAGCTTCTCGCCGAGAATCAGATGCGGTCCGAGCACTTCAAGTTCCTGCACCGACAGCGCCGGGATATTGACCGCGTGGCGAATTGTTCCCTCGATCAGGAAATCGGCGATCTGTTGCGCGATATCGACCGCGACCTGCACCTGCGCTTCGTCGGTCGCGGCGCCAAGATGCGGCACGGCCACGACGTTGGCGTGATGGATCAGCGGATGATCCATCGGCGGCGGTTCCTGCTCGAACACGTCAAGCGCGGCGCCCGCGACGATGCCGGAGTTCAGCGCTTCGAGGAGGGCGGCCTCGTCAACAATGCCGCCGCGAGCGCAGTTGATGATTCGCACGCCCTTGCGCATCTTCGCGAAGGCAGCAGCGCCGACGATTCCGCGGGTTTCGTCGGTCAGCGGCGCGTGCACCGTGATGAAGTCGGAGCGCCGGAAGATTTCGTCGAGTCCAACCAGTTCAATTCCAGCCCGCGCCGCCGCTTCGGCCGTGAGGATCGGGTCGAAGCCAATTACCTTCATCTTCAGGCCCGCGGCACGGTCGGCAACGATGCGTCCGATGTTGCCCAGGCCAATCACACCCAAAGTCTTGTTGCAGACCTCGACGCCCGTGAACTTGCCGCGCTCCCATTTGCCTGCGCGTAGCGCTGCGTTGGCGGCGGGGATGTGCCGCGCCATCGCCATCATCATCGTGATGGTATGTTCGGCCGTGGTGATGCTGTTGCCGAGCGGGCTGTTCATCACCACGATGCCGCGGCGTGTGGCCGCGTTCAGGTCAACGTTATCGACCCCGACGCCCGCACGTCCGATCACTCTTAGCGAGGCGGCCGCGTCAACGATCTCGCGCGTGACCCGGGTAGTGCTGCGGATCACCAGCGCATCGTAAGGCCCGATGATTCCTGCAAGCTCCGCCGGTTGCAGGCCGGGCTTGACGTCAACGCTGATCCGGGGATAGCGCTTGAACACTTCGATTCCCTGGCTGGCGAGGGAGTCGCTCAGCAGGACGCGGAAGTTTTCCGCCATAAGCTTTTTAGATACTCCGTGCGATGCGTTCCTGGACCGCGGCCACGCCCGCTCCACCAGGGAAGCGGTGGCCAAGGCGCGCCAGGCCAATTTCCAGCGCGCTCACGGCCGACAGCATATCAAACGGTGCAAGATACCCCATGTGGCCGATGCGCACGAGCTTGCCCTTCATTTGATCTTGTCCGCCTTGCACCGTGACGCCGAGATCGTCGCGCATCAAGCGCACCAGCTTAGAGCCGTCGAGACCTTCCGGGGTCAGCAATCCGGTCACCCCGGGCGCTGGCGCATCGGGCGCGATCAACTTCAGTCCTAACGGCGCCGCGGCTGCACGGGTCGCTTCAGCCATCACTTGATGCCGGGCATAGACCCGCGGGAGCGTTTCCGCATGAATCAATTCGAGAGATTTTTTGAGCCCGAAGATCAACGAAATGGCCGGGGTCCACGCCGTGGTGTGATCGTCGCGCTGCGCCTTCAGTTCGCGCGGCAGATCGAAGTAGTAGCGCGGCGCGCGGCTATTCTTCGCACGCTCTAGTGCTCGATCGGACAGCGCGATCATCGCCAGCCCGGGCGGCAGCATCAGGGCCTTCTGGCTGCCGGTGAGATAGGCGTCCACTCCCCATTCGTCCATTTTTTGCTCGAAGACGCCGACCGAGGTAATGCCGTCAACTATCAACATCACGTCGCGCCGCCTGGTCAACGCGCCAATCTCTGCCACCGGATGAATCGCGCAGGCCGAGGTTTCGCTCGCTTGCACGAACAACGCGCGCGCCTCCGGATGCGCGCGGAGCGCCTCTTCAACCTGGTCGGGACGCACCGCACGGCCCCACTCGGTCGTGATCTCGTGGCCGGTCATCGCATTCGCGGCGAGCAATTTGCCCCAGCGCTCGCCGAACTTGCCGCCGTTGACGTAAATCGCATGGTCGCCGGGAGCGAGCAGGTTGGTTACCGCCGCTTCCATTGCGCCGGTACCGCTGGAGCCCAGCAGGATAACCTCCTGGCGCGTTCCAAACAGCGGCTGCATCAACATCCGCGCCGCGTCGAGCACGACACTGAACTCGGGGGTCCGATGGTGGATCATCGGGCGCGCCATTTCGAGCAAGACTTCCGGTGGAATCGAAACCGGCCCGGGTGCGAAGAGGTATTTCTTTAGTGCTGGCACGATAGTGGGGACAATTTGGAATTCATCTGCAGTCGATGTAGCGGGAGAAATTTCTAGCGCGCACGTAGCATTCGCCAATCGGTTGAGCCAAAAAAAAGCCTGGTGCCCGCTTGCGCGGAACGCCAGACCCGAATGCTGTGTTAGGCGCTTGCTGTTCCCGTCCCTGTAAATTGGATAACGGAGCAGTCATCGAGAGTCAAGGTCATCCCGCTCGCGAGACCTCGCACATGTACCGGGTGGCGCTGGCCGCCGCGTCTTTCCTCGATGGCGAGACGATTTTCGCCGATAGCACGTTGAAAGGAGTCGCGCGCGCGTGCTTAAAGTTGTGCTACCGCCATGGCTATAGAACACGAAGTGCGCGACGGCGCGTTGGTCTGGATCAAGAATCCAATCACCGGCGTTATTTCCTACGTAGTGGACGTGCGTGGCAAAAGCTTCGCGTTCACCCTGGGCGGGCGCGAAGAACTCGAGCCCGATCCGCCGCCGCCGGACGCGAGGGTGCTGCAGAATGCCATCCGCACCTGCCCGTTCTGTCCCGGCAATGAAAGCCAGGCGCCGGCCGAGTTAATGAGGGTGACGCCAGCGGAAATCCCCGGCTGGACGGGAGCCGGCAAGGTCGAGGGCGCCGACTGGGCGATCCGGGTCTTCAATAACCTCTTCCCTCGCATCCCGGAAAAACTGACCGGCGGCCGTAACGAATCGTACGTCGTGGTCGAGGACCCGCGGCATTTTCTGGATCACCCGCGATCGGTCAATGACTTGACCTTCACCGGAGCGCTGGGCGAGGAACATTTCTTCCACCTGATAATGACCGACGTTCGCCTGATGCGGCACGTCTTCGCGAACCCCGCCGTCCATTCGCTGGTGATTCGCAAGAACCAGGGCCGCGAGTCGGGCGCCTCGCAGCCGCATCCGCATCAGCAACTAATAGGCTCACCTGCGCCGCTCCCGGCGATCGAAGCAGAGGCGCTCGCGGAGGCGCGGAGTCCCGGCTTCTGGACTGAACTGATCGAACTGGTCGATCGGCTGGGACTGACTATCGAGCGGGCCGAGGGTGTCGTCAGTTACTCGAGTCCGATCGGCGCGTTTCCGCGCAGCTACGACGTGGTGATGCCCGAGTATCGCGGACTATTGACGGATCTTGGGCCCGAAGAACTGCGTTCTTTCGCGCGCGCGATCTATCGCATTCTGAAGATTCTCGGGCCGCTGCCGCTCGATTACGAGATTCATCAGGGCTCGGGATTGCCTCTACACGCGCATATCAACGGGCGCTTGTATCCGTACTCGAACGTCGCGGGCACGCTGAATTTGCCGAGCATGCTGCCGCAGAACGTCGCCGCACTGCGCAAGGCCCTCGCTCGCGCCAGTTTGGCAAGCGGGGGAGTCTCGCGCAGAATTGCGCGAGACTCCCCCGCTTGCCCCTTCCCGCATGCGGTTCGCGCATGGCACGAACCGCTGCGGCCCGACAGCAGAGCGGCTCGCTGAAGTACCTTCGGCGAGCCGCTCTGCTGCTTCGGCAATATGTGGCCGCGCTACTCCGCTTGCCAGACCGGCTTGCGCTTCTCCAAGAACGCCCGAATTCCTTCTTTGGCGTCCTTGCTCGACCGCACCGCACGGCCCATCTCGAGGATGTCTTCGTGCCACGCGTCGTTCGATTCATCCAGCGAGCGGCGCAGGCTCTTCTTCATCGTGCGCAACGAAAGCGGCGCGTTGGCTGAGACTTTCTCAGCCCACGCTACCGCGGCTTCGTCGAGCTTGGCCGCGGGCACTACTTCATGGACCATGCCCATCTGCAGCGCGCGCTGCGCATCGACCGGCTCGGCCGTATAGAGAATCTGCGAGGTATTGGCGGCGCCAATAATCTCGACCAGCTTGCGGATGAAGTTGTAGGGGACGACGAGGCCGACGCGGGCGACCGTCATGCCCATGCGCAAGTCTTCGGCGGCGACGCGGATATCGCAGTGCAGCGCCAGTTCGCATCCTCCCGCCAGGGCAGGTCCTTGAACCGCGGCGATTACCGGTACCGGGAGGTGTTCGAGCCGTCTGAAGATGCGTTCGAGATTGACCGGGCTATGTCCGCCTTCGAGCCGTTCGGCCTCCGCCAGATCGATCCCGGAACAAAAGCCGCGGCCGTTGCCGCGCATGATTATCGCACGGATACTTTTATCGTCTTCGACCGACGCCACCGCTTCATCGAGCGCCTTCAGCATCGGTTCATTGAGTGAATTGCGTTTTTCTGGGCGATTGAGCGTAAATGTGGCGTAGCTGCCGTGACGTTCTACCTGGAAAAGTTGATCGGCCATTTAAGGAACTCCTTGCCCGTGATGATTCGGTTGGTGGGGGAGCATCGCACGCTCCGCGCCGCCCCTTCAAGTTACTCGCCCTTCCAGACCGGTTTGCGCTTTTCGAGAAATGCGCGCACGCCTTCCTTGGCATCGTTGCTGGTGCGGACCGTGTTGCCGAGTTCGTCGATATCCTTGTGATCGATCTCGAACGCCTTGCTCATCACGCGCTGGATGCTGACCTTCATCGCGCGCACGGAGAGCGGCGCGTTGCCGGCAATCTTGGCCGCCCACGCGTCCGCCGCGGCGGCGAGTTGATCGTCAGGTACGACCTTGTGCACGAGGCCGATTTCGCGCGCGCGAGCCGCGTCGAGCGGATCTGCGAGATACATGATTTCGGCCGTGTTGGCCGGACCGACGGTCTCGATAAAGCGGCGAAAAATCTGGAAGGTCGGCAGGTAGCCGATACGCGCCGGCGTCATCCCGAGGCGCGCGCCCTGCGCCGCGATCCTCAGATCGCAGGTGAGCGCGAGCACCAGCCCGCCGGTGAGTGTATCGCCCTGCACCGCGGCGATCGTCGGTACCGGGAGCTTCTGGATGCGGGTGAAGATCCGCTCGGGCGCCGGCGCGCCGCCGGCTCCTATTTGGCCGATCTCGCGCAAGTCGATGCCGGAGCAAAAGGCGCGTCCCTCGCCGCGCAGGATCACGGCGCGAATTTCGGGCGAGTTTTCGATCTTCGCCAACTCGGCGTCGAGCGCCTCGAACAAAACCTGGTTGAGCGCGTTGCGCTTTTCCGGGCGGTTTAGAATCAGGGTTACGTAATTCGGATGACGTTCGACTTTGAGCACGTCGTCGGCCATGGGCTACCTCGCGATTTCGATATCTGGATTCGCCGACAATCGCACGCCCGCGCCGGGCACATCAAGGATATGGGAGAGTTGTCGAGGAACTAAGAACCTATATTTTCTTTCTGAAACCTTACCAAGGTTTCAGACTTCCCGTCCGGCAAAGCGAAACAAGCTGATTACGG
Organism: Binataceae bacterium (SeqCode); assembly: GCA_036489375.1. Classification (GTDB taxonomy): domain Bacteria; phylum Desulfobacterota; class Binatia; order Binatales; family Binataceae; genus JADMIL01. Next base: position 5,409 of record DASXFX010000100.1, on the reverse strand, counting down.
CAAGCTCTCCGAGTCGAAACGAAGTTGTCTTTGAGCCGCGCACTCAGTGTCCAGGATAAATCCTATCACTGTGGGAAGTGTGAAACCTTTCAAAGGTTTCACAACTCTGTCTCCCATCAGGCGCGGGCGCTGCCTACGCGACGATATTCACCAGCTTGTCGGGGACGTAGATCACTTTCCTTGGCGCTTTGCCGTCGAGGTTCTTGATGACGGCTTCGCTCTTCAGCGCCAATTCGGTGTTAGCCTGCTCACTCATCCCGGCCGGGACCTGCAGGCGATCGCGGACCTTGCCGTTGACCTGCACGACCACGGTGACAGTTTCATCGCGGGTCAACTCCGCATCGAACTTGGGCCACGCTTCGAGATGAATCGATTTGTTATGGCCGAGTTCGCGCCAGAATTCCTCGCCGACATATGGCGCCATCGGTGCGAGCATCAGCACGTAGCTCTCGATCGTGAAGCGGCCGAGTTCCGCCGGCGTGAGCTTCGCTAGGTAGTTGAGCTGATCCATCAGGGTGGCGAGCGCCGTATTGAAGCGCATGCGCTCGACCTGATCGGTGACCGTGCGCACGGTCTTGTGCGCGCGCTTGATCGTCTCGGCGCTGGGTGTGCCTGTCGGGCATCCGGCTTCGACGTAACGGCGCACGACACCCCATACGCGCTGCAGATAGCGCGCAGTGCCGAAGACCCCGTCCTCGTTCCAGTTGGTCGCTTCCTCGAACGGGCCCATGAAGAGTTCCCACAGGCGCAAGGCGTCGGCGCCGTACTTCTCGACCATCGCGTCCGGCGTGACCACGTTGCCCTTGCTCTTGGACATCTTCTGGCCGTCGCCGGCCCAGATCATGCCCTGGTTGCGCAGCACCGGGAACGGTTCCTTGAAGCTGATCAGTCCGGTGTCGAACATCACCTTGGTCCACATCCGCGCGTACAGCAGATGCATCACGGCGTGTTCGGCGCCGCCGACGTACAGATCGACCGGCAGCCAGTAATCGCCCGCGCGTTTCTCGAACGGACCGTCGTTGTAGTGCGGCGAAGCGAAGCGCAGGAAGTACCACGACGAGCAGGCGAAACCGTCTAAGGTGTCGGTTTCCCGCTCTGCCGGGCCGCCGCATTTCGGGCAGATCGCGTTGACGAATTCGGGCACGTTGGCCAGCGGCGATCGTCCGGTGCCGGACGGCTGATAGTCCTTCATGTCGGGCAACAGCACCGGCAGTTGGTCGTCGGGAACCGGCACGATGCCATCGGTCTTGCAGTAAAGAATCGGTATCGGGCAGCCCCAGTAGCGCTGCCGCGATATCAGCCAGTCGCGCATTCGGTAGGTGACGGTCGCCTTGCCGAATTCGTGTTCCTCGGCGTATTTGCAGACCGCGCGAATAGCGTCGTCGGTTTTCATCCCGTTGAGAAAGCCCGAGTTGATCGCAATGCCGCGATCGGTAAGCGCGCGATCGCTCGGCGCGCTGCTGCCGTCGGCTGGCGCGGTCACGACTGGAATCTCGAGGCCGTACTTTTTCGCAAATGCGAAGTCTCGATCGTCCTCGCCCGGCGCCGCCATGATCGCGCCGGTGCCATAACCCATCAGGACGTAGTCCGCGATCCAGATCGGGATGTCCATGTTGCTGAAGCGATTGTGCGCGTATGCCCCGGTGAAGACGCCGGTCTTCTCTTTGACTGTCGAAAGCCGTTCGATCTCGGTCTGGCGTCGCGCGTCAGTGACGTATTCCTCGACCGCCGCCCGCTGCGCCGCAGTCGTAATCTCTGCCACCAGCGGATGCTCCGGCGCGAGCACCATGAACGAGACGCCGAAAACAGTGTCGGGTCGCGTCGTGAAAAAACGCACTTCCTTGCCCGGATGATCGCTGATCGGGAACGCGAGTTCAGCGCCTTCGGAACGCCCGATCCAATTGCGCTGCATCAGCTTGATCGGTTCGGGCCAGTCGATGCCTTCGAGGTCCTCGATCAGGCGGTCGGCATACGCCGTAATCTTGAAGAACCACTGTTCGAGGTCCTTCTTGGTGACGGGATTCTCCGTATGGCGCCAGCAGCATCCGTTGACGACCTGCTCGTTGGCCAGAATGGTGCGGCAGAGGTCGCACCACCATTGCGATCCCATCGCGCGGTACGCCAGGCCGCGCTTGTAGAGCATCAGGAAGAACCATTGGGTCCACCGATAGTACTCGGGCGAAGACGAGTTAATCTCTCGCGTCCAGTCGTATGCGCATCCGGACAACTTCAACTGTCGCTTGAAGTTTGCCGCGTAGCGCGGGACGGTCTCCTTCGGATGGAGTCCCTTGAGCAAGGCGTCGTTTTCAGCCGGCAGCCCGAACGCATCCCAGCCCATCGCATGGAGGACATTGAAGCCGGCCATCCGCTTGTAGCGGCCGATCACGTCGCACGGCACATAGTTGTGCAGATGGCCAACGGAGAGGCCGTCGCCAGACGGGTAGGGGAACATCTCGAGCACGTAGAATTTCGGGTAGCCGGGTTCCTCACGGGTCAGGTAGAGGTCGGTGCGCTCCCACTCGTCGCGCCATTTCGGCTCAATCTTGTTCGGCTCGTAACGTTCTTCCATCGGCTTTTGCTGGGTACTCCGGGTCGTCAATTCTAGCGTGCCGATGTGCATCGCTCCAAGCGTCTGCTCGGAATGCGGGTTTCAGACGTTCGCTCAGCGCAAACATCAGGCGTCATGGTGGACAGGACGGAGGGCGATTCGGACTCTCACCACGACGCAGCCGAGTTCATGTTGGCCCCGTGCTATCGCTTACGGCGCATCACCCTAGACCGAGGATGCGCCGGGCGTCGGTGGGCGTCGCGACTTCACGACCGACCTGGCGCGCCATCAGGGCGACGCGTTCGACTAACTCGCCGTTACGCGGCGTACCGAACTCCGTGTATGGATAGTCGCCGAGTCCGATCGCGATATGGCCGCCGCGTTCGATCGCGGCGCCGACGAGCGGGAAGAGATTGCCGCCGACACACATCACGTTCCATTCGAAGCGCGGGTTTTCCGGAATGAAATCGATCATGCTTTCGAGGCCGCGCACCGTCCCCGGATGGCCCGCGAGGAGGCCGCCCTCGGTCAGGACGATCTCGGCATACACCGGCGCTTCGAACAGGCCGGACTCGACCAGGGCGTTGGTAGCGCGAATCGCACTGACGTTCCACAACACCGCGACCGGCCGCACGCCGCTCTCGCGAATGGTGCGGGCGAAGTACTGCAGCGTGTTGGTGGTGTTCATATAGACGACGTCGTCGGTGAGGAATCGATGGTTGCGCTTGTCGAACACGTCAACGTTGCTGGTGCCCATGTCGATCGGCGCGAAGTCGGGCTTGGTCGCCGGATCCTTCGCCATCTCGACGATATGGCTCATGCGCGCCTCGGGCGACGGCAGCGTCCAGGCGCCGAGCGTCGGCATTACCAGCAGGTCGCTCTTGTCGCGAATCCGCCGGGCAGTGTCGGCGTAGATCGCGGTCTCCGCGGAAGGTGCGCCGGTCTTTGGATCGCGCGCATGGTAATGGACGATCGATGCGCCCGCCCGCCAGCATTGCAGCGCCTCCTCGCAGATTTCCTCGGGAGAGAACGGAACGTTGGCATTGCGATTGCGCGAGGCGTACTCGTTGATGCGCACCTCGATAATGACTTTTTCCATCGTGAATCCCCCCTGATCCCGAGCTGGCGGCGATTCACCTCAACGCTTGCGGCAAATCGTGAGCCCGTCCGAGATCGGCAACATCACCATATCGATACGGGTGTCAGTTGCAAGGAAATCATTGAGATCGCGAATTGCCCGCGTGTCCTCGGTCTGAATTTCCGGATCGATCACGGCGCCGTTCCAGAGCACGTTGTCGATCAGGATGAGGCCGCCCGCGCGCATCCGCTTCAGCACCTCCTCGTAGTAGATGCGGTAGTTGGTCTTGTCGGCGTCAATAAAGGCGAAGTCGACAGGGTGGTTCGCAACGTCCACCGGCAACGCGCGCAGGGTCTCGACCGCGGGCGCTATCTTCAGCGTGATCTTGTCCGCGACGCCGGCCTTGGCCCAATAGCGCCGCGCGATCGCGGTCCATTCTTCGCTGACATCGCAGCACAGCATGCGCCCGTCGGGCGGCAACGCGCGCGCGACACACAACGCGCTGTAGCCGGTGAAGGTGCCGACCTCAACTGCGAAGCGCGCGCCGATCGCCTGCGCCAGGATTCCCATGAAGGTCCCCTGCTCGGGCGCAATCTGCATCATGCTGACGCGGCCGAGCTTGCGCGCGGTCTCCGCGGCCAGTTCGTTGAGTGTGGCGTCACTGTTGTGGCCGTGAGCGACCACGTACTCGTAAAGGCGTTGGTCAAGAGCAACAAATTTTCCGTCGGCCATAGTGGTTTCAGGTTAGTCCGGTCGCAGCGAGGATTCCAAGCGCCAGTCGCAAACTCCTTGCGACAGCGGACGAGCGCAGACTGCTGGCGAAAAAACGCCACGTTGATGCTGGGTTTGTTCCGAGAAAGGCAGAATCGCTATGGTGACGCCAGGTGAAGCTTGCAGACCGAAGCAGCAAAGTGAAGTTGGACTTGAAGTTATGAGGGTGTGCCGATGAAAGAGCAAAGCGTAACGTTTCCGTCCGGTTCGCTTACCTTGGAAGGCCTGCTGGCCAAGCCCGAAGGCGACGCGGCCGCGCGGGGCGGGGTGGTCTGCCATCCCCATCCGTTGTACGGCGGCAGCATGTACAACAACGTCGTCGATGCGGTGCTCGCGGCGATGTGGAAGGAGCAATGGGCGACGCTGCGCTTTAATTTCCGTGGAGTGGGCGCGAGCGAGGGCGAGCATGATGGCGGTGCCGGCGAGGCCGACGATGCGGCCGCGGCGGTGGCATTTCTTGCCGGGCAGCCCGGCATTCAGAAGGACGGCGCGGTGCTCGCGGGCTATTCCTTCGGCTCGATTGCCGCGATGACGGCGGCGCCGAAAATCAGTGGCCTCGGCGCTTTGGTGCTGGTGGCGTTGCCGCTCAAGATGGCCGACGCGCGCGCGCTCAAGGATTTCGCCGGACCGATCGTGTTAGCCGCGGGCGACGGCGACATGTACTGTCCCGTGCCTCAACTTGAAGCGTTACATAAAGAATTGGGAGCGCGCGCGCAACTCCGGATTATTCAGGGCGCGGACCATTTTTTCGGTGGCTGCGAAGTCGAATTAGCGGACGCGATCGAATCGATGCTTGCCGCTATTTGACCGGCGCAGGCGCGGCGGCTACGGGCGGTAGCCTATCGGTCGGCGCGGACGATTTCGGCGGCACCGGTGGCAATTCAGACGATGCCGATTCAGAAGGAGTGGCTGCGCCCGGCGCGGTCAGCGTCGCTTGCCAGATCGCATAGAAGGGATTGTCCGGGTCGCCCCGCGCGAGATCGATGATGCGCGCAATCGTCGCGCGCAGATC
>DASXFX010000082.1:0-49771 GCA_036489375.1 Binataceae bacterium (SeqCode) | reverse complement strand
TCGGTTGGCGTTGACTGCCATTATCTAGTTGCCTCAGGTGAGAAAATAACCATTCTCAAACCTTCGGCAACCGGGCTTCAGGGCGAGCCAACACCCAATTCGGGCATAACTGGCAAAGACCTACTCGGAGGGTTGTGTGAGACGGCGGGGCCGCGAGCTTTTGGCCGATTCCGTCGTGGGCATTATTCGTCGCCCTTGGCTGATTCGGTCGGTAGGCTCTATGCGTCGCCCTCCGGGCATTCGATCATTTGGGCACCCGCCGATCTTGGGCGGTTGCCAGCGAGGGTTATTCGCCGGCGATCATCATTTCGGAGATTTTCAGGGTGGGCGACACCACCGACGATCGCCAATGGAGATCGTTGCCAATCATCTCGATCGACTTGAACATCTCTTTCAGATTTCCGGCGATGGTGATCTCCTGCACGGGATAGGTCAGCTCGCCGTTTTCGATCCACATGCCGCCGGCGCCGCGGGAATAATCACCGGTGACGCCGTTGACGCCGAATCCGATCAATTCCGTAACGTAGAGACCGTGCTTGACCGAAGCGATGATTTCTTTGGGCGAATGGGTGCCGGGCTCCAGGTAAAGGTTGGTCGTGCTGACGCCGGGCGAGTCGCCGACCCCGCGCGAGGCGTTGCCGGTCGGTTGCAGCTTCAATTTGCGCGCGGAATAGGAATCGAGCAAATAGGTCATCAGGACGCCGCGTTCGACCAGGCTTTTGCGGTTGGTCGCGAGCCCTTCGCCGTCGAACGGCTTCGAACCCATCGCACCCTTCATGGTGCCGTCGTCGTAAATCGTAACCGAGGGCGATGCGATTTGTTCGCCGAGCTTGCCGAGCAGGAAAGACGCGCCCTTGTAGAGCGACGGTCCGGAGGCGGCGCCGGCGAGCGCGCGCAACAGACTCGCTGCCATGTCGGGATCGAAGACGATGGGCACGCGGGTGGTTTTGATCTTGCGCGAGCCGAGCCGCCGGAGTGCGCGCTTCGCCGCCATCGCGCCGACCGCTTCGGCGTCTTCGAGCTTGGCGAAATGGCGATTGGCGGTGTACCAGTAACCGTTCTGCATCGCGCCGTCGTCGCTCTGCGCGATGGGCGCGACGCCGAGGTTGAAGGATGTGCCTTCGTATTGGCCGGAAAAGCCCTGGCTGTTGGCGAACATGATGTAGTAGCGGCCGGAGTCGAATTCGGCGCCTTCGGAATTCTTGATGCGCGGATCGGCGGAGGTCGCCGCGTGTTCCGCCTTGCGCGCGATCGCGAGGGCGGCGTCAGCGTCCACGATCCCGCGATCGTCGTCGGCCAAGTCCAGATTGGGCAGCGTCAGCGGATGAAGGGCAGCCTCCGGCAAGCCGGCATTGGGATCGGAGGCAGTCAGGCGGGCGAGGCCGACCGTGTGCGCGACGAAATCCTCGAGGCCGTCACGCTCGAGCTCCGCGGTGGAGGCATTAGCCGACGATTGTCCGACGAACACGCGAATGCCGAGCCGCCGTTCGCGGGAGCTTTTGAGTTTTTCGACTTCGCCGAGGCGCACGCCGGCGGCGAGCGATTCCGCACTCACGCATAAGACTTCCGCTGCCGTAGCGCCATGGCGCTTGGCCACTTCGAGCGTCCATTCCGCCAGCGCCGCATCAACCTGTGCCATGTGGATGTCCTTTTCGAATTACGCGCGTGTGCCGCCGACCGTGATGCCGTCAATCTTGATCGTCGGCAAACCAACGCCCACCGGCACCGATTGGCCGTCCTTGCCGCAAGTGCCGACGCCGGAATCGAGGGCGAGATCGTTCGCAACCATCGAGACCCGCGTGAGCACGTCGGGTCCGTTGCCAATAAGCGTTGCGCCTTTCACTGGCCGTGTCACCTTGCCCTCTTCGATGAGGTAGGCCTCGCTGGCCGAGAAGACGAACTTGCCGTTGGTGATGTCCACCTGTCCGCCGCCGAAATTCACCGCGTAAAGGCCACGCTTGACCGATCCGATGATTTCCTCGGGCGTCGATTCGCCGGGCAACATGAAGGTATTGGTCATGCGTGGCATCGGCACGTGAGCGAAGCTCTCGCGGCGTCCGTTGCCGGTCGGCGCAGTTTTCATCAGCCGCGCGTTCAGACGGTCCTGCAGGTAGCCGCGCAGTACGCCGTTTTCGATCAGGACGGTGCGCGACGTCGGCGTGCCCTCGTCGTCAACATTGAGGCTGCCGCGACGATTCGCAATGGTGCCGTCGTCGATCACGGTGCAGAGGGGGCTCGCCACGACCTGGCCGACGCGACCGGCGAAGGCTGACACGCCCTTGCGATTGAAGTCGCCTTCGAGGCCGTGGCCGATCGCCTCATGCAGCAGGATGCCCGGCCATCCGTTGCCGAGCACGACCACCATCTCACCGGCGGGTGCATCGTCCGCGTCGAGGTTGACGATGGCCTGGCGCGCGGCTTCGCGCGTGTAATGTTTCCAGCGGTCTTCTTCCAGAAAATACTTCCATTCGACCCGTCCGCCGCCACCGAAACTGCCGACCTGGCGGCCCTTGTCGTCCTCGGCGATAACCGTGACGTTGAGGCGGCAGAGCGGCTGCATATCGGCCGCGACGCGCCCTTCGCTGTTGACGATCATGACGATTTTGCGCTCGGCGGAGAACGACGCCATCACGTTGCGGATGCGAGGGTCGTAGGCACGCGCGAGTTCGTCGATATCGCGCAGTAGTTTTGCGCGATCCTCGATCGGCACTTCGAGCGGGGTACTTTCGAGCTCGTACAATTGATGCTGCGGCACCGGACCGCCGACCTGCACGGCGGGATGCGCCTCGGAGCGGCTATCGGCGATCGCGCGAGCCGCTTCGGCCGCGATGCGCATGCGATCGAACGTCACTTCGTCCGAGTACGCGTAGCCGGTGCGGTCCTCGGCGCAGACGCGCACGCCAACGCCGTGGGAAACGGATTTGCTGGTGTGGTTGACCATCGACTCTTCGAGCCCGAGGCCCTCGGCGCTGCGGTACTCGAAGTAGAGGTCGGCGTAATCGGCCTTGCGTTCGAGCGCGTTGCCGAGAATGCGCTCGAGGCCGTGGTTGTTCATGCCGAATCGATTGAGGAAAAATTGCTCTGGCCGGACCAGATCATTCGCCATCGGTGTCACCTGTCCCTGGAGCTATTCTAGCAGAGCGCGGGCCGCCGCCGAACCTGTCCGGGGCGGCGCGCACGCGCAGAAAGAAAAAACGCGCTTCCATCGAGAGGTGGAAGCGCGTTTTGATGATCGGGGATTGCGGGTCGCGGCCGGAGGACGCGGACCGCTCGCGAGTTGCGGCGACAGGGCGTCAGCCGGCAGCCGCAACGCGCGACGAAGGCTCGCGACCGCCGTCGCGGCGGGCCGCGACCTTTTTCTTGGGCGTCTTGCGCGTCGCGGCCTTTTCGGAGGTGCCAGTGAACTCGATGATCGACAGCGGCGCGGCATCGCCGCGGCGCACACCATATTTCACCACGCGGGTGTAGCCGCCCGCGCGATCCTTGAAACGCGGGGCGATCTCGTCGAAGAGCTTCTTGACCGCATCGCGCGACTGGATAAACGCGAAGGCGAGCCGGCGCGCCGAAAGGTCGCCGCGCTTGCCCAGCGTAACCATCCGATCGGCATAGCGGCGCAGCTCCTTGGCCTTGGCATCGGTGGTTTTGATCCGCTCGTGTTCAATCAGGCTCAACACGAGATTGCGGAACAGCGCCTTGCGATGAGACGAGGTGCGGTTGAGCTTGCGGCCCTGGTTAAGATGACGCATCGGTAAAAACTCCCACGCGAAACAAACGGATCAAGCGGATTCGCGCCGCTCCTGCTCTTCCCACATGCGATCGAGTTCGCTGCGCGACGGCAGATTTTCCAGCCGCATACCGAGCGACAAGCCCATGTCGGTCAGGACTTCCTTGATTTCGTTAAGCGACTTGCGGCCGAAATTCTTGATCTTCAGCATGTCCTGCTCGGTGCGCTGCACGAGCTCGCCGATATACTTGATATCGGCGTTCTGCAGACCGTTGAAGGCGCGCACCGAAATCGGCAGGCCCTCGACCGGGCGGTAAAGGTATTCGTTGAAAACCGGCCGAATCTCGTCGCTATCCCCGACCACCGGGGCCTCGGCCTCTTCCTCGACACCGGCGAAGATTGACATCTGATCGCGCAACACACGCGAGGCGTAGGTCAATCCTTCGCGCGGCGAAATCGAACCGTCGGTCCAAATTTCGAGCGCCAGCCGATCGTAGTCGGTACGCTGACCGACGCGCGCATTGGTCACAACAAAGTTGACCTTTTTAATCGGGGCGAAAATCGCGTCGAGCCGAATAGTGCCGATCGGCTCCTCGTCTTCGGAGCGCTCACCCGGCACGTAGCCGCGACCGCGTTTGATGACCAATTCCATGTCGAGATCCGCGCCCTTGTCGAGGGACGCGATATGACGATCGGGAGTCAGGATTTCGAGACTTGCTCCGCCGGTGATATCGCGCGCGGAAACCAGCGCCTCGCCCTTGGCTTTCAAGGTGGCAGTGATCTGCTCGCCCTCGTGAAGCTTCAGGCGAACTTCCTTGAGGTTGAGGAGGATGTCGGTGACGTCCTCTTTCACGCCCGGGATGGTGGAAAATTCGTGCAATACACCCTTGATGCGCACCGCCGTGATGGCATAGCCGGGCAGCGAGGAAAGCAATACCCGCCGCAGCGCATTGCCGACAGTGATCCCGTAGCCACGCTCGAGCGGCTCGGCGAAGAAGCGCCCGTAAGTAGGGGTCAGCTCCTTGTCGTCGAATTCAACCGCCTTCGGTTTGATCAGGTCACGCCAATCATTCTGCATAGTTGTGTTCTTCTACCGCGAAAAATTTGTTGTCAGGCGAATCGATCGGACAGCAACCTCATTACGCTATTAGTCTCAATGTGCCTCGCAGACTCGTTTAATCGTCCGGCTAACCGGCTCGCCAGTTAGCGTGAGTAATGCTCGACGATGAGCTTTTCGCTAATCGGCATCGTCAAATCCGAGCGCGCCGGCAAGGAGCGCAGCGCCCCGCGGAACTGCTCGCGTTCGAGCGACATCCACGAGGGCACGCCGCGACGCTGAGCGAGCTCGATCGCCTCGACGATCACCTTTTTCTGCCGGCTCTTCTCATTGATGCTCACGACCTGGCCGACTTCCAGCAAGTACGAAGGAATGGTGACGACCTTGCCGGCCACTTCGATGTGGCCGTGCAGGACGAGCTGGCGAGCCTGTGCGAGCGAGCTCGAGAAGCCGAGGCGATAAACCACATTATCGAGCCGCCGTTCGAGCAGCACCAGCAGGTTCTCGCCGGTAATTCCGGGCATCCGTTCGGCGACCTCGAAGTACTGGGAAAACTGCTTTTCGAGCAGCCCGTAAATCCGCTTGACCTTCTGCTTCTCACGCAAGCGGATGGCGAACTCCGAGAAGCGGGTACGCGCCTGTCCGTGCGCTCCGGGCGGATAATTACGCCGTTCGATCGCGCACTTGTCGGTATAGCAACGCTCGCCCTTCAGAAAGAGCTTCAAGCCTTCGCGCCGGCACATCCGGCAAACTGGTCCAAGATTTCTAGCCACGGTATTCCTCTGCTTGCGCCCGCATCAGACCCGGCGCCGTTTTGGCGGACGGCATCCGTTGTGCGGTATCGGGGTCACGTCCTTGATCGAAATTACCGCGAGTCCCGTGGCCTGAAGCGCGCGGACCGCGGATTCGCGACCGCCACCGGGGCCCTTGACGTGCACGATAACGCTGCGCATTCCGTATTCCGAGCATTTGCGCGCGGCAGCTTCCGCCGCCATTTGTGCGGCAAAGGGAGTACCTTTGCGCGATCCTTTAAAGCCGACCGAACCAGCGCTCGACCACGCTACGACGAGTCCCAGCGGATCGGTAATCGTCACGATCGTATTGTTGAAGGTCGCATGCACATGGGCAACGCCTTCGGGCACCGCGCGACGCGTGCGCCGTTTGCGCGGGGCGGGTGCTCCGGCGGCACCGGCAGCCGGCGCAGATCCCGTCGCGGCGGCAGCCGGTGCGGCCGCTGCGGGGGTAGTTCCAGCACTGGCCGTTGGGGTCGGCGCGGCTTTGGTCTCTTTCTCTTCTTCTGCCATCAGTTTCTAATTTCCGCTTCGATTCCTGTCTAAATAAAAAGCGCCAACGCGAAGGTTCTATGCGACCAACTGCGCGCGGCGAACCAATCGTTTATTACTTAGGCGGCGCCTGCTTTTTGCCGGCGACCAACTTGCGCGGACCCTTGCGGGTGCGAGCATTGGTGTGCGTGCGCTGGCCTCTGACCGGCAATCCACGGCGATGACGGATGCCGCGATAGCAACCGAGGTCCATCAGACGTTTGATCGCCTGCTGCTGCTCGCGCCGCAGATCGCCCTCGACCTTGTAATCCTGATCGATCACCTGGCGAATCCGAACCTGATCGTCGGCCGTCAGATCGTCGCTCTTGATCGAAGGATCGACGTTAGCCTTGGCCAGAATCTGGTTTGCGGCGGTCCGCCCAATCCCGAAGATGTAGGTGAGCGCGATCTCAATACGCTTGTTTCTCGGCAGCTCGATACCGGCTACTCGTGCCATCGAACGATCCTCCCGCTATCCCTGACGCTGCTTGTGGCGCGGATTGACACACAAAATCCGGATAACGCCTTCGCGGCGCACCACTTTACAATTCTTGCAAATCTTTTTGACAGACGCGCGAACTTTCATGTTACCAGTCCTGATCTCCGATTCACTCCCCTAACGCATCCGGTAGGTGATGCGGCCGCGGGTGAGGTCGTAAGGCGACAGCTCAACCGTGACCTTGTCGCCGGGGAGAATCTTGATGTAATGCATTCTCATTTTGCCCGAAATATGTGCCAGCACGCGATGCCCGTTTTCGAGCGTAACGCGAAAAACCGCGTTGGGCAGCGCCTCGAGCACCGTTCCGCTCACTTCAATTGCGTCACCCTTAGACATTGCGCAACTCGCTCAAAATTTCCGGTCCGGCAGCGGTAATCGCGATCGAATGCTCAAAATGGGCTGAGAGCTTGCCATCGGCAGTCACCGCCGTCCATCCGTCGTCGAGAATTTCCAGGTCCGCCGTACCTTCGTTAATCATCGGTTCGATCGCGAGCACCATTCCTTCTTGCAGGCGCGGATTCGGCATCCCGGGCCTGAAGTAATTCGGCACCTGCGGATCCTCGTGCAGCTTGCGGCCAATGCCATGGCCGGCAAAATCGGTTACCACCGCAAAGCCTGCGCCTTCGGCGGTGCGCTGCACCGCGCGCGCGATATCGCTAATCCGATTACCCACGCGCGCCTGATCGATACCCGCATATAGCGAATCACGCGTAACGCGCATCAGGCGCGTCGCACTCTCGGAAACTTTACCAACCGCCACGGTCCGGGCCGCATCGCCATAGTAGCCCTGATAAACGACGCCAAAGTCCAACCCGACGATATCGCCGGGCTTAAGCCTGCGCCCAGCCTTCGGAATGCCGTGGACGATCTCTTCATTGATCGAAACGCACAGGCTATGGCGATATACCACCGCTCCCGGCTGATAACCCTTGAACGCCGGTCGCGCACCCTTTTTAAGGGTTAATTCCTCCGCAAGCCGATCCAGTTCCAAGGTCGTCACGCCCGCCCTGGCCGCCGCCACCAACTGATCGAGCACTTCAGCAACGATCCGGCTCGCCGTGCGCATCACAGCGATTTCATCTGGGCTCTTGAGCGTTATCAAACCTTCCCCTTCGCCGGTGTTGCCTTCGCATTCCGGCCCAGCACTTCCAGGATCCGCTTTCCGATGTCTTCGGCGCGCCCGACGCCGTCGATCGGCGCCAGCAATCCCAGCCGCTGGTAATGCTCCAATAGCGGCCGCGTCGAAGCTGCATATACTTGCAGCCGCATACGGACGGTATCTTCGGCATCGTCGTCGCGCTGGTACAATTCGCCATTGCACGAGTTGCACAGGTTCATATTGCGCGGCGGATCGTAAATCACGTGAAACATCGCACCACAATCGCGACAGGTTCGCCGCCCTGAGATGCGCTTGATCAACTCCTCGTCAGGCGCGGTGATCGCGACCACTCGATCCAGCTTTTCCCCTCGCGCATCGAGCATCTTGGCCAGCGTCTCCGCTTGCGAAACCGTGCGCGGAAACCCGTCGAGGATAAAGCCTTTGAGCGCGTCCGGCTGTCGCAATCGCGCGTCCACCAACTTAAGCACCAATTCGTCCGGGACCAGGGCGCCCTTGTCCATGAAGCCTTTGGCCTCGAGGCCCAGCGCTGACTTGTCGCGCACGGCGGCACGGAGCAAATCACCACTGGCCACCTGCGGCACGCCGAGTTCCGCTTCGAGCATCCGTGCCTGGGTGCCCTTGCCCACCCCCGGCGGTCCTAAAAGTACTAGCCGCACTGCCGCATTCCTTCCATGGCGATATTAGCGCCCACGCCCACCGCCCTTGCGCTTCATAAAGGATTCGTAGTTACGCGAGAGGAGATGGGTTTCAATTTGCGCCACCGTATCCAGCGCCACGCCAACGACAATCAACAATGCCGTTCCACCGAAATAAAACGGAACGTTGAAGCGCGCAATCAGGATTGTCGGCAGCACGCACACCGCGCTCACATAAATCGCGCCACCCAGCGTGATTCGCGAAAGCACGCGATCTATATATTCGGCCGTATGCCGGCCCGGCCGTATTCCCGGAATAAACCCGCCGTACTTTTTCAGATTATCGGCGACATCGACCGGATTGAACGTCACTGCCGTGTAGAAGTAACAAAAGAAGATTATCAGCGCGACGTAAACCAGATTGTATATCAAACTGCCCGGCGTAATATAGGCCGCGAGCCATTTCAATGCCGGCACTACAGTTGCAATCGTGGCCGGGAAAATCAGGATTGACGACGCGAAAATCGGGGGAATAACCCCCGAGGTATTCACCTTCAGCGGAAGATGTGACGCCTGCCCACCGTAAACCCGCCGTCCGACCACACGCCGCGCGTATTGCACCGGAATCCGACGCTGTCCGCTCTCGACGTAAACAATCACCGCGATCACGATAAAGGCCATCGCGAGGATGAGCAGGAGCAGGAAAAGACTCATCTCCCCTTCGCGCACAAACTGCACTGTGGTGCCAATTGCACTGGGCAGCCGGGCGATGATGCCTGCCATGATAATCAGCGAAATGCCATTGCCGACACCGCGCTCGGTGATCTGCTCGCCAATCCACATCACGAACATGGTGCCCGCAGTGACCGTAATCACGGTCATCGCGATAAAGCCCAAACCAGGGTTATAGACCACCGAGCCACCGCCAGGCGCCTGAATGCGCTCCAGCGAGTACGCGATCATCGTACCCTGCACCAGCGCAAGCCCGACCGTGCCGTAACGCGTGTACTGGGCTATCTTGCGCCGTCCGGCCTCGCCCTCTTTGTAGAGTTCATCGAGGTAGGGCCAGCCGATTTTGAGCAGATCGAGAATGATCGCCACCGAGATATAGGGCATGATGCCGAGCGCGAAGATCGAAAAACGCTCCAGCGCTCCGCCCGAAAACAGATTTACCCAACCGAATAGCGTGCTCGAAGCCGCGTCGAAGAACGAGGCTAAAGCCTGCCCGTCGATTCCCGGGGTCGGAATCGCCACGCCAACCCGATACACCACCAACATCGCGGCCGTAAATAACAGCCGCCGGCGCAGTTCCGGGATGCGCGAGGCGTTTGAAAACCCTTCGAGCATTCAGTGCGTCTCAGCTTTCGATCAAATCGGCGCTGCCGCCGGCCGCCGCGATCTTCTCGCGCGCGTTGCCGGAAAATGCATGGGCGCGAATCGACAGTTTGATTTTGAGATCACCGCCGCCGAGAACCTTGATTTTCCGACCGGCGCGCACCAGTCCGCGATCCACCAGAACCGCCGGATCGATCAATTCGCCCTCGGCGAAACCGACCAGCTTGCTCAGATTGACCTCGGTAAAGCGTTCGCGCGCCTGTTCGTTCTTCTGCAACCGCCGAAAGCCGCGCTTCGGAATCCGGCGCGAGAGCGGCATCTGGCCGCCTTCGTAACGCA
This sequence comes from Binataceae bacterium (SeqCode), assembly GCA_036489375.1. Lineage (GTDB taxonomy): Bacteria > Desulfobacterota > Binatia > Binatales > Binataceae > JADMIL01. The sequence goes on along the minus strand of DASXFX010000082.1, from coordinate 39,740 downwards.
CCGGAGTGTTGCCGCCCGAACGCGATCCGCGTCCCTTATGCCCGCGGCCAGCAGTCTTGCCGTGGCCCGATCCGATGCCGCGACCGATCCGCTTCTTGCGATGGGTCGAACCGGCGGCCGGCTTGATATCCTTGAGGTTCATCGTGCAGTCGTCCGCCTATTCCTTTACTTCGTCAACCAGATGCGCCACGCGCCGCACCATGCCCAGAACCTCGGGGGTCGCCTTCAACACGCGTGAGCTGCCAAGCTTGCCCAGGCCCAAGCCTTTGAGCGTCTCGCGCACGCGAATTTTGGTCCCAATCGGGCTCCGCACCAATTTTATGTGAATCGTTTCGGCCATCTGCGTCCTCCGCCTTAGCCTAGGCCGCCGGCGGCTGCTCGACCGCGCGCAGACGCATCACGTCTTCGCGGCTGCGCAACTCGGATAGCGCCTCGAGTGTCGCCTTGACCAGGTTATGTGGATTCGACGAGCCCAGCCGTTTCGTGAGGATATTGCGGATACCGGCCAACTCGACCACTGCGCGCACCCCACCCGCCGCGATCACGCCGGTGCCCTCTGCGGCAGGGCGCAAGACCACCTTGCCGGCCCCGAAATGGCCCAGTACCTGATGAGGTATGGTACCGTCGCGCAAAGGCACTCGAATCAAGCTTTTTTTGGCCCGATCGACTCCTTTGCGAATCGCTTCCGGCACTTCGTTGGCTTTTCCGAGTCCATAGCCCACCAAACCGTTTTGATCGCCAGCGACTACCAGCGCACTGAAACTGAAGCGCCGACCGCCCTTGACGACCTTGGCCACACGGTTGATGTGGACCACCTTCTCTTTGATATCCATCCCTTGCGGGTCAATTCGTTGTGCCACGGCGTCCTTCCTGCCAGTTGTCAGACCCTAGAATCTGAGTCCGGCTTCGCGCGCCGCTTCCGCCAGCGCCTTCACTCTTCCGTGATATAGAAAGCCATTGCGGTCGAATACCACCTGGCTTATCCCATGTTCGCGACAGCGATCGGCGATCGCCTTGCCCACCGCCTTGGCCGCAGCCACGCTGCGCTGGCCCGTGCCACCCTCGCGCAATTCCTTGACTGCGGTCGAGGCCGACGCGAGGGTCGATCCCGACTGATCGGAAATCACCTGCACGTAGATGTGCTGCAGGGAACGGTACACGGAGAGCCGCGGCCGCTCGTCGGTGCCGCGCACCTTCTTTCTCACGCGCCCCTGGCGCAATTTGCGTTTTTCTGATCGCTCGACAGACATCGCTACTCCAATCCGTCCCTCAACCGGAACTCGATCCTGCGGCCGCCTTGCCGGCCTTACGTCGAATCGTTTCGGTCTGGTATTTGATACCTTTGCCCTTGTATGGCTCCGGGGGTCTCAGCCCTCTGATTTCCGCAGCAACCGAACCCAACAATTGACGGTCGGCGCTCTCCAGCGTCAGCGTAACCTGGCGCTCAACCTTGGCCGAAACCTCCGGCGGCAGTTGATAAACGATCGGATGCGAGTAGCCGAGGGTCAGGTTGATAAGGTTGCCCTTGACGTCGGCGCGATAGCCTACGCCGTTGATCTCCAGCACCGTCTTGAAGCCCTTGCTGACGCCCTCGGCCATGTTGGCCACGAGCTTGCGCATCAGACCGTGCACTGCGCGTTCGTTAGCACTATCGCCCGGGCGCTTCACCACGATCTGGGAGTCGGAAATATCAATCACGAAACCCGGATGTACCCGCGTCTCGAGTTTCCCCTTGGGCCCTTCGAGCTTGAGACTGCTCTCGCCGAGAGTCGCCTTGACGCCCTTGTCGAGCGCGATCGGCAATTTTCCTATGCGCGACATAATCGCCTACCAAATCCTCAGCAGTATCTCGCCACCGATCTTGCGGCGTCGCGCTTCGCGGTCGGTCATCATGCCGAGCGGGGTTGAGACCACATGCAGTCCCATTGCACCCTTCACTCGCGGCATCTCTTTGGCTCCGGCGTAGCGGCGCAGGCTGGGTTTGCTGACCCGCTGCAGACCGCGAATAACCGGCTCCCGCGTGGGCGAGTAGCGCAAACCCAGCAGCAACTTTTTCTTGTACCCTTCGCCGGCAGTTTCGATTCCGGCCAGAAAGCCCTCGGCCAGCAACACCCGACAAATCGCCTCACGCACGCGCGAATGCGGTAATTCGACCTGGTTGTAGCGCGCATGCATCGCGTTACGAATCCGGGTCAACAATTCCGCGATCGGATCAGTCTGCGACATTAATTCTTCCCCGGACTTTCCTGAGATATTCCACAAATCTCGTCCTACCAGCTCGCCTTCACTACACCCGGCAGTGAACCCTTGAGCGCATATTTCCGCAAGCATAGCCGGCACATTTTGAAGCGCCGATAAAAGGCCCGCGAGCGTCCGCACAGCGGGCATCGATTATACGCGCGAACCTTGAACTTTGGCGTACGGGTCGCCTTGACCCGCAGGCTTGTCTTGGCCATCTAATCCGTCCCTTACGCCGCTTGCACGGCGCCTTCGCGATCGGCAGCAGTGCGAAACGGCATCCCCAGCGCCTTGAGCAGGGTCTGCCCCTCGAAATCGCTGGTTGCCGTCGTACCGATTGAAATCGTCATCCCCTTGACCTTTTCAACCTTGTCGAGGTTGAGCTCGGGGAAAATCGTATGCTCGCGCAGGCCGAGCGAATAATTACCGCGTCCGTCGAACGATTTGTCGCTGATACCGCGGAAATCGCGCACGCGCGGTAGCGCGATATTGACCAGGCGATCGAAAAACTCCCACATACGCTCGCGGCGCAGCGTGACCATCACGCCGATCGGCATGCCTTCGCGCAGCTTGAAGTTCGAAATTGCCTTGCGCGCCTTGGTCGTGACGACCTTCTGACCCACAATCAACTGCAACTCCTCGGCCGCCGAATCGAGAATCTTGACGTTTTCACGCGCCTCGCTGAGCGACATATTGATCACGATCTTGGCGAGCGTCGGCACCCGCATCCGATTCGTAATCTTCAGATCGCGCATCAGCGCCGGCACGATTTCCTGTTCGAAACGCAAACGCATCCGCGCCGGCAGCTTCTCTTCGGGCGGGCTCGCCGCCTCTTCGGCAGCAGCCGCCGCCTGCTCAGCCGCAGCCGCTTCCTGGGCGCGCGCCTTACGGCCGCCCTTTTCGCCCTGGGCTTTTTCGCCCGAGCCTTTTTCGCGCTTGCCCTTTTGGCCTTTTTCTTCGTCAGCCATCAGTCGTTCCCCACTGCTTCGCCGCAGCGCCGACAAACCCGTGTTGCAGTGCCGTCAGCTCCCGCCTTCATTCCGGTTCTGACCGGCGCGTTGCAGCGATCGCAGAAGATCATCACGTTGGAAATCTGAATCGGCGCCTCTTTTTCGATAATGCCGCCGGGACTGCCGGCGCCACGCGGCTTGGTATGGCGCTTGACCGTATTCAGACGCTCGACCACGAGCTTGCCCGAATCCGGCAGCACGCGCAGAACCTTGCCGGTCTTGCCGCGATCGCGTCCCGTCACCACCATCACGGTGTCGTTCTTGTGAATTCTGAACTTCGCCGTATGCCTGTGCGCGGCCATTACAACACCTCGGGGGCGAGCGAAATTATCTTAAGGAAACGCTTCGCCCGCAGCTCGCGCGCTACCGGTCCGAAGATACGCGTGCCGACCGGCTCGCCCTGCCCGTCGAGCAACACCGCGGAGTTGTCGTCGAAGCGGATATAGCTACCGTCGTCGCGGCTCACTTCTTTATGCGTACGTACGATGACGGCCTTGCTCACGTCGCCCTTCTTGACCTTGCCGTTGGGTATCGCTTCCTTGACCGACACCACGATTACATCGCCGACCGTTGCATAGCGCCGGCGCGATCCGCCGAGCACCTTGATACACATCACTTTGCGCGCGCCGGAATTATCGGCGACCGTCAATACTGTTTGCGTCTGCACCATGGCGTGTCCCCTACCGCGCCGCCTGTTGGAGGACCCGGCTGACGCGCCATCGCTTGAGCTTCGACAGCGGCCGCGATTCTATTATCAATACGCGGTCACCCTCATGGCATTGGGCCTGCTCGTCGTGGGCCATCAAGCGCGTACGCTGTTTCAAGCGTTTGCCATACAAGCGATGCTCGACCAGGCGCTCGACCTGCACCACCACGGTTTTATTCATCTTGGCCGAGACCACCATGCCCTCGCGCCGCTTCGTCCGCTGCCGCATCGCTATCCTTTCCTCGCGTCCGCCGCGTTACTCTGTGCGCTCGACGAGTGCTCCCGAATCAACGTCAGGATGCGCGCCAGATCGCGTCGCGCGGTGATATAATTCGCCCGGCTCTCAAGCTGGTTGGTGCGCAGCTTGAGCCGCAGCTTGAAGACTTCTTCACGCGCCTCGCGTTCCTTCACGCGCAGGTCGGGCACGGCCATCTGCCGCAATTCGCTAAGCTCCAAAAGCCTCGGCCTCCCGTTCCACGACGATGGTCTTGACTGGCAGCTTATGTGCCGCCAGACGCATCGCTTCCAACGCAGTCGCCCGATCAACGCCTTCCATCTCGAACAAAATCCGGCCCGGACGCACGCGCGCAACCCATCCTTCGGGTGCGCCCTTGCCCTTGCCCATACGGGTTTCAGCCGGCTTCTTGGTGAAAGGCTTATCCGGAAAGACCCGAATCCAGACGCGACCGCCGCGCTTGATATGACGCGTCAACGCGATTCGGGCGGCTTCGAGTGCGCGCGTGTCCACGCGACAGGTCTCGACGCTTTTCAGGCCAAAGTCGCCAAAAGCGAGTTCCACGCCACGATTTTCGGCGCCGCGCACGCGGCCCTTCATCAGTTTGCGATATTTTACTTTTTTCGGTGAGAGCATCGTCCCAAACCGCTAATTCAAGCTGTTACTACTCGGCTGTCCTGTCTTACGTGTTTCTATTTGCCGAACTTCGCTGTTGCTACTTATCCGAACGTTAACTGGTTACTGCTGTTGCGCAGCGGCACCGGCGCGTTTCGACGCTTCCGCCTGCCGCGTGAGAATCTCGCCGCGGAAAATCCACACCTTGACGCCGATCTGCCCGTAAGTCGTGTGCGCTTCGGCAAAGCCGTAGGCGACATCGGCGCGCAGAGTCTGCAAGGGCACGCGGCCTTCGCGATACCATTCCGATCGGGCGATTTCCGTACCGCCGAGCCGTCCCGCCACATGCACCTTTACTCCGAGAGCACCCATTCGCATCGCGCGCAGCACCGCCTCTTTCATCGCGCGCCGAAAGGCCACACGCCGTTCGAGCTGGAGTGCGATATTCTCGGCCACTAACTGCGGATCGAGATCGGGGCGGCGAACCTCGTGGATATTGATGAAGGCGTCCTTGCCTTTCATCATTTTCTGAATATCGGTCTTGAGCTTGTCGATCTCGACGCCCTTTTTGCCGATCACGATTCCCGGACGCGCGGTGAAGATGTTGATCTTGGCCTTATTCGCCATCCGCTCGATTTCAACCCGCGAAATGCCGGCGTGATAGAGCCGCTTCTTGATAAAATCGCGCAGCTTCAGATCTTCGTGCAGCAGCGCCGCGTAGTCGCGGTTGGCAAACCACTTCGAGTCCCAACCTTCGATAATGCCGAGGCGCAAGCCGCGCGGATGTGTCTTCTGGCCCATAGAATCCTCAGGACGCCTGTTCGTCCACGATTACCGTCAAATGGCTGGTACGCTTCAAAATCGGCGTCGAATGCATATGCGCGCGCATCATCGAGCGCTTCCAGGTCGGCCCGGTATCGGCCACGGCGCGTTTGACGAACAGCCGGTCTTCGTCGATGTTCTGCTGATCGCGCGCATTGGCGATCGCGGCGAGCAGTACCTTGGATACGATCTTCGCGCCCTTCTTTGGCGTGAACTCGAGAATCGACAGAGCCTGATCGACTTTCTTACCCGCCACCAGCTCGCAGATAAGCCTGAGCTTCTGCGGTGAAATTCTGACAAAACGATTGCGCGCCACTGCTTCCATCGCGAACTGTCCTCCGCCCTCAGGCGCCGCGTCCCGCTCCGCCCGACGCGCGCACCTCGCCTTTGCGGTCGCCCGCATGGCCATGGTAGGTGCGCGTCGGCGAAAATTCGCCGAGCTTGTGCCCGACCATGTTTTCGGTGCAGTAAACCGGGATGAACTTATGCCCGTTATGCACCGCGAAAGTCAGGCCGATCATGTCCGGCGTGATCATAGAGCGGCGCGACCAAGTGCGGATAATCCGCTTGTCGCCAGCCGCCGACGCCACATCCACCTTTTTCTGCAGATGGCTATCGACGAAGGGACCTTTTTTCAACGATCTCATCTAATTCTCTCAGCCCCGCTTTCCGCGCGGACGCTTGCTCACGATGAAGCGATCCGACACCTTCTTGCCGCGGGTCTTGTACCCCTTGGCTGGCGTCCCCCACGGCGACTGCGGGTGATTGCCCTTGGAACGGCCCTCACCGCCGCCGTGCGGATGGTCAACCGGATTCATCGCGACGCCACGCACGTGCGGGCGCTTACCAGCCCATCGACTGCGTCCGGCCTTGCCGATGGAGATATTCTCGTGGTCGATGTTGCCGACCTGGCCGACCGTCGCACGACATTCGGCCTGCACCATACGCTGCTCGCCTGAAGGCAGTTTGAGCAGCGCGAACTTGCCCTCTTTCGCCATCAACTGGGCCTGCGTACCCGCACCGCGCGCCAACTGTGCACCCGCCCCCGGCTTCATCTCGATCGCATGGACGAAGGTGCCGAGAGGGATATTCTTCAGCGCCAGGGCATTGCCCGGCTTGATATCGGCCTCAGCGCCGCATTCGACGTGATCGCCGACCTTGAGTCCGTTCGGCGCCAAGATGTAATTCTTGGCCCCGTCGGCATAATGCAGCAAGGCGATATTGGCCGAGCGATTCGGATCGTACTCGAGCGCCGCAACCAGCGCCGGAATTCCGTCGCGGGTCCGCTTGAAATCGATCACGCGCAACCGGCGCTTATGTCCGCCGCCGCGATGACGCATGGTCATGCGACCGCGATTATTGCGACCACCCGATTTTTTGACCGGCTTCAGCAGCGCCTTTTCCGGCTTCTTCTTGCTCAACTCCGAGAAGTCGGCAATCTGCATGAAGCGCTGGCCGGGCGTGCGCGGATTCAGTTGAATTACTGCCATCTAACTGTCACGTCGATCAGACGCCCTCGAAAAATTCGATCTTGTCGCCGTCCTTGAGCGTTACGTAGGCCTTTTTCCAATCCGGTTTGCGCCCCACCACGCGGCCGCGGCGGCGCTCTTTGCCAAGAAAATTCGAGGTCCGCACACGCAATACCGTGACCTTGAACTGATCCTCGACGACCAGCCGAATCTTGTCCTTGGTCGCCTCCGGCCGCACCCGAAAGACCACTTGATTGGCCTTTTCGGTCACAATTGTGCCCTTCTCCGTAATCAGAGGGGCAATGATCAATGCTTCCGCACTCATTTGTCGCCGCCCCCGAGCCGCGCTTCAATCGCTTTGGCGGTTTTTGTCGTCATCAGGAGTTCGTCGTAGTTGAGCACGTCATAGACGTTGAGCCCGGCGAGCGGCAGCAATTTGTACGCTGCCAAGTTGCGCGCCGCACGGAAGAAATTGGCGTCGTCGTCACCGAAAACGATCAGAGCGTGCTTGAGCCCCAGCGCTTCCAACGCCGCCTTCGCATGTTTGGTCTTGGCCTCGGCCAAATCGAACGACTCAATTACGACCAGCTTACCGTTCAACGCGCGATCCGAGATTGCCAGGCTCAGTGCCTGCCGCCACGCCTTTTTGGGCATTTTGTATGAATAGTCGCGCGGCAGCGGTCCGAAGATGGTCCCGCCATGCCGCCAAATCGGAGACCGTGTTGAACCGGCGCGCGCGCGTCCGGTGCCCTTTTGCCGCCACGGCTTTTTGCCGCCGCCGGCGATCAGGCCGCGGGTCTTGGTCGAGGCAGTTCCGGAGCGGCGCTTCGCCAACTGCATCCGCACCGCTTCGTGCAGCAGCGACTTATGCCCGCTGCGGCCGAACACCGCCCCTGACAATTCGAGCTCGCCAGTGCGTTCGCGATTCGCCGAAAACAGTGGAACTTTCACCGATTCGATCACTGATTTCGCCCGAGACGAACCAGTCTGCTGCGCTTCATCCATCGGCCTTCGCCTCCAGCGCAACCCGGCGCGTCTTCGCCGCATGCCGTACGATCACCAAGCCGCCATCGGCGCCTGGAACACATCCGGAGACCACAATGGCGTTGTCGTCGGTCAGTATTTCGACCACTCGCAGATTAACCGTGGTGGCCTTTTCGTTGCCCATCTGACCCGCCATCCGCAGGCCCTTGCGCACACGGCCCGGATAGGACCGGTTACCGATCGATCCGCCGTGGCGGAAGTACTCGTGAGTACCGTGCGAACCCGGGAACCCGGCAAAATGATGGCGCTTGATAACGCCTGCATAGCCGTGTCCTTTGGAAATCCCCGAGACGTCCACCTGGTCGCCCAGCGTGAAGACGTCGGTGGCACTGAGCGCCTGTCCGAGCTTCAATTCGCCGTCGCCGCGTTTGGTGAATTCCCTCGTCGCGATTCCGGGAGCAACCTCGGCCTTTTGGAAATGGCCGCGATCCGCTGCGGTTGTACGCGAGAGCTTGCGCTTGCCAAAGGTCACCTGTACCGCTTCGTACCCGTCAGTCGGCGCGCTTTTAATCTGTGTCACGGCGCACGGACCAAGCTGGATCACGGTGACGGCCTGAACCCGTCCCGACGTGTCTCCAACCTGGGTCATGCCCAGCTTTTTGCCAATCAATCCAGTTAACACGGCACTACTCAAGCTTGATTTCAACGTCGACGCCCGCAGCGAGGTCGAGTTTACCCAGCGCGTCGATAGTCTGCTGGGTTGGCTCGAGAACGTCGAGCAATCGTTTATGGGTTCGAATTTCAAAATGCTCGCGCGACTTCTTGTCGACATGCGGCGAGCGATTCACGGTGAAGCGCTCGATCCGGGTCGGCAGCGGAATCGGCCCAGCCACCCTTCCGCCCGTGCGCCGTATCGTATCGACGATTTCGCGCACCGACTGATCGAGCAGCCGATGGTCGTACGCCTTGAGGCGTATCCGAATTTTATCGTTCATCCTGTCAGCCACGTCCCAGACTCTCGCTCACGTCCGTCCGAACTCTTGCAGTCGCCGGATCCATTTCATGATCGAGGCCCCTGACGGGGCCCCGATTACTCACATAATCTGTTCGATCTACTTCAAAACCTTCGAAACCACGCCGGCGCCCACAGTGCGGCCACCTTCGCGGATAGCAAAGCGCAGTCCCTGCTCGAGTGCGACCGGAGTGATCAATTCGCCGACAATGTTGATATTGTCGCCCGGCATGACCATCTCGGTGCCTTCGGGCAGCGTGACGATGCCCGTCACGTCGGTCGTGCGCAGATAGAACTGCGGACGATAATTGCTGAAGAACGGGGTATGGCGTCCACCCTCTTCCTTGGTCAGGACGTACACTGAGCCCTCAAAGCCGGTGTGCGGCGTGATCGATCCAGGCAGCGCCAAGACCTGGCCACGCTCGACATCTTCGCGCTTGAGGCCGCGCAGCAGCACGCCAATGTTATCGCCCGCCTGCCCTTCGTCGAGCAGCTTGCGGAACATTTCGACTCCGGTGACGACGGTCTTGGCAGTATCCTTGAAGCCAACGATCTCGACTTCCTCGCCAACCTTGACCTTGCCGCGCTCGACGCGTCCGGTAACGACTGTGCCGCGGCCAGAGATCGAGAACACGTCTTCGATCGGCATCAGGAAGGGCTTGTCGGTCTCACGGGTCGGCTGCGGCACATAGCTGTCAACCGCCGCCATCAGATCGAGGATCGGCTTGCAATTCGGACAGTCGTCCTTGCCGCATCCGCATCCCAGAGCTTTCAGCGCGCTGCCCCGGATAACCGGGACATCGTCGCCCGGGAAATCATACTTCTTCAACAGGTCGCGAACTTCGAGCTCGACCAGGTCGAGCAGTTCGGGATCGTCAACCATATCAACCTTGTTCATGAACACGACTACCGAGGGCACGCCGACCTGGCGGGCGAGCAGGATATGCTCACGCGTCTGCGGCATCGGACCGTCGTTGGCTCCGACCACCAGGATCGCGCCATCCATCTGGGCCGCGCCGGTGATCATGTTCTTGATATAGTCCGCATGTCCCGGACAATCGACGTGCGCGTAATGCCGATTGGGCGTCTCATACTCGACGTGGGCGATAGCGATCGTAATACCGCGCTCGCGCTCCTCGGGCGCCTTGTCGATCTGGTCGAAGGCCGTGAACTGGGCAAGCTTCTTCGACGACAGAACCTTGGTAATAGCGGCAGTCAAGGTAGTCTTGCCATGATCGATATGGCCGATGGTGCCTACGTTCAAATGCGGCTTGTTGCGTTCAAATTTAGCCTTGCCCATGATGGATTACCCTCCGACTCCCTGATTTGCCCTCATCATGCGCGCGCGCGAGCCTCGGTCTCGCCCGAGTTGCGCGCGGTCAGTTCTTCAAAAATCGTCTGCGGCACTGGTTCGTAAACCGCAAACTGCATCGAGTAGTTAGCGCGACCCTGCGTAATCGAACGGAGCTTGGTCGCGTATCCGAACATCGTAGCGAGCGGCACCCGTGCAGCGATTACCTGGGCGCCCGCTCGATTTTCCATTTCCTGAATTTTGCCGCGGCGCGAGTTCAGATCGCCAATCACCTCGCCCATGAATTCCTGCGGCGTCACCACCTCAACGTCCATCACCGGCTCGAGCAGTACCGGACTGGCCTTTTCGACGGCTTCCTTGAAGGCCATCGAACCGGCGATTTTAAACGCCAGTTCCGACGAGTCCACCTCGTGATACTTGCCGTCTATCACAATGGCCTTGACGTCAACCATCGGATAACCGGCCAGCACGCCGGTTTCCATGGCTTCCTTTATGCCGTTTTCGATCGACGGAATGAAGTTGCGCGGAATCGATCCGCCCTTGGTCCCGTCCTCGAACTCGAAGCCGCTACCCTTGGCCAACGGCTCGATCTTCAACTCGACCACGCCGAACTGGCCGTGACCGCCGGTCTGCCGCACGAAACGTCCTTCGGCCTCAGACGGACGGCGGATAGTCTCGCGATAGGCCACCTGGGGTTTGCCGATACTCGCGTCAACCTTGAACTCGCGCAGCATCCGGTCAACGATAATTTCCAGATGCAGCTCGCCCATGCCGGCGATCAGCGTCTGCGCAGTTTCCTTGTTCACGCTGACGCGGAACGAAGGATCTTCCTTGGCCAGCTTTTGCAGCGCCTCGCCGAGCTTTTCCTGATCGGCCTTGGTCTTCGGCTCGATCGCGATCTGGATGACCGGGTCGGGAAACTCGATCGCCTCCAGTATGATCGGATGCGCCGGGTCGCATAGCGTGTCACCGGTATTGGTGTCGCGCAAGCCAACCGCACAGATGTCGCCCGCGAGAACCTCGGTTATCTCTTCCCGCTTGTTCGCGTGCATCTTGACCAGCCGCCCAATCCGCTCACGCTTGCCGCGGGTGGAATTGAGCACCGAGCTGCCGCTTTCGAGCTTGCCCGAATAGACCCGCAGGAAGGTCAGTGTGCCGCTATACGGATCGGTCATGATCTTGAACGCAAGCGCCGCAAACGGTGCGTCGTCGCGCGGCCAGCGTTCGGCCATCTTGCCGTCGTCCACCTTGCCCACGACCGGCGGCAGATCGAGCGGCGACGGCAGATATTCCACCACCGCGTCGAGCATCGGCTGCACGCCCTTGTTGCGGAAAGCCGATCCCATCACCACCGGGATGACCTCAATCTTGAGGGTGGCCGATCGAATGGCAGCTTTGAGCTGCGCCGGCTCCGGTGATTTGCCCTCGAGATAGAGTTCCATGATGGAATCGTCGTGATCCGCCAGGGTCTCGATGAGCAGGTCGCGATGCGCCTTGACGGTCTCGGCGAGTTCGGCCGGAACCGGCTCCTCGCGGTAATTCGAACCGAGGCGATCGTCGTCCCAAATGAGCGCGCGCTCGGTAACCAGATCGACTACGCCAGTGAACTTCTCCTCGCTGCCGATCGGAACCTGCAGCAGGAGCGGCTTGGCTTTGAGCTTGTCGCGAATTTCACCGACCACGCGTTCGTGCTCGGCGCCGACCCGGTCCATCTTGTTGATGAACGCGACTCGCGGGACGCGATACTTATCGGCTTGCCGCCAGACCGTTTCCGATTGCGGCTCGACTCCGCCGACCGCACAGAACACGGCGACTGCGCCGTCCAATACGCGCAACGAACGTTCGACTTCGATGGTGAAATCGACGTGGCCGGGCGTATCGATAATATTGATACGATGATCGCGCCAGAAGCAGGTGGTAGCGGCCGACGTGATCGTAATGCCGCGCTCCTGTTCCTGGACCATCCAGTCCATGGTTGCGGTGCCGTCGTGCACCTCACCAATTTTGTAATTGATGCCGGTGTAATAGAGCACGCGCTCAGTCGTGGTGGTCTTGCCGGCATCGATGTGCGCCATGATGCCGATGTTGCGCACCCGTTCTATTGGTGTTTCACGAGCCATAAAAAGCAGACTTCTATTGGTTTACCAACGGTAATGAGCGAAGGCGCGATTGGCCTCCGCCATCCGATGAGTATCTTCGCGTTTTTTGACCGCACCACCCCGATTCGCCGCCGCCTCCAGAATCTCGTTCGCCAGCCGATCGCGCATCGATTTCTCGCCGCGCGCGCGGGCCGCCGTCACCAGCCAGCGCATCGCGAGCGACGATCGTCGCAACGGACGCACTTCGACCGGAACCTGGTAGTTCGCGCCACCAACGCGCCGCGAACGCACCTCTACGGCGGGACGCACGTTGTCGAGCGCCCGCTTGAACACGACCAGCCCATCCTCTTTGGTTCGATCGGCCACGAGGTCGAGCGCACCGTAGAGAATCTGCTCAGCCACCGCCTTCTTGCCCCGCTCCATCACGACGTTGACGAACTTCGTGACGGTACGGTCGTGAAACTTGGGATCCGGCGCGATGTCCCGGATTCGAGCTTGTCCTTTGCGCGACATAAATTTCTACTTCGGCTTCTTCGAGCCGTATTTCGAGCGGCTCTTGCGACGGTCCTGCACGCCAATCGAGTCCAGCGTGCCGCGGATTACGTGATAGCGCACTCCCGGCAGATCCTTGACGCGGCCGCCGCGAATCAGCACCACCGAATGCTCCTGCAGGTTGTGGCCGACCCCCGGTATGTAGGTGTTGACCTCGTAGCCATTCGAGAGCCGCACTCGTGCAACCTTGCGCAGGGCCGAGTTCGGCTTCTTGGGCGTAGTCGTCTTCACCTGCGTGCAGACGCCACGCTTTTGCGGCGATCCCTGCAGTGCCGGGGCGCTGATTTTGTATCTCTTCTTAACGCGCGCGGCGCGTATCAGTTGATTTATTGTCGGCACGGTATTCGAACTTCAATCCCCCGGCGACGCACAGAAACCCAGTGGCTGACGCCGGAAACGGTGAGCTTGATCCCACCCTCTGATCGCATCGGCGAACGCGCTCTGATGCGGTTGACTAAACCAAACCCCCAAGAGCGCCCATCGCTCTTGGGGGAAACAGTATCTTTTACAGTAATCACTACCCCGCGTCAATCAACGGCGGGGATCGCGGCTTCCGCTAATTCGGCTTTTTCGAGTTCCTCGCCGACTGGAGTGCCTTCTACCTTCACTTCCTTGCGATTGTACTGGGGCAAGCCGGTGCCCGCGGGTATCAGGCGGCCCATGATGACGTTTTCCTTCAGTCCGACCAGCCGGTCGACCTTGCCGTTGATAGCAGCCTCGGTCAGCACCAGCGTGGTCTCCTGGAACGACGCCGCCGAGATGAAGCTCTCGGTCGAGAGCGACGCCTTGGTAATGCCGAGCAGCAGCGGCTCTGCGATCGCCGGCTCGCCGCCCTTGGTCAGGACGCGGCCATTCTCCTCGTCAAAACGCCACTTCTCGGTCTGATCGCCGACCAGAAAATCGGTATCGCCGACTTCCTTGATTCGGACCCGCCGCAACATCTGGCGCACGATCACTTCGATATGCTTGTCGTTGATACGCACGCCCTGCAGCCGGTAAATCTCCTGGATTTCATCGACGAGGTATTTCGCCAGCGCCTTTTCACCCAGGATGGTCAGGATGTCATGCGGATTCGACGAGCCTTCCATCAGCGGCTCACCGGCCTTGACGATATCGCCCTCGTGCACCGAGATGTGCTTGCCCTTGGCGATCAGGTATTCGCGTTTTTCGCCAATTTCAGGCGTGACCTCGACCTTGCGCTTGCCCTTGGTGTCCTTGCCGAAGGAGACCTGGCCGTCGATCTCGGAAATTACGGCGAATTCCTTGGGCTTGCGCGCCTCGAACAATTCCGCCACCCGCGGCAGACCGCCGGTGATGTCCTTGGTCTTGGTGGTCTCGCGCGGAATCTTCGCGATTACCTCACCCGCATCGACGTGCGTGCCTTCGGGCACGTTGATATACGAGCTGACCGGCAAGAAGTACCGCGCATATTGATCGGTTCCGACCGGCCGCCCTTCGGTGACCGTGGCGGCAATCCGGACGGTCTTGCCCGAATCGTCCTTGATCGAGATACGGGGGCGCACGTCCAGTTCCTTGGACTCGACGATGACGTTGGAACGGGCGCCGGTGCGCTCATCGACCCGCTCTTCCATCGTCTTGCCTTCGAGGATGTCGCCGAACTTAATCTTGCCGGCGACCTCGGTGATAATCGGAGTCGTGTACGGATCCCACTCCGCAATGAGCTCGTTCGCCTTTACCTTGCTGCCCTCTGCCTTGCGCAGCTTGGCCCCATAGACCAGCGGATAACGCTCGCGTTCGCGCTCTCGCGCGGGGGCGTTCGGAGCAGCGCCTTCCGCATGCACCGGAGCCACGATCGCGACCTCGCCATGACGCGACATCACGATCAGGCTGCCGTCCTTGCTCGGCACCGTTTTGACATTATGCAGCCGGATGATGCCCTCGTTGCGGGCCTCCAGCGTGGTCTGCTCGGCGCGCCGGCTGGCAGTGCCACCGATATGGAAGGTACGCATCGTAAGCTGCGTGCCGGGCTCGCCAATGGACTGGGCGGCCATAATTCCGATGGCCTCGCCCATGTTCACCTGATGCCCGCGGCCGAGATCGCGGCCGTAACACTTCACGCACACGCCCTGACGCGACTGGCAGGTCAGCACCGAGCGAATTTTGACCTTTTCCAGGCCCGCCTCTTCGATGCGCGCGACCAGGTCCTCGTCGATCATATCGTTGGCGCGAATCAGAACCTCGTTGGTGAAGGGATCGCGGATGTCTTCCAGCGCCACGCGCCCGAGCACGCGATCGCCCAGACCCTCGATCACTTCGCCGCCTTCGACCAGCGGCGTCATCTCGATTCCGTCGAGCGTGCCGCAGTCGCTTTCGGTGATGATCGAATCCTGCGCCACGTCAACCAGCCGCCGCGTCAGGTAGCCCGAATTCGCCGTCTTGAGGGCGGTATCGGCCAGACCCTTGCGCGCGCCGTGGGTCGAGATGAAGTACTGCAGCACCGTCAAACCTTCGCGAAAGTTTGCGGTGATCGGCGTCTCGATGATCTCGCCCGAGGGCTTCGCCATCAGCCCGCGCAAGCCGGCCAGCTGGCGAATCTGCTGCTCGGAACCGCGGGCGCCCGAGTCGGCCATGATGAAAATCGGATTGAACGAAGCGCCGGTCTCTTCCTTGGCCTTGCCGTTCTTGTCCACCCCATGGAAGACCTGCGTCGCCAGGCCGCTCAGCACCGCGCTGCCGATTTCGTCCTGCACCTCGGCCCAGATATCGACGACCTTGTTGTAGCGCTCACCGTCGGTGATAACACCGTTGTTGTATTGCTTCTGGATATCGCTGACCTGTTTCTGCGCGCCGTCAAGCAACTCCTTTTTGCGCGGCGGAATGGTCATATCCTTGATCGAAATCGAAATGCCCGCGCGGGTCGCGAACTCGAATCCGACGTCCTTCAAGCGGTCGGCAAAGATGACCGTGGCCTTGTTGCCGGCGCGCCGATAGACCAAATCGATCAGGTTGCCCAGCTCCTTTTTCTTCATGGTGCGGTTGACTTCGGAAAAAGGCACCGCCGCCGGAACGATCTCGTAGAGCAGCACCCGTCCGACCGTAGTCTCGACGCGCTCGGTCTTGCGGTTCCCGTTGTAGGCCGGGCTGCCGCCACCAGGGGTGGCGGGACGTCCGTCCTCGTCTTCGAGCGTGGCGTCGGCCGCCGTCCGGATGGGCATCCGCACCGTGATCCGCGCGTGCAGGTCCACCTCGCCGTGGTCGTACGCAATGCGTACTTCGCCCGGCGACGACAGCGACTTGCCCTCGCCCAGCGCGAGCGGCTTCTCGCGCGTCATGTAATAGAGCCCGAGCACCATGTCCTGCGTCGGCACGATGATCGGCTTGCCGCTGGCCGGCGACAGGATGTTGTTGGTCGACATCATCAGGGCGCGCGACTCGACCTGCGCCTCAATCGAAAGCGGCACATGGACGGCCATCTGATCGCCGTCAAAGTCCGCGTTATACGCGACGCATACCAGCGGATGGAGCTGAATCGCCTTGCCCTCGATCAGCACCGGCTCAAAGGCCTGGATTCCCAAGCGATGCAGGGTGGGCGCGCGGTTCAGGAGCACCGGATGTTCGCGGATAACCTCATCGAGGATATCCCAGACATCCTTGCCCTCTTTCTCGACCATTTTCTTGGCGCTCTTGATGGTCGTGACGTAGCCCTTTTCTTCGAGCTTGCTGTAGATGAACGGCTTGAACAGCTCCAGCGCCATCTTCTTGGGCAGGCCGCATTGATGCAGCCGCAGCTCGGGACCGACCACGATAACCGAACGGCCCGAATAATCGACCCGTTTGCCCAGCAGATTTTGCCGGAAGCGTCCCGACTTGCCCTTGAGCATATCGGACAGCGATTTCAACGGCCGTTTCGCCGGACCGGTAATCGCGCGGCCGCGGCGGCCGTTGTCGAACAATGCGTCAACCGCCTCCTGCAGCATGCGCTTTTCGTTGCGCACGATGATGTCGGGGGCGTTGAGCTCGATCAGCCGTTTTAGCCGGTTGTTACGATTTATTACCCGGCGGTAGAGATCGTTTAAGTCCGAGGTGGCGAAACGGCCACCGTCCAGCGGCACCAGCGGCCGCAGATCAGGCGGAATCACCGGCAGGATCGTCAGGATCATCCATTCCGGACGGTTGCCCGACTCGCGAAACGCGGTCACGACCTTCAGCCGCTTGGCTACTTTCTTGCGGCGCGCCTCGCTCGCCGTCGCCTTCATCTCGACCCGCAGCGTTTCCGACAACTGATCGAGTTCGAGATTGGAGAGCAACGAACGAATCGCCTCCGCACCCATCTCCGCCTTGAAACCGTCGCCGAACTGGTCGCGCGCCTCACGATACTTGCGCTCGGTCAGCAGCTCGCGCGCCTGCAGCGTGGTCTCACCCGGATCGGTTACGACGTAGGACTCGAAGTACAGCACTTTCTCGAGTTCCTTCAGCGTCATATCGACCAGCGTGCCGATCCGCGACGGCAGCGATCGCAAAAACCAGATGTGCGCGACTGGCGCCGCGAGATCGATATGGCCCATGCGTTCGCGCCGGACTTTCGACTGGATCACCTCGACGCCGCACTTCTCGCAGACCACTCCCCGATGGCGCATGCGCTTGTACTTGCCGCAATTGCATTCGTAGTCCTTGGTCGGACCGAAAATCTTGGCGCAGAAGAGCCCGTCGCGCTCCGGCTTGAAAGTGCGGTAGTTGATAGTCTCCGGCTTTTTGACCTCGCCGTGCGACCACGAGCGGATCATTTCGGGCGACGCGATCGAAATCCGGATCGCATTGAACGCCAACGGATTCTTGGGTTTTTCAAACAGACCGAACAGATCTTCCATAACTGCTCCCTGGCGGAACCAAGCAGCCTTTAAGCCGCGGCGTTCCTCCCGTTCGCGATTACCTTCGCACTACCGTTACGATTCGCACTCGTCATCGATCCGGACAATTCATCTCGCCGAACCTCTTCTGGCCGAACCGTTCATGCCGGACGGTTCATCAGGACCCGCGCCGCGTCAGGCTCCACGCTGCGGCTGCTCCAGCAACTCCACGTTGAGGCACAGCGACTGCAGCTCCTTGACCATGACATTGAACGACTCCGGCAGCCCGGGTTCGAGCGTGTTTTCGCCCTTGACGATCGCCTCGTACATACGCGTCCGTCCGGCGACGTCGTCCGACTTTACGGTCAACATTTCCTGCAGCGTGTAGGCCGCGCCGTAGGCTTCGAGCGCCCACACTTCCATCTCGCCGAGACGCTGTCCGCCGAACTGGGCCTTGCCCCCGAGCGGCTGCTGCGTGACCAGGCTGTAAGGTCCGGTCGAGCGCGCGTGAATCTTGTCCTCGACCAGATGATGCAGCTTCATCATGTACATCACGCCGACTGTGACCGGTTGCTCGAAGGCCATTCCGGTGCGCCCGTCGTGGAGCGTGCACTGGCCGGTCTCGGGCAGGTCGGCGCGCTTGAGCAGCGCGAAGATCTCTTCCTCGCGCGCGCCGTCGAAAACCGGCGACGCCGTATGCACACCCTTGGCCGCCTTCGACGCAAGCTTCATCATCTCGGCGTCCGGCAGATTCTCGATAAATTCCTGACTTTCCTTTTCTGGATAATACTCGCGCAGGCGCCGTCGAATCTGCGTCGGCGTAGCCCCGTTGGCCAACTCCTGTCCGAGCCGCCGCCCGAGTTCGAGCGCCGCCCAGCCAAGATGGGTCTCCAGAATCTGGCCAACGTTCATCCGCGACGGCACGCCGAGCGGATTAAGCACGATATCGACCGGGGTGCCGTCCTCGGTGCGCGGCATGTCCTCTTCGGGCAAGATGCGCGACAGCACGCCTTTGTTACCGTGGCGTCCGGCCATCTTGTCGCCGACCTGCAAGCGGCGCTTGATCGCGACGAACACCTTGATCATCTTGATCACGCCCGGCGCCAACTCGTCGCCTGCCTTCAGCCGATCGACCTTGGCCCCGTAATGATGCTGCACGGCCTCGACGTTGGCGTTCATCGCTACCAACGCATTGGCGATGTCGCCCGCGGTGCTCTCCTGCTCGACCTTGAGCTGGCCCCATAGCGGCGGCGGCAGATCGTCGAGTTCTTCCGGCGAAATCGCATCGCCCTTCTGGAAGAGCACGCGGCGCTCGTCGGACATTACGCGCCCGGCCAGTTTCTTGCCCGCCAGGGCGCGCTTGAGTTTGCGCAGCGTTTCCTGCCGGATGATGCGGATTTCTTCGCCCTCGTCCTGCTTCAGGCGCTCGGCCTCGAGACTCTGAATCTCCTGCGTCCGATCGTCCTTGGCCACGCCGCGCCGCGCGAACACCCGCGCATCGATCACCGCGCCTTCGACCCCCGGCGGCACACGCAGGCTGGTGTCGCGCACTTCGCCCGCCTTCTCGCCGAAAATCGCACGCAAGAGCTTCTCTTCGGGGCTGAGCTGAGTCTCGCCCTTGGGCGTTATCTTGCCGACCAGGATATCGCCGGGCCGCACTTCCGCGCCGATCCGGATAATCCCGCTCGCGTCGAGGTTCTTAAGCGCGTCCTCGCCGACATTCGGGATGTCGCGCGTGATCTCTTCAGGCCCGAGCTTGGTGTCGCGTGCGATACATTCGAACTCCTCGATATGGACCGAGGTGAACAGGTCTTCCTTGACCACGCGCTCCGAAATCAGGATCGAATCCTCGAAGTTGTAGCCGCCCCACGGCATGAAGGCGACCACCACGTTACGTCCCAGCGCCAGCTCGCCCATGTCGGTCGAGGGGCCGTCCGCGATGACGTCGCCCGACTTGACCCGCTCGCCCTTGACCACGATCGGGCGCTGATTGATGCACGTGTTCTGATTCGAACGCTGGTACTTCACCAGGTTGTAGATATCGACTCCGGCGTCGCGCAGATCCTTGCTCTGCTTGTCCGCCCGCACCACGATCCGTTCGGCGTCGACGCTCTCGATAATTCCGTCGCGCTTGGCGATTCGTGTCACGCCGGAATCGCGCCCGACCGTCATTTCGAGGCCGGTGCCAACCAGCGGCGCCTCGGTCTTGAGCAGCGGCACCGCCTGGCGTTGCATGTTCGAGCCCATCAGCGCGCGATTCGCGTCGTCGTTTTCCAGGAACGGAATCAAGGATGCCGCAACCGACACCAGCTGGTTCGGCGAGACGTCCATGTACTCAACTTCCTCGGCGCGGACTACCGTAAATTCGCCCTTGGTCCGGGCGGATACTAGCTCGCTTACGAACCTGCCGTGCGCGTCGAGTGCCGCGTTGGCCTGCGCGATCACAACGCCCTCTTCGTCGAGCGCCGACAGATACCTGATGCGATCGCTGACCTTATGGTCCTCGACCACCCGGTACGGCGTTTCGATAAAGCCGTATTCGTTGACTCGCGCGTAGGTCGAAAGCGCCGCGATCAGTCCGATATTCGGTCCCTCCGGAGTTTCAATCGGACAGACGCGCCCGTAATGCGTCGGATGAACGTCGCGAACCTCGAAGCCGGCGCGCTCGCGGGTGAGACCGCCCGGTCCGAGCGCCGAGAGCCGCCGCTTGTGCGCGATCTCGCTCAAGGGGTTGGTCTGATCCATGAACTGCGAAAGCTGCGAGGAGCCGAAGAACTCCTTGATTACTGCGGAAGCGGGTTTGTAATTGACCAGCTCCTGCGGCATCAGAGTTTCGATATCCTGCAGGCTCATCCGCTCCTTGATCGCCCGCTCCATTCGCACCAGGCCGATCCGGAACTGATTCTCGACCAGCTCGCCGACCGCGCGCACGCGGCGGTTGCCCAGATGATCGATATCATCGACGGTGCGATCGTCGTCGCCGTTCTTGAGCTCCATCAGGTAACGCACGACTTCCAGGATGTCTTCACGGCGCAGAGTGCCCTGCTCGAGCGGAACCGCCAGTGGGTCCTTGAACAGCTTATGGTTCAGCTTGAGCCGGCCGACCTTGGACAGATCGTAGCGCTCCGGATTGAAGAACAGATTGTTGAAAAAGGTCGTCGCCGTCTGCAGCGTCGGCGGATCGCCCGGACGCAGCCGCCGATAGATTTCGAGCACCGCGTCTTCGGGCTTTTCGAGCTTGTCCTGCGCGAGCGTCAGGCGCAGCGGTCCGCCCCCCGGCTGATCCTCGGTGTAGAGCACCTCGATCTTGCGCACGCCGTGGGTCTTGAGCTTCTCGACGGTCTCTTCGCTCAACTCTTCGTTGCACTGCACCAGCACTTCGCCGGTGGTCGAATCGATCACGTCGTGTGCCGAAACCCGTCCGGTTACGTCTTCGGGAGCGATCGGAATCTCGCCGATCTTGGCCGCTTCGAGCAGTCTTACGATCGCCTTGTTGAACTTGCGGCCCTCGCGCGCGATGACCTCGCCGCTCTTGGGGTCCTTGATATCGCGGGTGACGCGCGAACCGAGCAACTGTCCTGGAATAAACTGCAGCGCCAGGTCCTTCGAATCGAGGATGATGACGTCTTTCTTGTAGTAGTAATTGAGCAGGTCCTCGGTGGTCATGCCGAGTGCGCGCAACGGCACCGTCGCCGGGAACTTGCGCCGCCGGTCGATGCGCACGTAGAGCACGTCGCGCGGATCGAATTCGAAGTCGATCCAGCTCCCGCGATACGGAATCACACGCGCCGAGTAGAGCAGTTTGCCGGTCGAATGCGTGCGGCCCTTGTCGTGCTCGAAAAACACCCCGGGCGATCGATGTAACTGCGACACGATAACCCGTTCCGTGCCGTTGACCATGAAGGTCCCGTTCGGCGTCATCAACGGAATCTCGCCGAAATAGACCTCCTGCTCCTTGACGTTCTTGATCGATCGCCGACCGCTCTCCACGTCCCAGATAACCAGTTGAATCTTGACTTTGAGCGGCGCCGCGTAAGTCATGCCGCGCTGATGGCATTCCTCGACATCGTACTTCGGCTGCCCGAGCTCATAGCTGACGAATTCCAGCGATGCGGTCTCGTTGAAATCCTTAATCGGAAACACCGACTTGAAAACTGCCTGCAGACCCTCGTCCTTGCGCTCTTCGGAAGTCACGTCCGCCTGGAGAAAGTCCTGGTAGGAACGTTTTTGAATCTCGATCAGATTCGGGATATCAATAATCTTCTTGATCTTGCCGAAGGAGCGACGAAGGCGAAGGTTGCTGGTGACCTGCGACTGCTGGGCCATTTCTACCTCTTCCGGCATTCGGCGCCGTTACGGATCGCCATGCAAGGAAATGAATCAAAGGGCGCGCCGCCGCTAATGGGCCGCGCGCCCCCGTAAATACCGTTGATCTTAAACCGCACACACTCCAGCGCACACGGCTTTCCCGCCGCGCCGCCACTCCTGCTCACCTGATTTCGCCGGTAGATGTGTGCCAAATACCCGCCGGATCCTACTTCAGTTCGACCGATCCCCCGACCTCTTCCAGCTTCTTCTTGACGTCTTCGGCCTCGGCCTTGTTGACGCCTTCCTTGACCGCCTTGGGCGCGCCATCGACCAGATCTTTGGCTTCCTTTAGGCCGAGCCCGGTCAACTCGCGAACGACCTTGATCACCTGGATCTTCTTGTCGCCGGCCGCAGTCAGGACCACGTCGAATTCGTCCTTTTCAGCCGCCGGAGCCGCCGCCGCGCCGGCTGCCGGAGCGGCAGCAACCGCGACCGGAGCCGCGGCCGATACGCCGAGCTCATCTGACAGTTCTTTAACGAGCGCCGCCGCGTCCAGCAGACTCAGGTTCTTAAGGTAATCCTTGACCTGGTCGCGGTTGAGCTGTGCTGCTTCTGACATCTTCTATCTCTCCTTCTACTCACGGCTCGCTGGACGATGTGGGAGCGCCCCAACTAACCGAATATTTGTTGACCGTTGCGTATGCTTCTTCGTCAAATATCTTGCCGTATCGTGATCGTCGACCGGCCGCCAAGGCACTCCAAAAAGCCGCCGCCCTCTGGCGCTAGCGCGGCGATTGGCTCAGGATTGCGGCGCCTCCGTCGGACTCGCGTCCGCCGCCGATGCTTCTGCAGGGGCCTCCGCAACGGGCGCCTCGACAGCCGGCGCCTCCGCTTCGCGCTTGCGCGCGATAGCATCGACCAGCCGCGCGACCATCGTGCCCGGCTCGTTCAGCAGCCGCACCAATTGAGTTGCCGGAGCCTGCAACAGCCCCAGCAGTTGCGACAGGATAACTTCGCGCGGCGGCAAGCTCGCGAGCTCGTTGATCTCTTCCGGCGTGAGCGGTTTGCCGTCGAGCACCCCACCCCGCACCTTGAACTTCTCGCCAAGATCCTTGAACGAGCTGACGGTCTTGGCCAACTCGACCGGGTCGGCATAGCTCAGGATGAGCCCGACCGGGCCGCCCAACTGGCTATCGAGCGGCGCGAAGCTGGTGTCCTTGATCGCGCGCCGCAGCAAGGTGTTCTTGGCTACGCGAAACTCGCCGCTGACCGCCCGAATCCGCCGGCGCATGTCGTCGGACTCGCCCGCGCTCAAGCCCTTATATTCCGATATGAGTGCGATACTCGCGCGGCCGAAATTCTCGGCAAGTTGCGCGACGGTCGCACTCTTTTCATCTTTTTTCATGCAAATCTTCCAGTCTTTTCGCGCGCTGAGCTTTTAATCCTCGACGCGCCTCAAGCTGCAGCCGCGATACGCGTTGCGGTCGTCGGATCGACCCGGATTCCGGGCCCCATGGTTGACGTAACCGCCACGCTCTTGACGTAATTCCCTTTCGCGCTGGCCGGCTTGGCCCGCACGATCGCATCGATCAGGGCGTGCGCGTTCTCGCTCAGCTTGGCCTCGCCGAAGCTGATCTTGCCGATTCGCGCGTGCACCACGCCCGCCTTATCGACCCGGTAATCGACCTTTCCCGCCTTGACTTCGGCGACCGCCTTGGCCACGTCGAAGGTCACGGTGCCGACGCGCGGATTCGGCATCAGGCCGCGGGGTCCCAGGATCTTGCCGATACGGCCGACCGATCCCATGATATCCGGCGTCGCGATCACGCGATCGAAGTCCAGCCAGTTCTCTTCCTGGATGCGCTTGATCAGATCGTCGCCGCCGACAAAGTCCGCGCCCGCTTCGCGCGCCTCGCGTTCTTTTTCACCCTTCGCCAGCACCAGCACGCGCGCCACCCGGCCGGTGCCGTTGGGCAATACCACCGTGCCGCGCACGTTCTGATCGGCCTGGCGTGGATCGACGCTCAAACGCACCGCCAATTCGACCGTCTCGTCGAACTTCGCAATCTTGTTGCTGACCACGAGCTGCAGCGCCTCTTCAAGCGGATAGCGCTTGTCGTGGTCGATATTCTTGTCCACTTCGCGATATTTCTTGCCTGCCATCTGGCTTACCGTCCTGAATTACGCCCTTGCCGAATTCCGCCCAAAGATCCGCCCGTTGCAATCCGCCTCCGGCCTCGCTTCGCGATCCGGACCCTAGCCCCGCGGCCCCGTCAGTCGATTACGTCGATACCCATCGAACGCGCCGTACCCGCCACCGAGCGCATCGCCGCTTCGAGATCGCTCGCGGTCAAATCCTTGATCTTGGTCTGGGCGATTTCCTCGATCTGCTTTTTCGAGACCTTGCCGACTTTGATCTTGTGCGGCGTCGCCGAACCCTTTTCGATTCCGGCCGCACGCTTGAGCAGCACCGGAGCCGGCGGGCTCTTGGTCACAAACGTGAACGAGCGATCGGCGTAAACCGTGATAATCACTGGAACGACGAGACCCTGCATATTCTGGGTCGCCGCATTGAAGGCCTTGCAGAATTCCATGATATTGAC
This sequence comes from Binataceae bacterium (SeqCode), assembly GCA_036489375.1. Lineage (GTDB taxonomy): Bacteria > Desulfobacterota > Binatia > Binatales > Binataceae > JADMIL01. The sequence continues at coordinate 14,967 of DASXFX010000082.1, read as the reverse complement.
GCCGCGCTGGCCGAGCGCGGGGCCCACTGGCGGCGACGGATTGGCCGCACCAGCCGGAATCTGCAACTTAATCTGCCCGGTAACTTTTTTCGCCATCTAGCTAGTCTTTCCCAAAATCAGCCACCCCGTTACGCCTCCTGGATCCCCCTTTAAGCGGGCGATCCGGCGCCGGGGCCGGAAAATTCAGGACTTCTCCACCTGCACAAAATCGAGCTCAACCGGAGTCGCGCGACCAAAAATCGAGATCAGCACGCGGACCTTGCCCTTTTCGGGCCGCACTTCTTCAACCGTCCCGTTGAAATCCTGAAACGGGCCGTCAACCACCTTGACCGCCTCGCCCACTTCAAACAGCACCTTCGGTTTGGGCCGCAACGCGCCCTCTTCCATCTGCTGCTTGATCGCCTCGACTTCCGACGCCGGCACTTCCGGCGGCGACGTCGAATGGCCGACGAAGCCGGTCACCTTGGGCGTATCTTTGACGACGTGCCAGGTCTCGTCGTCGAGCTCCATATTCACGAATATATAGCCCGGGAAGAACTTGCGGTTCGAAACCTTCCGCTGCCCGCCCTTGCCGAGTTCCTGCACCCGTTCCAGCGGCACCACCACGTCGCCGAACTTATCGCCGACCGCACGCGTATCGTCGTGCTGCCGCAATGATCGCACCCGTTCCTCAAGCGCCGCCTTGGCCTTCTGCTCGAAGCCGGAATAGGTATGTACGACATACCATTTCTTGCCCGCGCTGGTGCTCGGTTCGGTGATTGCTGCGTCTGGCATCTGCGGCCTTAAGCGTGAGCGGGCTTGCGCACCGGCAAACTTCCCGGTTCAATTCCTCGCATCATCGAATGATCTGGCGCACAAAGGATTTGGCGCCCAAATCGATAAGTCCTAGCCATAAGGCCAGGATCACCACTAGCGCCACCACCACCAAGGTCGCCTGCAACGTTTCCTTGGGCGTGGGGAAGTGGACCTTGCCTAGTTCGGTCCACGATTCCTTAACAAAACTGGTGCCCTGAACGAGGTAACTTTTCAGACTATCCATATTATCCGACTTTTACAAGTGAACCTAACACTTTTCTGCGCTTATTTGGCGGGTCAGGCAGGATTCGAACCTGCAACCTACGGATTTGGAGTCCGCCGCTCTGCCAATTAGAGCTACTGACCCTCGCCTGATTCCCTCGCGTCCGGCCTCGCATTCCGGCCTCCTGGCGCTGTCGTAACCCGGTCCGCTACCGCAACCCGGAAGTCGCTCCGCTCAGACCTTCGCTTCCTTGTGCACCTTATGGCTCCGGCAACTCGGACAAAACTTCTTGATCGCAAACTTTTCGGTCTGGCGCTTCTTGTTCTTGCTGGTGGTGTAATTGCGCCGCTTGCAATCATCGCATGCCAATCCGATTAAATCTCTCATATCACCTGCTCGCTATTCGCCGGCCTCACCCCAGCCTTAATTCGCTTTGCGCGTTCCCTGAACCGACCTCGACCGCTCCGCGCCCTCAATCCTTTTGAAAGCCCACGACGGGATTCGAACCCGTGACCTCTTCCTTACCAAGGAAGTGCTCTACCGACTGAGCTACATGGGCATTACCCGCGCCGCTTCCTTGCCGCCGCAACCTCGGCCCCGAAATGGAGCGGGAGACGGGATTCGAACCCGCGACCCCGAGCTTGGAAGGCTCGCGCTCTACCAACTGAGCTACTCCCGCTCTCCGCCGGCGACGTCGATAATTGGTGGAGAGGGGAGGATTCGAACCTCCGAAGGCATAAGCCGGCAGATTTACAGTCTGCTCCCTTTGGCCACTCGGGAACCTCTCCAAGGCAAATCCCCCATCGGGCCAAGCCGATGGCGAGAATCGAACTCGCAACCTACTGATTACAAATCAGTTGCTCTACCGTTGAGCTACATCGGCGCTGAGTTTGGTTAAAACGTCCTCTTTATTCTGCCGCGTGATGCAAGTCAAGAAAAGGCCGCCGAATGTCCCCAGGACCCATTCGCGGCGGACTGAATAGGCTAAGCGAATGAGGCCGCGCCCGCAACCGTCTGCCGACGCTATCCATCCCAACATTGCTCTTGAAGTGAAAATTTACCGCGCGGCCTCGCCGCCAGCGCCTGCCGCCTCGTCGAACGCCGATGCGCGATGAGTGGGCTTTCGGGACTGGCAGCGAATGCGCCGGCCGCGCGGATCGAACCAAAACCTGGCCAAAACCTCTGGCCTAGACCTGGGTGGTCGTGATCGTCTGGGAACCGAAGTTCGGGAGGCCGTAAGTCGTATAGTCGTCGTTCAGCACGGTCGTCTTCGACGGCGCACACGCATTCTTGAGCGCCGTCAAGGCGGCTTCGCGCGCGTCGATCGTGTTTGGCATCACGACCAACAGGACCCGCGCCGTATTCACGTGCGCCGGACCGAGGTCTTGCACCGCCGCCACTTGCTTCTGCGTCTGCAACTGCGTGGCGGTCTGCAGAGCGTTTGCACCCAACAGAATCCGCGTCAGCAGCGTGCCGTCAGGAATGCTCGTCGAACTCGCGTCAGCCATCTGAATTCCCCCTTTTACCCAATGTTAGCGGCCGCCGGCGAAGACCGATTCCATTTCGTCTTCGTCCAACTGCGGCACCGACCGATGATACTGCAACCATAATGCCGCTCAAAAACTCCTCGCATTCCCACGATATTGAACGAGCCCCGCCAACTTTCGTTGACAGCGACTGCAAACGCCAGGTTGCAGAAGCCAGCTCGAATACTGCCTCTATTCCTCGCCGAAGAACCGGCGCCTGACAGTTTCGTCGAACGGCAAGTCAGGGCCGCTGAACCCGTGATCGGGAACGCGGGTGGGGTCGGCCGCGATCAATGGCATCGCCCGTGCGCGCAATTCGTCGTTGAGCGGCCCGCGTTCGATAAACATCCTGAAGATCCAGTCCTCGGTCGTAACCATCGCATTGAAATAACGGGCGCGGGCGCTCGCGTAAGCGTTCCCGGCGGCGTCCCAATCGTCGGTGGTCAGCAGATGCGAACTCAACACCCGCGCATCGCGCAACGTCACGCTCATGCCCTGGCCCCAGGTCGGATCGCTCGACCCGGCCGCATCGCCGATCAGCGCGAGCCCCTCTCTGTACGGATGCTCCACCCAGCTCTCGGTCATGTCGAAGCTCGCCAACGGACCAGCCGGGCGCGAGTCCGCGTAAGTCTCGGCCGGAATCCCGGTGTGCGCGCACGCCGCGACGAAGCGCCCGACCGCCGACTCGCCCTGCAGTCGCCCGACCTCCTCCTCACCGTACATCAGGTAGGCGCGCACCCGTCGATCGCCCTGGGGAAAGAGATACGCGACGCGACCGATCATCGGATTCATCACCGCCACCGAAGTATCGTCGGGCACCGCGAGATTATCCAGCAGAATTCCGGCTCCCAGCAGGCGTTGCCGTCCGCGCTTGACCGCAAATTCGCCCCAGCTTCGTCCCGCCGAGCTGCGCCCGTCCGCACACACGACGAGGCGTGCGGTCAACTCCCTGGTCTCACCGAGGCCCTCGATCGACACCGACGGCCGCTTGCCGACGGTCACGTTTTTGACCGTGACGCCGCGCCTTACCTCCGCCCCTGCCGCCAGTGCCGCCTCAAGCACAATCGTCTGCATCGAGGCGTGATAGAAGGTCAGCGCCGGCAACTTCTGCTGCGTGGTGATCCTCAGATCGCGCATGAAGCCGCCGAAATTGAAGTACGGCTGCGGGTGCGCGCATTTCTCGATCAGCAAATCGTAGAGCCCGAGCATCTGCGCCTCGGCGCCGCCCCAGGGCGCGAGCCACTCGCCCCGAATACGATCCCTGAAGCTTTCCTCGCGCTCCGTCACCAGCACGCGCAAGCCCTTCTCCGCGAGCGCCTTCGCGATCGACGCGCCGCCGATTCCGCCGCCCACTGTAATTACGTCGTAATCGTAGTTCGCCATCGTAATCCCTCAGCCGCTTGCGAAAGGCCTCTCGATCAGACGCTGTTCGTCGCACTGCAATTCATGGCTGCATAGCTAAAACTGTCTCTAACGCGGAATCGCCCAGCAACTTTTTAATCCCTGGATCAGTTCCAGATCTCACAAACGAGGCTAACCAAACATGACGGGTTTCACCGACAATCGCCCAATGTCCCTGAGCTTTATCACTGTGGGAAGTGTGAAACCTTCACACCAGGCGAGCTCGCGAGCCGAGCTAACGAGTCTGCGAGGTGCGCAGAAACAAAGAATCTAAGGTTTCACAAAATCCTTCCTTTCTTTCTGCGGCTACCCCTCCGCCCGCATCCACTCCGCTGCGCGCTCACCGATCATGATACAGGTGAGGTTGGTATTGGCGCGTACGATATTCGGCATCACCGACGCGTCCACCACCCGCAATCCCTCGATTCCGCGCACGCGGCAATACTGATCGACCACGGCTTCGCGATCGGAATCCGGCCCCATCTTGGCCGTGCTCGTCGGATGGTAAATAGTTCCGCAATTGTTGCGCACGAAATCGGCGGTCGCAGCGTCCGACTCGATCACTGCGGGCGTTATACCGACGAAATCCTTGACGAACGGGGCAAAGCGCTTGCTGTTCATCAGCCGCCACGCGATCCGCACGCCGTCCACCATCCGCCGCATATCCTCCGGATGGCCCAGGTAGTTTAAATCGATAACCGCCGCCTCGTTGGGGTCGGCGCTGCGCAAACTGACCCGGCCGCGCGCGAGCGGACGCTGCAGTCCCGGCGTCACTGCGATACTCGGGACTGGCAGGTCCAGTTCGGAGCCGACCCACAGCGATTTGTCGAAAAAGTTGAAGATGTACATCTGCATGTCGTTGAACTCGTTCGACCCGCTCGCGGTGTAGCGGATTCCGATCGGGTTCGTGACTTGCGCATCGTGCTCGATGCCCGGCACCGGATTGGCGACGACGGGAACCAGCACGTGGTCCGCGAGGTTGCGTCCGACGCCTGGAATATCGGCGACGGACGCGATCCCCAGCGCCGCCAGTTCGGCGCGCGGCCCGATCCCCGAGCGCAGCAGAATCGCCGGCGAATTGATCGCGCCGGCCGAGAGCGTCACGCGCCGTCCGCGAATCGTCTGCACCACCCCCCCACACTCGACCTCGACTCCGACCGCACGGCCGCCTTCGACCACTACGCGGCGGGTATTGGTAAACGGCCGGATCGTCAGGTTCAGCCGATGTCGTGCGGGGTTGAGATAACCGATCGCGGTGGATATCCGGATACCCTCGCGCCGATTTCGCGGCCACGGTCCGACCCCGGTCGATCGCGGGTCGTTATGGTCCCAGACTTCGGCGTAGCCGAGATCGCGGCAGGCGTCATTGAACGCGCGATTTATCGGCTGCCACGTTTCAGCGCGCGGCCGTTCGATCCATATCGGCCCGCTGGTCCCGTGAAAATCGCCCTGCGCATCGCGGTCATTTTCGAGTTTGCGATAAAACGGCAGGATCTTCGAAAAGCCCCACTCGGAGTTGCCCCACGCCGCCCATTCGTCGAAATCCGCCGGCGTGCCGCGCAGCGCTATGTGTCCGTTGACGGCCGAGCAGCCGCCCGTAACCTTGCCGCGCGGGTACGCAATCTCGCGATCGGCGGTGGCCTTGGCCACCATCCCCCAATCGTGCGGTCCGGCCGAAATCCAGGTATGCAGCAAGTCCGACGGAGTCTGTTCGATTGCTGGATAGTCGGCGCCCGCTTCCACCAGCATCACGTTGCGGCCGGCGTCTTCGCTCAACCGCGCCGCGAGCACTGCTCCCGAGGAACCCGCCCCAACTACGATATCGTCGTAATCCATTGTCGCCTCGTCCGCTCTGGCAGATGGGCGATCCATAGTCCCGCTCGGCAGCGGCTGCAAACGCTCTGCCCGCCTCCGCGCACACGGCTCTGAGCGCTCCTCCCGGTCGCGCCCGGTTCATCCCTGCGAATGCAACACCCTTTGCCCCATCGGCCCGTATCACGCACCGCGCTGCGCTGCGAACGTTGTCGCAACGGCGCAGCCCCGCTTCGCCGCGACTGCAAAAGCACTTTGCCCCATCGGCCCGTGTCACGCATACGATTGCAAACATACTTTGCCTCGTAGGCTTGGGCATACTCGATTTTACACCGCTGCGGATCACGCACTGTGCTGCGCTGCGAACCTCATCGCAACGGCGCAGCCCCGCGTCGCCGCGGACTGCTCGAATTATGCTCGCGAAGGACTCCGTTATTTGATCTGGAACGCGAACTCAGCTATACTATCTGTAGGGTTGAAATCGCTGTATGTAGCAGCTCCCGCTTTTCTAAACCCACCGCCGCCTGTCCCCCAGGATGGCTTCGCTCGAAAAATTTGATGAAACGAACCCATTTTCTCGCACCGGACCTGATGCGCCCGACCCTCCGGCTAAGACGCGCGCGCGGCCTCGCGGCGACGTGCGACCTCGAACAGCGCGACCGCCGCAGCCACCGAAACGTTGAGCGATTCGATCCTGCCGCGCATCGGAATATTCGCGATGAAGTCCGAGTTCTTCTTGACGATCTCGCGCACTCCGCGCCCCTCCGATCCGAGCACAAAGGCCAGCCGCCGCGAGCTATCCAGTTGATAGATCGAAAGCTCGCCCTCAGGCGCCAGCGCCACCACCCAGTAGCCCGCTGCCTTGAGCCCGGCCAGCGCCTGCGCGACGTTGCCGCATCGCGCGATTCGCAGATGCACCCACGCGCCCGCAGACGACTTGACGACGATCGGTGTGATACCCACGGTCCGATCGCGCGCGATCACTATCGCACGCACTCCGGCGCACTCGGCCGATCGCATGATTGCACCGAGGTTGCGCGGGTCGGTCACCCCGTCGATCACCAGCAGCGGATCGTGAGCCTCCGCGACCACGTCTTCGAAGGCGGCATACTGATACTCGCGCATAATCGCGACGAGCCCCTGATGCCGCGCCTCGGAGCCCGCCATCCGCGTGAGCTCGTCATCCGATACCCGGATGACGTTGGCGCCCTGCGTGCGTGCGCCGTCGATCTCGGCGGCGAAGCGCGCCTCGCCGCCCGCCTTGACGTAGAGCACCCGGATCGCACCCGGCGCCGCGCCGATCAGCTCGCGTACCGGCTCCACCCCGAAAATGAGGTCACGGCCAGCCGGCGCGTCCATCGTCCGCGGCCTCCGCTCGTCCCGCGGACGATCGTCGCGCGAGCGCCGCTCATCGAGAGCCTGCCGCGGGCGGCCTTGATTACGGTCATCGCGCGGTCGCAAGTCCTCACGCGGACGCCCGTCGTCGCGGGCGTGCCGAGGTCCAGCCTGGTTACGCCCGTCGCGCGGGCTGCGGGGGTCACCTACACCGCGCTCGTCCCGCGGCCGCTGGTCGTTACGGGAGCCGCGCTCATCGCGGGCGTGCCGCGGGTCGCCTTCGTTACGATCGTCGCGACCGTGCCGCGGGCCAGGGCCGCTACGTTGGTTGCGGCCCTGGCCTTGATGCGGCGCGCCGTTGGCGATGGGTTCTCGTGGCCGAGAACCCATCGCCAACGGTGGCGGCCCGGACTCGTGGGGCCGCCCCGCACGACGGGGAGGGCGCGGGTGCGGCGGATGACGCGGTGGCTTCTCCATCGCCATCGATCATATCCCGACCACGCAGGCTTGTGCATCCGTCTAGACCGCGAGCGTCGCTTCTTCGATGAATCGCGCCCGGCAAAGTTTCTTTCGGAGCGCGCGCAATCTACACTTGAACCTCAGCGCCAACGCGCATTACTTCAGTGCGAATACCGCGGATAACCATCATCGATCGCTACATCGTGCGCGAAGTCGTCGCCCCATTTGCGCTCGGCGTGGGGCTGTTGACCTTCGCACTCGTCACCGGACGCCTCTTGAAGCTGACCGAAATGGTGGTCAACCGCGGCGTCTCGCTCGCCGACGTCGCGGGCCTGATCGGCTACATCATGCCCGCTTTCCTCGAACTGACGTTCCCGATGGCGGTGCTGCTCGGCGTGTTGATGGGCTTTGGCCGCATGTCGGGAGATCGCGAGCTGATCGCGGCGCGCGCCTGCGGCATGAGCCTTTATCGGCTCGCCCTGCCGGTGCTCGGCTTCGCGTTCATGATATGGGCGATTTCGAGCTGGCTGTCGTTTTCGGTTCGGCCTTGGGCCAACAGCCATCTGCGCGACCAGCTCTTCGAGCTGACCCAGACGCGATCGTCCGCCGGCCTCAAGGAAAAGGTCTTCAACCGCAATTTTCCCGGCCTCGTGATCTATGTTGACCATATCTCGTCAAAGGACGAGGTCCTGCACGGCGTGATGATCTCGGATGCCCGCAATCCTTCGCAGCAGAACACGATCATCGGCAAGAGCGGGATCATCGTACCCGATCGAGCCCATCGGACGATCACCTTGAGGCTCTACGACGGATCGGTCTTCGGCTTGGAGGCAGCCAAAGACACGACCCACGTCACTAGCTACAGCATCTATGACCTCAACGTACATCCCGAGGCCGAGCTTGAACTGGGCGACCGCGATCCCGAGGAGATGAGCTACAGCACCCTGCGCGCGGAAGTCGCCAAGGGGCGCGCGGCCGGCAAGCCGGACTTCGGCGCCGAGACCGAGCTCGCGAGCAAGTTCACGCTGCCGTTCACCACGGTACTGTTTGGGCTATTGGGCATTCCGTTGGGACTGAAGCCCGCGCGCGGGGGCCAGTCGGAGCGCTTCGGCGTCGCGATCGCGCTCTTCTTTCTCTATTACTCACTGATGCGGGCCGGCGAGGCCCTGGCGATGCGCGGCCGCCTTCCTCCGTTCGTCGCGATGAGCCTGCCCGATTTCGTCTTCGCCATTCTGGCGGTCTCGTTGTTTATGCGCAGCGCTGCGGACCGCGGCGATCAGGGCCGCGGACCGTCCGACGTGCTGTGGGAGATGGTCGAGCGCTACGGGCGCTGGAAGGAGGCTGCATGAGCGGTCGTCCACGCCTGTCGCCGACGATGGATCGCTTCCTCGGCGCTCAGTTCTTCGGCCCCTTCCTGGTTTGCCTGGGCGCGTTCACGGTTGCCTATCTGATCGGCGATGTCTTCGATCGCTTCAACGACCTGGTTCATTACGGCGGCTTCGGCCTGCTCGGACTCGAGTATTTCGCCCTCAAGATCCCGCTGATCGTCTCGCAACTACTGCCGGTGGCGTGCCTGGCCGGCGTGCTGCTCGGATTCGCCCTGCTCAATCGCTCGGGCGAAGTCCTCGCCTGTCAGCAATTGGGGATCAGCCGGCTCGAAATGGCGGTGCCAGTGCTGGCGGTCGCGATCCTGATTTCGCTCTTCAATTTCGCCCTGAGCGAAACGGTCGTACCCCTATCCACTCGACAGGCGCGTTACCTTTACGAAGTCGAGCTCAAGAAGCGCGAGATTCGCGGCGTATTCTTCGCCCAGCGGACGTGGGTGCGGGTCCGCAACGGTTTCCTCTCGGCGGATCGCTACGATGCGCGTTCAAAGACTCTGCATGGCGTCACGATGTACTTGCTCGGGTCCGATTATGCGCTTCACGACATCGTTCACGCCGATACCGCCCAATGGGACGGGCAGTCATGGGTTCCGGCCAAGCTCACCCAATATTCGCTGGACAAGAACGGTAAGGTCGCGACCGCCGATACCCACCTGGTGCTCGGACAGTCGGTCAAGCCATCCGACCTCAACCTCGTACTGCTCGATCCGGAAGAGTTCAGCCTCTGGGACCTCGACCGCTATATCGCCGACTTGCGCGACAAGGGCCTCGATCCCGGCGGCTATATGGTGGATCGCGACCTGAAGTACGCGATGCCGCTGTCGTGCCTGATCATGGTCGCGCTGGGCATCGCCCTCAGCCTCGATCCGATGCCGCGCAGCCTCAGTCTCGGACGGAGCTTCGGCCTCGCGATCGGCATTGGCTTCGGTTATTGGCTGGCTTTCGGATTGACCTCGTCGCTGGGCCGTTCAGGGATAATCCCGTCGATGGCCGCGGCCTGGACGCCAAACGTGATCTTTGCGCTGTTGGCCTTGTCGATTTTTCTCTTCGGTGAGGAACGATGAACCCGTGCGGCAATCGTTCTTCCTCGGCTCAACGCGCACACAATGTACTTGAGTAATCCGATGCGGCGCGACATTCTTGAAGATATTGAATCTCGCATTACCTGATGCGAGCCCGGGTGTCGCAATGGCGGAGTCTTCACTGAAGCCCCTTAACGACGATCGTGTTAGCGAGTTCTTGAAGCTGGCGCGGGTAGCCCACCTCGCGACCGCCGACGCCGTCGGCGTGCCGCACAACGTGCCGCTATGCTTCTGGTACGACGGCGCCGCGCATTTCTACTTCATCATCGACGAAAAGCCCAAGCGGATGACCGGCACCGGCCTCAAACGGATGCGCAATCTCGCGGGAAACCCTCAGGTCGCCCTGATTGTCGATCACTACGAGGAAGATTGGTCGTGTCTCGCTTACGTGCTCGTTCATGGTGCGGGGCACGTCGTCGAGGATGCGAACGAGTACATGCTCGCGTTGCGCAATCTGCGCGACAAGTATCCGCAGTACCGCACGATGACGTTGGGCTTCGACAAAAATCCGATGGTGCGAATCGACGCCGGGCGCGTCCATATCTGGGGCGAACGTTTCAAGCCGGTGGTCGCGGCCGCGGGGTCATAATTCCATGGCAGACCGAACCGAACACGCTCCGAGAAGTGGTTGATGTCGCGAATCCCGGAAATCGCCGCAGCCCTCGTCGAAGCCTCACTGGACGGATGGCTCTTTTACGATTTTCGCCTGAGCGATCCGCTCGCCTATCGCATCCTGGGGATTCCTGAAAAAGGGATCACGTCGCGGCGCTGGTTCTTCTTCATCCCTGCCGTAGGAGAGCCCTGCGCGATCGTCTCGGCGGTCGAAGCGCATCGGCTCGACGCGCTCGCCACGGCTCGGCGCATCGTTTATCGATCCGAGCGCGAGATGATTGCCGCGCTGACCGGCCTGATGCAGGGGCGGCGGCGCATCGCGATGAACTACTCGCCCGCATGCGCTATCCCGTATGTCTCGCGCGTCGATGCCGGCACGGTCGAACTGGTGCGCTCGATGGGGGTTGAGGTAGTTACCGCCGCCGATCTGATCCAGCGCTTCGAGGCGGTGCTAAGTCCCGCGCAACTCGCGGGTCATCGCCGTGCGGCCGCCGGCTTGCGCGATATCGTCAACGAAAGCTTCGCCGAGATTTCGCGGCGCGTGCGCGGCCATCTCCCGTGCACCGAGTACACCATTCAGAAGTTCGTGCTCGGCCGTATCGCCGCGCACAATCTGCACACCGACGAGGCGCCCATCGTCGCGGTCAACGCCAATGCTGCCAACCCGCACTTCAGCCCGCTGGAGGAGAAAGATACGCCGATTCGCCACGGCGACCTGGTTCTGATCGATCTGTTCGCCAAGGAGCGCGACGCCGATTCGATCTACGGCGATCTGACCTGGATGGGCTCTGTCGGCGACCGCGTGGACGCCGCTCACGCGCGCATCTTTCGCGTCGTCGCCGATGCGCGCGATGCAGCCGTCGCACTCATCCAGAGCCGCGTCGGTGAAGGCCGTCCGGTGAGCGGCGAAGAAGCCGATCGCGCCGCGCGCAGCGTGATTGAAGCGGCCGGCCACGGCGATGAGTTCGTCCATCGCACCGGCCATTCCATCGGACGCGAGGTTCATGGCACTGGCTGCAATCTCGACTCGCTCGAAACCCGCGACCATCGCATGCTGATCGATCGCACGTGCTTCTCGGTTGAACCGGGCATCTATCTGCCCGGCCAGTTCGGCGTGCGCAGCGAACTCGACATGACCATCGAAGACGGCCGCGCCGAAATCAGCGGCGGCGCACCGCAACACGAGATAATACCGATCCTCGCCCGCTATGCGTGACCTTCGGAGCAGCGGCGTCCCATTACTCTCCTCCTCCGGTTGCGGCACGGGGAGCGACTGATCTCATGGCCATTCGCGCCATCGCATTCGATCTCGACGGCACCCTGTCCGACACCGAACCACTGCACTTCGAGGCATTCAACGAAGTGGTGCGCTCCGCGGGTATCGAGATACCGCGCGAGGACTATTTCTCGCGCCTGATCGGGCTCAACGATCACGATTGCTTCGCCACGCTGCTGCGCGAGCACGACCAGAAAGCCAGCGAGGCGGCCATCGCCAGGCTGATCGAGCTCAAGGCAAAAGTTTACGGCGCGATGATCGCGCAACGCGACGTGTTCTTTCCGGGCGCGGAGGATTTCGTGCGGCGATGTGCCGAGCGCTTTCCGTTGATTCTCGTCACCGGCACGTTGCACGCCGAAGCTGAAACCATACTGCGACGCGCCAACCTGCGCGATCTGTTCGTCGATATCATCGCCGCGGAGGATACCGCGCGCGGCAAACCCGAGCCGGACGGTTTCCTTACGGCGCTGGGCCGGTTGGGCTTTATGCTGCGACCGCGTCCGTCGATCGTCGCGGCCGAATGCCTGGCGGTCGAGGATACGGCGGCTGGAATCGAGGCTGCGCGGCGGGCGGGAATGAGAGTGCTCGCGTTATGCCAGACTGCAAGCGCCGACGACCTCCGCGACGCGGACCTCATCCGCCCGTCTATTGGAGAGGTCGATTTGGACGAAGTTTTGCGCCAGCTGGCCGATCGTCATTGAGAAGGAACGCCGCTGCGAGTCCCTGCTCCTTCCCGATGCGTGATCGGCGGCCGGGTGTCAGGCTGCGCGCAAAATCTATGCTTAACCGCCCGCGCTCAGCGCGGCGACCAGGCGCTGCGGAAGTCCGTCGAAAGGCCCATTGGACATACAGACCACGACATCGCCCGATCGCGCATCGGCCACTATATGTTCGAGAATCGCGTCGGTCGTCGCAAACGAGGCGGCCACCGGGCCACGCGCCGTGATGGCGGCTGCAAGCATCTCGGTATCCAGCCGATCGGCAGACGGAATCGGATCGTTCTCCTTGAAGTAAACCGCGCCTAGATAAACCCGCGCAGCGCGATCGAAGGCGGCGGCAAAGCCCTGCTGAAACACGCTGCGGCGCGCAGTGTTCGATCGCGGCTCGAACGCAGCGAGTAACCGGCGACCCGCGTAGCGCTCGGCGATAGCCTCGAGCGTAACGCCGATCGCGGTCGGATGATGCGCGAAATCGTCAATGACCGTGATGCCGCGCGCCGCCCCGACGATCTCCTGCCGCCGCTTCACACCGCCAAAGGTTTTGAGCCCGTGCGCGAGTTGGTCCTCGCTCAGTCCGAATTCGCGCAGCAACAGCCATACTCCGAGCGCGTTGGCGACGTTCATGCGCCCGCCGATCGGCAATTCCAGATCGCTCGCAACCCGCGCTCCGCGATCGCCCCGCTCGATCGAAAAGCGCGCGCCCGCAGCGCCAATATCAATATTCGTCGCGCGATACTCGCCCGACTTGAGGCCAAAGGTCAGACGGCGTGCACGCGCCTCGGCGCTGACTTCGAGTGCGTTGGGGAAATCGGCGCAGGCCACGATCACCCGCGTCGCATCCATTTGCGCGACCAGTGCGCGGAACGACGACTTGACATGATCGAGATCGCGATAGATGTCGGCGTGATCGAATTCCACCGCGGTGATGATCGCGCCATCAGCACGGTAGTGGAGAAATTTCGGCCCCTTGTCGAAAAACGCGGTGTCGTACTCATCGCCTTCGATAACGAAATCGCCGCCATTACCGAGCCGATAGTTGGTGCCGAAATCGCGCGCGACGCCGCCCACCAGCATCGAAGGATCGCGTCCGGCCGCTTCGAGTACGTGCGCCATCATCGCGGTCGAAGTCGTTTTGCCGTGAGTGCCCGCGACCATCAGGACGCGCCGATCGCGCAGAAACAGATGCCACAAGGCCTCGGGCATCGAGACGTACGGAATACTCGACGCGAGCAGCGCCTGCGCCTCCGGATTCGCGCGCGGAACGACATTGCCAACGACCACCAAGTCGGGTGCGGGAACCAGATTCACCGCATCGTAGGAATTGCGGATCTCGATCCGCAACGCCCGCAATAGCGAGGCGGTCGGCTCGTAGAGCTGATTATCCGAACCGGTAACACGATAACCGCGCGCTGAGAGCATTCCAGCCAACGCCGCCATCGCAGATCCCGCCACCCCAATCAGATGGATATGGCTTACTGTCGCGGGAATCCGCGCCAGCCGCGCCGCGGAATCGGACGAAACTTCGGGCGCGACACCGGGAACCGCATTGGAAGAAACCTTTGATGACATCGCCGTCAACTTCTCCGCCTCAACCGCCGCTCCACCAGGCCTGCGAACTCACCATTGAGATTAACCGATCGCGCTCACAATGTGACCTTGCGCAAACGCAGCGAATTCATGATCACGGAAATCGAACTCGCACTCATCGCGGCGCTCGCGAACATCGGGTTGAGCAGCAGCCCGAACCAGGGGTAGAGCGCGCCCGCCGCGATCGGCACCCCGACCACATTGTACACGAAGGCGAAAAACAGATTTTGCCGGATGCTGTGCATGGTCGCACGACTCAGTTTGCGCGCGCGCACGATACCCATCAGATCGCCCTTGACCAGCGTCACGCCCGCGCTTTGCATCGCGACGTCGGTGCCGGTGCCCATCGCGATTCCGACCGTCGCCAGTGCGAGCGCCGGAGCATCGTTGACGCCGTCTCCCGCCATCGCGACGACCCGCCCCTCAGCCTGCAGCCGCTTGACCACGTTGGCCTTGTCCTGTGGCATCACTTCAGCTTCGACTTCGTCAATTCCAAGCTGGCGCGCCACCGCCGCCGCCGTCGCGCGACTGTCGCCAGTCAGCATCACCACCCGAACCCCTTCCGCCCGTAGCTCCGCGAGCGCCGCCGGCGTCGATTTTTTGATCGGGTCGGCGATCCCGATTAGTCCGGCGGGCCGGCCGTCGATAGCCACGAACACTACTATCTGGGCCTCCTGCCGGAGCCCATCCGCGCGCGCGATAAGGTCCTGTGCTGACGGTGCGCCATCGAAAATCCGTTCGCTGCCAACGCGTAC